>JAISZA010000033.1 GCA_031269535.1 Tannerellaceae bacterium
AATGTTTTGATTTCTTCGGTTATTGCCGGTGTACCGAGTATGGCGTCAAAGTAACTGCGCGGCGCTTCGATGCGGGCGATTTCTCCGTGCCAGCGCACGCGGCAGCCTTCCATACCACGTTTGCGCAATGTTTCTTCAGCCGCCTCTACGATGGATAGCCGTTCTTTTGTGATTTCAAAACCATACGGAATCCGTGACGACAGGCAGGCGTTGGCCGGCTTGTTCCACGTCGTTACGCCCAGTTCGCGGCTGTAGCGGCGAATGGCTTCCTTTGTCAGTCCGCAATCAACCAAAGGACTTATGACTCCTATTTCACGTCCGGCTTTCAGTCCGGGACGGTATTGCGACTGTGCATCGTCGGCATTTTGTCCGTCGGCAACGCATGTGATACCATGTTTATGAGCAACTTCCAGTATCAGTGTATAATTGTTTCTCTTGCAGAAATAACAGCGCATACGGCTGTTTTCAGCAAATTCGGCAGAGGCAAACGGATCTTCTTCCACCACTTCATATGGTATGCCCTGTTTCTCAAGCAAGGCAATCGCATTGTTCTTGTCGCGACGTGCTAAAACAGGCGAATCTATCAGAACTGCCAAGACGTCATTGCCTAACACTTCGTATGCAATATGTACTAAAAACGACGAATCAACGCCGCCCGAATAGGCTACGCAGAGTTTTCCATAAGAAGCAATCGTATGTCTTAAACTTTCTAATTTATCCATTTGTCAAGTTAATATAAACCACATAACAACCGTAGGCAAAACACAAAACCGACGATACGAGCACCAATGCCGTACGCAGCCATCTCAAATTAATCAGTTTTTTAGAAAATGGGACACTGAATACTCCCGCGACAAGCGTCATCCCGATTATTGAGCCGACGCCGAATATCGCCAAATACAACAGGCTGCTTGTCAAAGTTTTAATCTGAGTCATTACCAACACCACCAAAGCACCGCTTCCAGCCAGACCATGAACCAGACCGATGCCATAAGAAGCTTTATGAAGGTTTTCATTCCTGAAATGTACATGGATATGGGGCATACGGTTTTCTCCGGCATGTTCATGCTTATGCGTGTGCACGGTTTCGGAACGTTCTTTTTTGAAAAAAACGTAAAGGCGATACGATGCCACCAGTATGAGCATCAATCCTACGGCAGCCTCAAAATAGGAGAACGAACTGTCGGGGATGTTTACCTTGAAGAAAATCATGATGATTCCAATCAGAAAAATCGTGGACGTATGCCCTAATCCCCATAAAATCCCGTCTTTTAGCGCAGGAAAAATTTTATTGCGTTGCGACACGATATTCGTAACAGCCAGTATGTGGTCGGCTTCAAAGGCATGAAGAAGTCCTTCATACAAGGCGTAAATCAACAAAATAAACAAAGGTAGAGTGTTCATGAGTTCTTTAATTATCCGTCCACAAAGATAACACTTTTTTATAAAAACGTGTTACATTTGATTTGTTCTTTTGCAATCAACCTGGAACATCCGCTATCGATAATTAAATTTGAGTTTAGCCGTGAGGAAGTAAATCATGGATGCCGCTCCCATGGAATTTAACCTTTCTTTTTTCGATATCGGCTGTTTTTTGTTGTCCGACCTGGGTCAAACAGCTGTCCGACCTGGGTCGAATAGCTGTCTGACCCGGGTCGGACAGCTGTTTGACCCGGGTCGGACAATAAAAAACTTCAAACGCTGACTCTTATTCTGTTCCTCTACGGGAAGTTTTTCCGGGCTGAATCCCGGTATATCCCAGCCCAGCGGCAACGCCCTGGGAAGCAATCCAGGTTTTTGTAACGTTTATTTCCTGACAATGCCTAAATAGTAAGCACTGATCCCCTTGATTCTTTTCCGTCCGATGAGCAGCGTCTGTTTCAAAAAGAGAAAAGAATTAGCCTGCGAATGAAAAGTATTCGTATCTTTGGAGCAATTCCATTATAAATACTTAATTCTAATCCTTTCAGGCTATGCAAAGAAGAAACTTTATGAAAATGGCAGGATTACTCGCTACCGTACCTGCATTAAAGGGGATTGCCTCTCCTACCCTATCAGAGGCTGAAGAAAAAGCAATTTTCGAATGGCGCATCTATACCTTGCCTACAGAAAATGCTGATTTAGATACGTTTTACCGGGACGTACTCATCCCTGCGTACAACCGCAAGAAAATCACCGTAGGCGCTTTTGCCCCGTATCAGAAGACAGAGAGCATACAACGCTTCTACCTCTTTGTCTATCCCAACCTCCTTACCTACCACAAGGTCAAGCTCGACATCTGGAAAGATGCCGGGTTCAGGAAGGAAGCCCAGCCTTTTTACGACACAAGCGCCGTCAGTCCGGTCTATTCCGGCTTCGAAACGTTCCTCTGTGAAGCCTTCGACCGGGTACCTCAACTGATTGCACCGGATAAGAGCCGTACCTTGTTCGAGTTTCGCAACTACAAAAGTCCGAATGAAGAAGCCAACCAGCGGAAAGTGAAGATGTTTAATGCCGATGAGATTGCTGTTTTCGACCAGGTAGGCATCCATTCCGTCTGCTACGGCGAAGTACTGGCAGGCCCCCGTATGCCCTCGCTTATCTATCTCACTTGGTATAAAGACGAAGCGTCACGCAACGAAGCCTGGAGAAAGTTCAGCGCCCATCCGGACTGGAATCGCATCCGGGCCTTACCCGAATATGCCCATACAGCTACCGACAACCGGAATCTGCTGCTTTCGCCCCTGCCTTATTCGCAGATATAAAGGCCTTTTGCCGGGTACCTCCGCCGGGAGCGAAAATATGAAATGCAGAGACATTATTCCTGCTTTTGCTCTTTGGGAAAGAAAAAAAGCCTATATTTGCAGCCTGTGAAAAATAAAATAAATAATACATAATATAAATACAAGATTCAAATGCAAAACAAAGGATTTGTAAAAGTCTTCTCGGTATTGCTTACGCTTGTGTGTCTGTTTTATCTGTCATTCTCGTTTGTGACGGCGCATTACAACAGCAAAGCAACGGAGTATGCAGCAGGAGACCCCGCGAAAGAGAGTGCCTATTTAGACTCTTTAGCTACTAAAAAAGTCTGGCCGGGCTTGTCGTTCTGGCCGGGCTACTCATTGAAGGAATGTCGTGAAATGGAAGTCACTTTAGGCCTTGACTTAAAGGGAGGGATGAATGTCATCCTTGAGTTGAATGTGGCCGATGTGATCCGTTCGCTTTCTAACAACAATCAGGATGAGAACTTCAACAAGGCACTGGTCTCGGCGTATGCACGCCAAGCTTCCAGCCAGAGCGACTTTATCGACCTGTTTGCCGATGAGTACAAAAAACTGGACCCCGGTGCACGCCTGTCGGCCATATTCAGTACATTCGATTTAAGAGAGAAAATAACGCCGCAGAGTTCAGATGCCCAGGTTACTGCTGTTCTGAAAGATGAATTGAAGAGCGCCATCGACAACTCGTTCAATGTTTTGCGTACACGTATCGACCGCTTCGGGGTTGTATCTCCCAATATCCAGCGATTAGAAACAACGGGGCGTATCCTGGTGGAACTGCCGGGCGTAAAAGAGCCCGAACGTGTGCGTAAGCTCCTGCAGGGAAGCGCAAACCTGGAATTCTGGGAAACATTTGACCTGGCGGATATTTATCAGTCTCTGATAGCTGCTGATAATTTGCTGGCTACGCTTCAGGCAGCACAGACCTCCTCCGGAGAACAAGCCGGGGAAGAAGAAACGCCTGCCGGAAATCAGACCAACGAACAGGCCGGCGACCAGACGACCCCTCCGGCAAGCGAAGCCGATTCTTTATTAGCCCAGCTTACACCGGAAGCAGCCAACGCGCAGCAACAGGCACAGTCGCTCGAAGAATTTGCCAGACAACATCCTTTGTTTGCCCTCCTGAATATCAATAACTATAACGGACAGATTGTGCCCGGCCCCGTAGTAGGCTACGCTCAAGCATCGGATATGGCCAAAATAGACGAACTTCTCAGCCGGAAACAGGTGAAAGACCTTTTGCCCCGCTACCTCACATTCAAATGGAGCGTGAAGGCGATGAGCGATGATGAGCAGTTTTATCAATTATACGCCATCAAGTCGAACCGCGACGGTACGCCCGCCCTGGGAGGAGACGTAGTAACCACGGCCTCAGCCGACTTCGCACAGCAGCAGGTAGGGCGTCAGGGCGAGCAGGAAGTTTCGATGACCATGAACGCCGAAGGGGCTAAAGCCTGGGCGCGCCTGACAAAAGATAATATAGGAAAATACATTGCTATTATCCTGGACGATCTGGTTTATTCAGCTCCCCGCGTAAACGATGAAATCACCGGCGGACGTTCACAGATCACTGGGCAATTCACTCCCGAAGAAGCGAAAGACCTTGCCAATGTGCTGAGGTCGGGTAAGATGGCCGCCTCTATCAATATCGTACAGGAAGATGTCGTAGGGCCTTCGCTGGGGCAGGAAGCTATCAATGCCGGGGTGATCTCCTTCATCATTGCCCTGCTGGTATTGATGACCTATATGTGCGTGTTCTATGGCCTGGTGCCGGGTATGATTGCCAACTGCGCCATGCTTGTCAATATCTTCTTCACGATGGGTGTGCTTGCTTCGTTCCAGGCCGTACTCACCTTGCCCGGTATTGCCGGTATGGTGTTGACATTGGCAATGGCCATCGACGCAAATGTGCTGATATATGAGCGCACGAAGGAAGAACTCCGGGCCGGGAAAGGACTGGCGAAAGCTATTTCCGACGGGTATAGCAACGCATTCTCAGCCATCTTCGATGCGAATCTTACCTCTATCATTACGGGGGTCGTATTGTTCTACTTCGGTACGGGGCCTATCCGCGGATTTGCCACGACAATGATTATCGGTCTGTTCGCTTCCTTCCTTACGGCTGTGTTCCTGACCCGTATCGTATATGAAGCCCTGCTGGCCAAAGACAAGATAAAGAGACTGACGTTTACCACCTCCCTGACGAAGAACTTCCTGCTGGAACCGAAAATCAACTTCTTGGGCATACGGAAAATAGGCTATCTGATACCGATAGGAATTATCGTTTTAGGAGTTCTGTCGTTATCAACGATAGGCTTGAACAATGGCATCGACTTTACCGGCGGGCGCAACTATGTCGTCCGTTTCAACCAGAGCGTTAACACGGGAGAAGTGCGCGGATTGCTGGACGAGCATCTGGACGGGGCAGTAAGTGTAATTACAATCGGCAAGCCGGAGCAGGTACGCATTTCCACTAACTATAAGATAGAAGATTCCGATCCCAATGTGGACAGCGAAATAACCGCTAAATTGTACGAAGGCCTGAAACCCCTGCTCCAGGAAGGAACGACCCTCGAACAATTCACGAGCGAGAACATACAAAGTTCGCAGAAAGTAGGGCCCAGCATGGCCGACGACATTAAGAACAGCGCCTACCTGGCTGTGTTCTTCGCCATGATCTGTATGTCGTTGTATATCCTGCTGCGATTCAGGGATGTTGCTTTCTCTGTGGGGACGTTTGTGTCGGTGCTTGTAGTGACCTTATGCATCATTGCTTTCTACTCGCTTTTGTGGAAACTGATGCCTTTCTCAATGGAGATCGACCAGACATTCATTGCTGCCGTGCTGACAATCATCGGGTACTCAATCAACGATACGGTGGTGGTATTCGACCGTATCCGCGAGACAATCGGGTTGTATCCGAAGCGAGACCGTTATCAGGTCATCAACGACGCCCTGAACTCCACCCTTTCGCGTACGTTCAGCACTTCGTTCTCCACGTTGTTGGTTGTCGTCTGTATTTTCCTTCTGGGAAGCAGTACCATCCGCAGCTTTACGTTCGCTATTCTGATCGGAGTCATTTTAGGCTCGTATTCCACCTTGTTCGTAGCCACTCCTATCGCTTACGAAATACAAAAGCGCAAAATTGCCAAAAAAGCAGCTACATTAGCAAAGAGAAAATAGATAAAGCTTTCAGGCTTTTTCCCTAAAAAAAGTTTGCTCCCTTTTCCGGGAGCAAACTTTTTTTATTGCCCTCCCCTGCTCCGGTTCTACTGCACATCAACAAAAAAGTAACAATTTTGTCATGTTTATTTAAAGACATTTATTGGGGATTCAAAAAATCTCATGTACATTTACACTTCATAAAGTGTACAATAAAAAGGGATAATATGTATGAATCTTCTATATTCAGTTGCTAATGATGAGAGAGGTTCTTTCGATATGTTTTACAATATCTATTATGAACAGGTGTTCCGTTTTGTTTACTATTTTTTGAAAGACAAAGAATCCTGCCGGGAAGTGGTAGCAGACGTTTTTTACGGAATCTGGCAATCCCGTAAACGATTGAAAGATATTGAAAACATCAATACTTACCTCTATATTACTGCGCGGAATAAATCCATTCGTTTTATGAAGCAGAATTTTTCTTCTTTTTTATCATTAGAAGAAATTCCCATTCTTTTAGAAAAAAGTGAAGAAGTATCTCCTGAAGACGAGATAATAAACAAGGAAATCGAAACACTTCTGACTAAGACAATAAATGAATTACCTGAAAGATGCCGTATCATATTTTTAATGATACGGTCAGAAGGGTTAAAAGCCAGGGAAGTCGCCGAGATACTATCCATAAAAGAAAGTACGGTCCGGGCCCAGATGAAAATAGCTATAGAAAAAATAACTGAAGCCATCAAACCTTATTACCCCAACCTCAGGGCAAACCATTAAATTTGGTTAAAAATCCTATTTGGCTTAAACGAAAACGAATATTCCCGGCTCCTCTTTATAACAAACATAAGGAATGAGTAGCACAGAAGACAAAACAAATGGTTCAACAGATGAATGCTCCGGCAGGAATTCAGGAGAAACATTATCCGATAAAACGGATATTTGTGAACTTATTGAGCGAATCGAAGTTTCTCCAGACATATCTGCCATGGGTGAAGAAATACGTGAATCCATATTGAATCAAGTACATTTGCGCATAAATAAAGCCATCCGTCGTTCTGTCCGGATAAAAATCAGCTTAGCCGCAGCTTCGGTTGTTTTATTGTTATGTGTCAGCAATTATATTGCCTACAAACAGGGATACAGGCAATTGAACAAGCAGATTGTTCAGTTGGTAAATCCTTTGGGTATGCAGTCATCCATTGTTTTATCAGACGGGACAAAAGTCATTCTCAATGCCGGAACAACTTTAAAATATCCAACTGCCTTCACTGGCAAAAACAGAGAAGTAGAAATTGAAGGAGAAGCATTCTTTGAGGTCATACATAATACCTATCAGGTATTTATTGTAAAAGCAGGGAATGTTATGCTACAAGTATTGGGTACGAAATTTAATCTGAAAGCCTACGAAGAAGAAAAATACATAACAATAACATTGGAAGAAGGGAGTGTTGAAATAAATCTTGAAAACCAAAAGAATAGTCTCCGGATAAATACCGGTCAACAGCTCCTTTTTGATAAATCCAGTCTGACATTTTCGAGAAAACAGGTAAACTCAAGCCTCTATACAGCCTGGAAAGAAGGCAATTTCTATTTTAACAGCATGACATTAGAGGATATTGCCCGGCAATTAGAACGTCATTTTAATGTACATATAAATATTACCTCCGATAAATTAAAACATATCATTTATACCGGGGATTTTATCCGTAAAGAAAGTCTGGAGCAGGTTTTGAATGTTATAACAGCAGACAAACGAATGCATTACAAGATAGTAAACGATCAGGTACAAATATCAGATTAACAACAAATATGCAAACAAAGAAGTCTAATTATAAAATCTATCTGCCTATGGGAAATAAATAAAAAAACGAAAAAAACGGAAAATGCTACCCACATCTTCCGTTTTAAATGACTTTAGTGAGAACTACTTTTACTTAATTATAACTCTAAAATCCATGCAAAAGTATGAATTTATTATCACATAGAATGCATAATTCTACCAATCTTTTTTGCGATAAAATCTTTAATAATATGAAATTGTCCGTAATATTATTAATAATAGCGACCTTTTGTGCTTTTACCCCTACCAGCCATTCCCAGAAAGTGGAAGTAAACTTAAATCTGTTGAATGTATCTACGCAGGAGGTGTTAGATGCCATAAAACAACAAACCGGTTTCTCATTCTGGTACAGGGACGAAGAAATAAACCTGAACAAGATTATCTCTGTAAATGCAAAAAATCAAGACGTGAGGAGCGTATTAAATGCAATACTATCGGAGCAGAATCTGTCATATACCATAGACGAGAAACATATCGTCATTTATAAAAAGGAAAGGGGCATGTCCAATCTGTTACAACAGCAAACCCACAATATCAAGGGAATAGTCACCGACAACCGTGGAGAACCTATTATCGGCGCTAATGTGATAGAAAAGGGGACAACAAACGGTATTATCACCGATATCAATGGTAAATACTCTCTGAATATCCAATCAGCCTCTTCTGTTATAGTGGTTTCGTACATCGGATATCTACCGCAGGATATTATGGTCGGAAACCGAAGTGAAATCAATATCCAATTAATGGAAAATCTGCAGGCTCTGGAAGAAGTAGTCGTCATCGGTTACGGTATTCAGAAGAAAAGTAATCTAACTGGTTCGATAGCCGTTGTGGACCGTGAAAAATTGGAAAACAGGCCCATTACCAATGCAACCCAGGCCTTGCAAGGCGTGCCGGGTCTTTATGTAAACCAAGTCGGTGGGCAACCTGGAGCTGATGCAGCCATGATCCGTATCCGAGGGATTGGAACCATCGGGGGAGCTGCTAAACTCAATCCGCTGGTGTTGGTTGATGGCGTGGAATATCCCCTGAATGATATCAATCCAAATGATATCGAAAGCATTAGTGTACTGAAAGATGCTGCATCAACGGCTATCTACGGATCACGCGCCGCCAATGGTATCATTCTGGTGAAAACCAAGATAGGGAAGACAGACCAATCATCCGTAGAGTACAGCAATTACCTGGGTTTCCAGGAAGCAACATTCTTGCCCGACGCAGTGAGTAATTCTGCAGATTTCATGGAATATTATAATAAGGCAATCGTGAACCAGGGAGGATCGCCTTACTATACCGAAGAGCAAATCAATGAATTTCGTACAAATCCTACCAGTCAATTATATCCTAATACGGATTGGATGGATGTGATGTTCCGCCAGGCGTTTGTTCAGGAACATAACCTGCGTTTCTCCGGTGGAACATCAAAAACAAAATACAGCCTTTCCGGAGGCTTTCTTGACCAGAAAGGAGTTGTGTTAGGTAGCGGCACAAAGCGCTATGCCACTAATTTACGAATCAACTCGGAAATAACCAAACGTTTATCTATTGAAGGTGGCATTATGGCGAACCGCTGGGATGTGGATAATCTCGCATACGGAATGGAAAACGGGATGAATCGTATCTTCCGGATGGTACCGATACAACCACTCGGTAAATTGCCGGATGGAACCTGGCCCAATAGAAGAATATTGACTCCCGGTCAGAACTCATACGAAAATCCTGTGGTAATGGCGGAAGAGTTCTACCGTAAAGAGATTACCGACAGGCTCATGCTTAATTTCAATCTGAATCTGGAATTGTTTGATGGCTTGACTTACAACCTGAATGCGTCGGCTACCGAAAGACAATATTACGGGAAAGTATGGTATCCACAAATCACCTTATATCCAATCAGAGAAGGAGAACCGTCGTGGACATGGCGGGCGACAGCTCAGCTATGGGATAACCGGACGAAGGATGAGCGATTGAACACCACACAATTGCTGACATATAAAAAAATATTCAAGCAAAAACACGACCTGCTGGCAATGGTAGGTACAAGCATGGATCAATACATGACCAATAATTTAGGTGCTTCCAAAACGGAATTTCCTTCTTCCAATGATTTACAGGAAATGTCGGTTGGTAATGTTATGAATGCCATCTCAGGAACATCAGCCAAAGACGTATTATTGTCTTATTTCGGAAGAATGCAATATGCTTATCAGGACAAATACTTATTTGAGATGAACGGACGCTTCGACGGTTCTTCCCGTTTTGCCGACGGATATCGCTGGGGCTTCTTCCCGTCTTTTTCAGCCGGATGGCGCATTTCGGAAGAATCTTTCATGCAGGCAGAGGAATGGATAGATGCGTTAAAAATCAGGATATCGTATGGCAGCATTGGTAATCAGGAAATAGGACGTTTCCAATTTGTCAACTCCATAGCTTTAGGCATCGGTTATCCTTTTGGAGAGACTTATCAGGCCGGCTCAGCCATTACACAAATGAAAGATGAGCGGATCAGTTGGGAAACTACCACTATGATGAACGGGGGGATAGACTGGGTATTCTTCAATGGCATATTGTCCGGAGAATTTGATTTGTTCCACAGGCGTACGGATGGTATTCTGCGGCAAGTAACCCTTCCGGCACAGGTAGGCGCTTTGGGAGGCCCTACTTCCAACATTGCTGTAGTAGATAATACCGGCTTCGAATTATCGCTCAATCATAACAACCGGATCGGAGATTTTTCTTATCAGGCAGGTTTCAATCTTACAAAAATAAAAAATAAAGTAATCGACCTGAAAGAAGAAATTATTTATTCCGGATCAAGGATTACCCAGGAAGGATATGCTATTGATTCGTGGTACATCTACCAGACAGACGGCTTGTTCCGGACACAAGACGACTTAAATTCCAGTCCGAAGATTACCAGCAGAGTCGGTTTGGGAGATGTGAAATATGTAGACCGGAACAATGACGGGAAGATTGACGGTGACGACCGCTATATTGCAGGAAATTCCTTCCCCGATTACACCTATGGGTTTAATATCGGAGGTAGCTACAAAGGTTTCTCGCTGACAACGGTATGGCAAGGAGTACAAAACATCAGCGTCTGGTTAACCGGAAATCTAATCCTGCCTTATAATAATGGCGCAGGACTCACCAAGAAATGGATTACTGATTCATGGTCGCCTGAAAATCCCGATGCTCCCTTACCTCGCATCACAACACGGCATGGATACACGGCAGAGAACTTTTCCCCATCCGATTTCTGGTTACAGGATGCTTCTTATTTGCGCCTGAAAAATATACAGTTGGCTTATGATTTCCCAAACCTGGGATTCTTAACCAAGGCAGGAGTAAAACGATTGAAACTGTTTATCAATGGACAAAATTTGCTTACATTCACTAAAATGACCGATTTTGACCCTGAACAGGATGTTTCGGTGGAGAGTTTGAACAAATATCCTTCCGTCAGAACGGTTACAGGTGGAATCAATTTAAACTTTTGATTTTTAATATATTTAAAATAGATTGTATGAAAACGAATATAAATGCAGCTGTCGCCAGGATAATGATTATCTATGTATGTTGTGTAGCTTCTGCCTGTAATGATATGATGAATATTGACGCAACAGATTTCTTCAGAGACGACGCATATTGGCAAACGGAAAACCAGGCAATAGAAGCTGTAAATGGCTGTTATCGTGCATTAAACGATGCGGATTTATATGGCAACGGCGGAGCAGGAGCAGCAATCAATAATTATGAATGCATGACCCCTAATGCTTATCATAAGGACAATCTTTACAATACACATGATTTTGCTATAGGCTCTCAATCAGCTACTACTCTGGGCATGAATCTGATTACCTGGAGAGGTTGCTACCGTGGCATCGGCCGGTGCAATAATGTGATAGATAAAATTACCGGCATCAGCATGGATGAAAAATTAAAAACAAGACTCATCGCTGAAGCAAAGTTCTTAAGGGCGCTTTATTATCATAAGATGAATGTCGTATTCAATGGTGTGCCTTTAGTGCTGACACCTCCCAATGTAGAAGAACACAGCCGGTTAGCCCGTGCTTCGTACGAAGAAGTAAAAGCACAAATACTGAAAGACCTGGACGAAGCTGTGCCTGCACTCGAAACTAAATATCCTTCAGAGCAGGACGGCAGAGCAACCAAAGGCGCAGCATTTGCATTGAAAGCGAAGGTCTTGCTGCAGGATTTGGATTACTCCGGAACGATAGGCGCTTGTGAAAGTTTATTTGCCCTCAATCGCTATGAATTGTTTCCTGATTATAACGGCATTTTCAGACAAGCAAACACAGGTAATTCCGAGGTTATTTTTGATGTCCGTTGGAAATACCCGAATACAAACTGCGATTACGACATTATTCACGCCCAGTATAATGTGCAGGCTCCTGTACAGGAACTGATTGATGCCTATCAAATGATTGACGGAAAATCAATCACAGAAAGCCCCTTGTATGACTCTGCCAATCCTTACGAAAACCGCGATCCGAGGTTTAACCAAACGATTCTCTGGATCGGGAAACCCTGGCGAAACCGAATTGCCGACGCATCCGATCTGCACCAAACTGGTTATGGTTTTATTAAATATACGGAATACACGGCTACTACAACAGGAGCACTTTCTACCTCAGATATTCCGTATGTAGTTTTGCGCTATGCCGATGTGTTGCTGATGTATGCGGAAGCGCTGAACGAATTGCTGGCAGCGCCTGATGAGAAAGTGTACCGGACGGTCAACGAGGTGAGAGGCAGGGAATCGGTAAATATGCCTCCACTGCCCGACGGGCTGACAAAAGAACAGATGCGGGAGGCCATACGACTGGAACGACGGATAGAAATGGCGGGAGAAGATGATTATTTCTATGCCATCCGCCGCTGGAAAACCATTGAAACAGATATGAATGCAAGCGTACATACCTGCTCAATAGCACCTTATACGGGCGCTGTGATTGAAACCAGACATTTTAATCCGGCACGCGATTATTATTGGCCTATACCCTATACGGAAATTGATTTGAATCCGGAATTGGAGCAAAATCCGGGCTATTGATAATATAAATGTAAAATAAAATCATGTATGAATAAAAATGAATCTATTTTAGGACTAACACTGTTTGTATTGCTGCTTTTGTCTCCTCTTTCAGAATTATCTGCCCAGCAAAGATCAGACTATTGGGGAAACAGTGAACTTTACCTTCAGGATCAGGCGTCTTTTATCTTTGAACAAGCCTATAAAGTGCTGGATACCTACCCACCTGTGCCGGAAGCGGGTATTGAACGCAAATTGGCACTATCGGCACTGGATGCCTTGTTACACGACACCCATTCAGATAAAGGAGAAGCTTTTTACCGGTATATGGAATTTGTGGGACAAAGAATTGTTGATGCACTTAAAAAAGAGAAAAATCCGAAAGAAATACGCTTCTTCCGTTTTTATAATCATGGCTTCATTGTCCGGACACCTACAATCACTATAGGTATCGACCTGATCAAAGGAGGAAGTCAAGAGAAGCCTTTTTTTACTGATTCTTTGATGAGGTCGATTGTCAGCCAATGCGATATCCTCTTTGTCACCCATGCCCACGGTGATCACGCAAACTTTAGCGTTGCAAAAATGTTCTGCGAACAAAACAAACCGGTAATTGTTCCTACCGGGCTGTGGGAAAATGAATCTCCCTGTATCAAACCCATTCGCGGCGCTTCTGTGGTAAAAGAATCCTTCAGTTTGCCCGGACTGAAAGCGCCGCTCGTTTTTTATGTCTTCCCCGGACACCAGGATGATATGCTGAATAATGTATATGCTATCGTCACACCGGAAGGAAAAACCGTCATGCATACCGGAGACCAGTCCAATACCGGGGATTTGAAATGGATAGCCCAAATCCGCAATCAGGTAAAAACAGACGTACTATTGGCTCATTGCTGGATGAGACCATTGAACGAAATCATTACTGCTATCCAACCGGCTTTAGTCATTAGCGGACACGAAAATGAGATGGGACACACGATTGACCACAGAGAGGCGTATTGGCTTACGTTCAGGCGGATGGCTAATATAAAACCTCCGTATATCGTTATGGCATGGGGAGAATCATACCTCTTCCCGCTGTAAGAACGGATTGAAATTCGCTCCCGTCCGGTTTTTATTTGCTCCCGTCCGAAAAAAAACCGGACGGGAGCAAATTTTGTCCGGATGCAGGCGAAACATTGTCATTATGTTAATAAACATATCCGGGGGAAGTTGCTGTTCCCGGCAAAATACATACATTGCGCACCGTTTACGGATGAATTACTTACAATCTGTAAGAAGATAAATAAATTACTCCTGATTATGAAAACAAAGTTCGCTCATCTTTCATCATTTCCTGATTATCCGGCCTTCGAAGCCGGCATACGGAGAGCGCCTGACCGGGGCTATTCACTGACTCCCCCGCAAACAGCCGTCGCGCTGAAAAATGCCCTCCGCTACATCCCCGTAGAATGGCACGAAGCACTGGCTCCCGAATTTATGGACGAACTGCTTACCCGGGGACGCATCTATGGATACCGCTTCCGCCCGGAAGGAGACCTGAAAGCCCAACCTATCGACCAATATAAAGGGAACTGCCTGGAAGGAAAAGCCTTTCAGGTGATGATAGACAATAACCTCTGTTTCGATATCGCTCTTTACCCCTACGAACTGGTGACGTATGGAGAGACCGGGCAGGTCTGCCAGAACTGGATGCAATACCGCCTGATTAAACAATATCTGGAAATGATGACACAGGAACAGACCCTGGTTATCGAATCAGGACACCCGCTGGGACTCTTCAAATCCAGACCCGATGCGCCAAGGGTCATCATTACCCATTCGATGATGGTAGGGATGTTTGATAATCCCCGTGAGCATCATATCGCTGCCCAGATGGGAGTCGCCAACTACGGGCAGATGACGGCCGGCGGATGGATGTATATCGGCCCGCAGGGAATTGTACACGGAACCTTTAATACGCTGCTGAACGCCGGACGGAAAAAATTAGGCATCCCGCAGGATAAAGACCTCAGAGGGCGACTCTTTGTCTCGTCCGGACTGGGAGGTATGAGCGGAGCGCAGCCCAAAGCGGCCGTCATTGCCGGAGCTGCCTGTATCATCGCCGAAGTGGACGATTCGCGCATCCGGACCCGTTTGAAACAAGGCTGGGTGGAATGCGCCACCAACGCACCGGAAGAAGCCTTCCGCTTAGCTACAGCAGCGGCGAAAACAGCCCGGCCCCTCTCTGTAGCCTACTATGGTAATATCGTGGACTTGCTGGAATACGCCGGTTCACAAAGTATTACAATCGACTTACTGAGCGACCAGACTTCCTGCCACGCCGTGTACGAAGGAGGATACTGCCCTGCCGGCCTCTCTTTCGGGGAGCGCACCGAACTGCTGGCGCAGCAACGCGAGCTGTTCTGCGCAAAAGTAGATGCTTCCCTGAGACGGCATTTCGAAGCCATCCGCAAGCTGACAGCCGGGGGAAGCTATTTCTTCGATTACGGCAACTCCTTTCTGAAAGCCCTGTACGATGCCGGAATAAAAGAAATTTCACGGAACGGGACAGACGAAAAAGACGGATTCATCTGGCCCTCTTACGTAGAAGATATCATGGGGCCGGAGCTTTTCGACTATGGATACGGCCCTTTCCGCTGGGTATGCCTGAGCGGAAAACCCGAAGACCTGGAAGCTACCGACCGCGCCGCCATGCAGTGTATCGACCCCGAACGGAGAGGGCAGGACAGGGATAATTATAACTGGATACGCGAGGCGGCCAGGAACCAATTGGTCGTAGGTACGCAGGCAAGAATACTCTATCAGGATGCCGAAGGCCGGCTGAAGATAGCCCTGCGCTTCAATGAGATGGTGCGCAAGGGAGAGACAGGCCCTATCATGCTCGGACGAGACCACCACGACGTAAGCGGGACAGACTCTCCCTTCCGCGAAACAGCCAATATATACGACGGGAGCAGGCTTATGGCCGATATGGCCGTGCAGTGTTTTGCCGGAAATGCAGCGCGGGGCATGAGCCTCGTCGCCCTGCATAACGGAGGCGGTGTGGGCATCGGAAAAGCCATCAACGGAGGCTTCGCCATGCTGCTCGACGGAAGCAGACGGGTGGACGAAATACTCCGCTCAGCCATCCTCTGGGACGTGATGGGAGGCGTCGCCCGGCGCTCGTGGGCGCGAAACACAAACGCCATGCATACGGCTGCCTCCTTCAACCAGGCGTATGGCGCAGACTACCACCTCTGCCTCCCTTACCTGGCCAGCGAGGAACTGATACAACAAACCGTGCAGAATTACCTACATTAAAAAATAAAGATATGAGCCATTGGAATAAATTGATGGAATGTGTGCCCAACTTCAGCGAGGGACGCGATCCGGAAAAGATAGAGAAAATAGCCGGCGCCTTCCGCGCAAAAGAAGGCGTCAAACTGCTGGATTACAGCAACGATACGGATCATAACCGGATGGTCGTCACTGCCGTGGGAGAACCCGGAGCCTTGCAGGCGGCCGTAGTGGAAGCCATCGGGACGGCTGTCGGGCTGATCGACCTGAACGGGCATAGCGGGCAGCATCCCCGCATGGGAGCTGTCGATGTAGTCCCCTTTATCCCCCTCCGGGGCTGTACGATGGAGGAGGCGATAGCACTCTCGGAAGAAACAGGCCGGGAGGTGGCAGAACGGTTCGGACTGCCGGTCTTTCTTTACGAGAAGTCGGCCTCGGCGCCTCATCGCGAGAATTTAGCAAACATACGCAAAGGCGGGTTTGAAGGCTTAGACGAGAAACTCTGCCTTCCGGAATGGGTACCCGACTTCGGGCCGTGCCGGAAGCATCCGACAGCCGGAGCAGTAGCTATCGGTGCACGGATGCCCCTGATAGCCTATAATGTGAATCTGAGAACCGCCGATCTGGACATCGCCCGGAGCATCGCCCGGAAAGTGCGCTTCCTGGACGGAGGACTCCGTTACTGCAAAGCCATGGGAGTAGCCCTGAACGAGCGGGGCATCGTACAGGTGTCGATGAATATGACAGACTATTCGCATACCTCTCTCTACCGGGCTTTCGAACTGGTGCGGATCGAGGCCCGTCGCTACGGCGTAGCCGTTGCAGGGAGCGAAATCATCGGTCTGGCGCCTCTGGAAGCCCTGGTAGATACGGCCGTTTACTACCTGGGGCTCGAAAACTTCTCCGTCCGCCAGGTATTGGAAGCACGCATCATGGAATAGTATATGACGGAAGGGAATTTACTGATACTCCACGCAGCGCAATTGCTCAGCTGTTCGGGCTTCGCTGCCAGAAAAGGCCGGGAAATGGCGGATATCGGACTGATTGAAGACGGGGCCGTAGCCATTTCCGGCGGGATCATCACCCATACAGGAAGCAGCCGCGAAGTCCTCGCCCAGGTAAACGAAAACGATTATGTATCGATCGACGCCCGGGGGAAAACCTTGCTTCCCGGTTTTGTGGATAGCCATACCCACTTCGTCTTTGGCGGATACCGCGAGGAGGAGTTCGCCTGGAGGTTGCGCGGCGACAGCTATATGTCGATCATGGAACGGGGAGGCGGGATACTCAGCACCATGCAGGCCACACGTGCGGCCGGTTTGGATGAGTTGGTGGAAAGCGCCGGCGCCCGTCTGGATGAGCTGTTCGGTATGGGAGTCACCACCGTAGAAGGGAAAAGCGGCTATGGATTGGATCGGGAGACCGAGCTGAAGCAGCTACGCGTAATGGAAAAGCTGAATGCCCGGCATCCCATCGACATCGTACCTACCTTCCTGGGCGCTCATGCCTTGCCCCCTGAATACCAGGGGCGCCCGGAGGCTTATCTGGATTACCTTATCACCTGTGTATTGCCGGTAGTAAGGGAGGAAGGCCTGGCAGAATTCTGCGATGTGTTCTGCGAAAAAGCAGTCTTCAGCCCGGCACAGAGCGAGCGCCTCCTGCGGGCTGCCGCGACATTCGGGCTGAGGCCCAAGCTGCACGCCGACGAGATCAGCCCCTCCTTCGGGGGAGCCGAACTGGCCGCCAAGCTACAGGCCGTAAGCGCCGACCACCTCCTGCAAACCTCCGGCGAAGGCATCCGCCGCTTAGCCGCAAGCGATACGATAGCGACACTCCTGCCGCTTACCGCCTTTTCCCTGGGCGAGCCTTTTGCACGGGGAAGAGAAATGATCGACGCCGGCTGCGCGGTCGCCTTAGCCTCAGACCTGAACCCGGGGAGTTGCTTCTCCGCCTCCATCCCCCTGCTCTTCGCACTGGCCTGTATCTATATGAAGCTGACTCCCGAAGAAGCCGTTATCGCACTTACTATCAACGGAGCAGCAGCCGTAGGACGGGCCGGCTCGATCGGCAGCATCGACGTGGGCAAGAAAGCAGACCTGATTCTGCTGCGCTTCCCCTCCTACCGCTTCCTACCCTATCATACCGGAATGAATAGCGTAGCCTGTGTGATCAAAGACGGAACAGTTTACAGGCCTTGAATAATTATCCAAACACACAAAAAATAACGTATGCTGACAGAATTAACTATCAGAGAATTTCTGGCTAAGACAGCCAGCAATGCACCCGTACCCGGAGGGGGAAGCATAGCCGCACTCAACGGAGCTATCGCCCTGTCGCTGACAGAAATGGTGGCGCGACTCACCATCGGGAAGAAAAAATATGCCACCGTGGAAGACGAAATGTGTCAACTTATCGAGAAAACCGCTCCCTTGCGCGAACGCCTGACAACCTATATTGATAAAGACAGCGAGGCCTACGAACAGGTATTCGCCGCCTTCAAACTGCCGAAAGAGACTGAAGCAGAGATGGAGATACGCGACCGGGCCATCGAAGAAGCGACCCGGCAGGCCACCCTCATCCCCCTGCAGGTAGCCGAAACCCTGATGCAGGCCGGAGACTCCATCCGCTATGTCGGCGAATACGGCAACCGCAACGCAGCAAGCGATGCCCAGATTGCCCTCCAGACTGCGCGTTGCGCCATGGATGGCGCCCTCCGGAACGTGAGGATAAACCTCCCCTCCATCAAAGACCGGGCATTTGCAGAAGAGGTATGTAAACGAATGGAGAAGTGCGAACTATGAGTAATATACATCACATAGGCACCGAACCGCTTACCTTCGGAAAGATAGAAAAGATACTGGCCGGCAATATGAGGCTGGAGCTTACCCCCGCAGTGGCGAAACGCATCCAGCATTGCCGCGACTACTTAGACCGGAAAATAGAGCAGCAGGACGGGCCGCTATACGGAATCACTACCGGCTTCGGCTCATTGTGCAACAAAACAATCTCGCCCGACGAACTCAGCACATTGCAGGAAAACCTGGTGAAAAGCCATGCCTGTAGCATCGGAGAGGAAGTAAGCCCCGTCATCGTGCGCCTGATGATGTTGCTGAAGGCGCACGCACTCTCGCTGGGACATAGCGGCGTGCAGGTCATCACCGTACAACGCATCCTTGATTTCTTCAACAACGACATCCTCCCCATCGTGTACGACCGCGGCTCGCTGGGCGCTTCGGGCGACCTGGCGCCTCTGGCCAACCTCTTCCTCCCCCTTATCGGCGTGGGCGATGTGTATTACAAAGGGAAAAAGCGGGATGCGATCGGCGTATTAGACGAGTACGCCTGGAAACCGGTCAGGCTCAAAAGCAAGGAAGGCCTGGCGCTCCTGAACGGAACACAGTTTATGAGTGCCAATGGCGTGTTTGCGCTGATGCGGGCTTTCCGCATCTCACGCAAAGCCGACCTGATAGCCGCCCTTTCGCTCGAAGCTTTCGACGGGCTGATCGACCCTTTTATGGACTGCCTCCAACAGATACGCCCTCACAAAGGACAGATAGAAACCGGCGAGGCCTTCCGCCATATCCTCGAAGGCAGCGAACTGATCGCCCGCAAAAAGAGCCATATCCAGGACCCTTATTCCTTCCGCTGCATCCCGCAGGTGCATGGAGCCACGAAAGATGCCATCCGCTATGTGTCGGAGGTGTTGCTGACTGAAATCAACTCCGTCACCGACAATCCGACCATCTTTCCCGACGAAGACCGTATTCTCTCAGGGGGTAACTTCCACGGACAGCCGCTGGCTATCTCGTTCGACTTTCTGGCCATCGCCCTGGCTGAGCTGGGGAATATATCCGAACGGCGGGTAGCTCAGCTTATCATGGGACTTCGCGGCCTGCCGGAGTTTCTGGCCGCCAGTCCGGGGCTTAACTCCGGTTTCATGATTCCGCAGTACGCCGCCGCCAGCATGGTGAGCCAGAACAAAATGTATTGCTATGCCGCTTCGAGCGACTCCATCGTTTCGAGCAACGGGCAGGAAGACCACGTCAGTATGGGGGCAAATGCCGCCATTAAACTATTCCGGATCATGGATAACTTAGACCATATCCTGGCTATCGAACTGATGAACGCTGCCCAGGGCATTGAGTTCCGCCGTCCGGCAAAGACTTCTCCCCTGCTGGAAAAGCTACTGAAAAACTACCGGAAGGAAGTCTCCTTCATCCGGGAGGATGTCGTGATGTATCCGGAGATACACCGCACGGTAGCCTTCCTCCGGCGGATGGAAGAAGATTGATCGACCCGGGGGAAAAGCCGCCGGAAATTGTCGGCAGATAATTTCCCGGGGGGGAAAAGCCGCCGGAAGTTGTCGGCAGAAAATTTCCCGGGGGGGAAAGCTGCCGGAAGTTGTCGGCAGAAAATTTCCCGGGGGGGAAAGCTGCCGGAAATTGTCGGCAGATAATTTCCCGGGGGGGAAAGCTGCCGGAAGTTGTCGGCAGAAAAATCCCCGGGGGGGAAAGCTGCCGGAAGTTGTCGGCAGATAATTTCCCGGGGGGGGAAAGCTGCCGGAAGTTGTCGGCAGAAAATTTCCCGGGGGGGGAAAGCTGCCGAAAGTTGCCGGCAGCCTTTCCTACGGAAGGAGCGGTCTCCCGGATTACTGAAGCATGGTTTCTATTTCTTCCAGAGAACGGCCGCTCGTCTCGGGCAGTAATTTCCAGGTGATGAGAAGATAGGGAATACACATAAGCCCGAATAACCAGAATACACCGAAGGGAGCCAGATGGGCAAGCAGCCAAGGCGTTAACTGCCCGATCAGATACGTGCCTATCCACAGGGATAAACCGGCAGCCGACATGGCGGCCCCCCGTATTTTCGCAGGATACATCTCCGACAACAATACAAAAATGACGGTGCAAACCGAGATGGCACAGAAAAAGATGTAAAGACCAATCAAGGCCAGCAGCAATTCAGGCAACAGGGAATACCATGACTGCAGGAGAAAATACAAACCAATCAGAGCCAACGTAACAATCATCCCCGAAACACCTGAATAGATCAGCTTCTTCCGGCCTATCCGGTCGATCAGCCACATGCCTAAGACTGTGGAAACGACATTGATCGCGCCTATAACAATCTGGAAGTCGAGCGAACTGTCTCTGCCCAATCCGGCCTGCTCAAAAAAGACCGGGCCGTAATACAGCACAGCGTTCACTCCCATAAACTGTCCCAGCATGGCCAGACTAATGCCGATAAATAAAGCCTTACGGAATCCGGGTTGCCAGAGCAGGCGCCAGTTGGTCTTCACTTCCGAGCGGAGTAATTCCTTTATTTCTGCGATTTGCCTGGATGCAGCTTCTTTGCCGAACAAACGGTTCATGACAAGGCTTGCTTTAGTCTCCTGTAAATGGACAATCTGCCAGCGTGGACTTTCCGGGATAAAGAATAAGACCATAAAAAACAAGAAAGCCGGCAAAGCCCCGACACCTAACATAGCCCGCCAGTATTCGCCGACAAAAACAGTCTGCAACCATGCTACGGGCAAGGAGGGAGCCGATAAGGCATATTTAAGCAAGGCAGCATTGACTAAATAGGAACTCAAGATACCGACAGTAATGGCAAACTGATATAAAGCAACCAATCGCCCGCGATAACGGGCTGTGGATATCTCTGAAATATAGAGCGGCGATACGATGGAGGCGACCCCTATGCCGATTCCACCGGCAATCCTGTAAATCACCAGCTCGGTCTCACTGCCCGACAACATGCAGCCTATTGCCGACAAAGAAAATAAGACTGCGGAAAGAAACAAGACCGGTTTGCGCCCCAGGGCATCACTCAGCCAACCGGCAAACACGACACCGATAACCGACCCCATCAGCGCACAGCCCACATACCAGCCGGTCTGCAGCTCATCCAGCCCAAACTGAGCCGATACACTCCGGATGGTACCGGATATGACAGCCGTATCATAGCCGAAAAGAAAACCTCCCAGTGCGGCCACCACAGACAGGAAGATTATGTATGCAAAAGACTTCATTGCCAATCGGATTATCGGATATTGAAATAATCTTTATACCGGTTATATAAATTACCTGCCTGTAAATAACCCGACTGAGGGCTCATGAAATGAGAGAACTCAAAAGTGATGGCTTTGCTGTAGCCCGCCCGCTGGGCCGCTTCGAGCTTCATACGCAGCTTATCAAATTTGATGGGCAGGAATTTGATGGGCATATCCCGGTCGAATGATTCGGCATTTGTCCAGCATTGCAGACCGTATTTATCGGCCAGTTTCTTGTTGACTTCAAAGAAAGCATCCAGCTCATCATACTCAATATGACCATCCTGAAAAGCGCAGGCGTCAATGGCGCCGCTTACGCCCTCAAAGATTTCGCTCCATTCACGCTCGTGTTCCTCTACCGATACAGCCTCCGCCTTTGACAACTGTCCGGATGCCGCCATCACTGCTTTCTTGCCGTCTATCCAGGGTGAGATAAGTGTCGGCAATCCATCCGACACGTCCTTACATTGCCGGCCCATCGCGCGGAAAGCTTCCACAGCGCCTTTGGTTTTCCGGCTGATTTCGGTACTTATGTACCAGCCTCCAAAACTCTGGTGATGCCCATACTGATTCCAGACTTCTTCTATCACATATTTATTGTCTTCTATCTCCCAGGTCAGATCGCCGGTATCCCAGTACCTGCCGGAATCGTATAATCCGAACCAGAGCCGGATGCCATGCTTCGCGGCCAATTGCAGGAACATCTCCAGTAAGTCCACAGACGGTTTATAGCATCCGTACTTCTTCATTAAATAGGCAGAAGGATAGGTAATGAACTTGCGGTATCCCGAACGAATCATGATAACCGTGTCGATACCAATTGCTTTCATGTATCCGAAATCCCGATCCCATTCCGTCCGGCTCCAGTTCTGATGAGGGATATCATGAGATATCTCATCCAGGAAAGTCCCGGTAATTTTCAAGCCTTGTCCACGGGGAACAATCCATGTATCCGGCTCCGGCGTGGAGCCGGCAAGGGGTTTCTCACGGGTATCCGTACTGCAACCCGCCAATGGAGAGACGCCCGCAAGTGTGGCAAGCGCCGTTATTTTCTTCAAAAAATCTCTACGCATAAATATTTATCATTTTTTTATTCTTCCAATGATACAAAATCCCATGAAAAATGATGGTCCGGATACATGGTAAGTAAGCGAAAACCTGCCGGATGGTCGTCGAAATTCACACTGGTTGTTTCAGCATTCAATATCGCCATACCACTGCCATAATAACGCTCTGCAGTCGTATGGATATGTCCTGCTAACCAGATGATCACTCCGTTGTCTTCACATAATCGGAGTATTTCGTAGCGAACAGCCTTTGGTAAATTAAAATACGCTTCTTTTTCATCAACGGATGAGACGAAAGGCGGGATATGGGTCAGCAAAATAACAGCTAAGCCTTTCTTTCTTGCTTCCTGCAGAGCGTCACGAAGTTTTTGATCCTGTTGCCGGCATTCTTCATCCGGCGCTTTTCGCCATAGTTGCGAGTTAGCAGAAATGATACATCGGCCGGCATATTCATGTACTGTGAAATCCTGGCCAAAGACCGAGCGGTAACGCTTCAATCCATCTAAAGTAACAGGATCAGGCAAATCGTGATTACCGGGAGTCAGAATGACTGGCGTACGAATTTTTGCTATTAGTTTCGAAATCGTTGCAACAGCATATTCGTCATTTATGTCATTCACCATATCTCCGGCAATAAGAGTCACGTCCGGCGATAATTCGTTTACCCGACGGATGGCTTGTTCAAAGCGTGCCGAATCGGCAGAAAAACTATCCTCGTAAAACCCTAATTGGGGGTCGCATAAATGGGCGATGACCAAGGGTTTTTCCGCTCCCTGCCCGTAGAGCTTTGCCCAACCAGCGAAAGCAAACGCGGTAAACAGGCACAGACAGCTCATATAGGTACGGCTTTCTTTATTCATGACGGGATGTATTTAGCCAACGGACATAATCAGTATATAATTTCTCAGAGCTTTCGGGTCCGGCATAAGCCGGCGAACCCGGTTTATTCATCATCCCCTGGTATTGATAGGCTAAAATATGCTCTACATAAGGCGACACATCGGCTAATTGCTGCAGCACTCTTTCAAACGATGCCGGCAATGCGCCTGTATGATAAACCTCGCCCTCAAATTCGAAGAGTTCCACGTCTGCCCATAACCTTGACCTGCCGGCTTTCGTATGCATCTTATATAAGTCCTCAAAATACTTACCGGCCTCTCCCACTTTTGTTTTCTGCACGCCTATCTCATCCTGATAAGCGATGATGTCGATATCCAATTGTTCTAACTGACGGATATAGCGATCATCCTGCCGGACATATTGCGTGCCGTAAGGAGCAATCAGCGTAACGGCATCAGGCATTAAGGCATGTACTTTGCGCGAACATCGGTTGATATAAGTAACTGATAAGTCGTCAAAGACCTGATGAAGCTGGGATTCATTGGGATAGTACCAGCCATAAAAGCTCTTATGATGTGCATATTTCTCAGCGGTTTCTTCCATGCCTTTTTCGCGTATATACCAGATAGTTTCTTCTTCCATTGCTTTTTCTACCTTTCTCCAGTCTGCCCAATAATCATTGCTGACGAAAAACTTTATGCCACATTCGTCAGCTGCTGAGAGAACAGCTTCCAGGGGGTCCTGGCATACAAAATCATGCCTTGGTTGTAAGGCTGAAGGATAATATGTTTTCCCTTCGTATGCCACGGAAAGCAGCACGAGATATTCCATACCTATCTCATGCATCTCGAAGATTTTTGCTCTCCACTGTTCCGTTGTAAATCCGGGCAGCGCCTGATTCCAATACTTTGCGCCCACTTGGTTATGGTGTTCAAATTCGAACCAGGAGCCTACAATCGGTTTAATGTAAGAAGGGTGTGCCTGCCGGTTGGCAGACACACAGGATACAGCAGGCAGCCCCGCAGCTAACGCTGCTGATGTCAGAAAGCGACGACGATCCATCATATGCTTATTTATATCTTCCCGTATCCCACCAGACACGTACATGCTGCCCATCTCCTTTTCCTCCGTTGAGAGCCGGATTTTTTGCATTCTCAGCATTCGACTCCAGTTCTTTATTGACATACCTGAGTTTTTTGATAAATTCTCCGGCAGCTGCGTTGATCGACGGGTCGTCGCTACGAACAACGGGAGTGAGCCTGGGGTAACCCGTACGTCTGACTTCAGCCCATCCTTCCGTTCCATTTGGGAATAAAGAAATCCATTTCTGCGTGATGATCTTTTCTAATTTGGTTTCGAAATCATCCGCCTCTTTCCACTGTACGTTTCCGGTACGGATATAGACCTCGTCGTTTGCTGTGGAATAAATATCCGGACTGACATCCAATCTGGCTTCATTGAATGATGCACGAATCCCGTTCTCATAATTTGCCTGAGCGCTCCCTGCGTTTGTCCATCCCCTGACGGCAGCTTCCGCCTTCAGGAAACATACTTCCGAATAAGACATGATATCAAAGAGATAGGCCTGGGTGAACGAAGTCGGTTTAATATGCTCGGAATTCCAGGTAGGCGCCCATAACAATCCCCACGGATTGGACGCCGAATTATAATCAGGAAGCTGGTCACTGGGCAGTCCGTTCGGGATTCCTTTAATATCAGGTGTCCCCTCCTGAATAGATTGCACCGTGACTCCCCAGCGGCATTCCATCCGTGGGTCGGGAACGGTACTCCAGGTTTTCAATACTTTTTCCAGCGTAGCGCTCATCCGGAATTCGTTCCAGTTGGATATAACGAATAAGGGATGTCCGTCATTCACGGTTGCCGTGACTGTATAGGCTTTATCATCCATACTTCCCATTAATGCAGAAGCTAAGGCTGCTTCGCCTTCCTGCTTGGCTTTCTCCGGATCGGCAAAAGAGATACGCAAAGCAAAGCGTAACCGGAGCGAATTGCCGAACTTTATCCATTTCTCTACATTCCCCCCATAGTAGATATCCGATGCCCCGTACTTTTTCTGTTCAACAGCAAAGCCTTTGCTCAAGGCTGTTGTTGCCTCTTTCAGTTCATTCAGGATATCGTAATAAATCTCTTTCTGTGCATCATATTTGGGTTTATCCATCCCTCTCCCGGCTTCACTATAAGGAATATCGCCGAAAATATCGGTTGTACGCGCCAGACTCAATGCTGCGACAATCCTGGCTATATGATACATCTCTTCGTACTCGGGATAGGTCTCCGCCATGCTTTTAATATCCAGAATATCTTTCAGGACATACGTATAATAGGGATTCCAGAAAGCCGATGTTACCCAACCGTCGTTATACTCATACCGGTCTGAATTAAAATAAGAAATGCTGTTGCTTATCCATTGACAATACAAATTGGCAAACAGGTTTTCTCCTCGTTGATAATTGAATGCTTCGGAATTGATCGTTTCGCGTTGCATTTTAGGCAAAAGCAGAGCAGGATTTACCTCCGTAATCGTATTCGGATTCTTATTCATTTCATCGAAATCACCTGTACACCCTGCCATAAGCATAAGCATTCCGTATAAAAACAATATCTTTTTCATTTCCGTAATTTTTTTAGAATGTTAGACTGATATTAAAACCGATATTCCGGGTAGAAGGGAGCGAGTTTTGTTCAAACCCCTGCGCCCAGTCCGAACGGGTAGAAGCTCCTTCGGGGTCTGTTCCCGGAGTTTCTTTCAGGAAATAGAACAAATCTCTTCCCACCAGAGAAAGTCCTGCCTTTTTGATATACTTTGTTTTCTGCAACCATTGAGCAGGCAGCTGATACGCCAGAGACAGTTCTCTCAATTTCACATACGTGCCGCTATACAGGAATGTTTCGCCTATACCGGTTGCTGATCCTCCGACAGCCTGCCAATATTGCTGGGCGGTGATTTGTTTGGTATTCGCCTGCCCCGTTGAGGCTACAATTCCATCAACAACCATCCCATCCCGGCCCTCTAACGTACGGGCGCCGGTGCCCGAAGCTGATGCAATCGCATCGGTAACAGAAATAAGGTCGCCTCCATAACGGACATCAACCAGGGCATTCAGTATGAAATTTTTGTATTGTAAGCGGTTGGTAACCGAACCTGTCCACTTGGGAGATATATTCCCGATTGTTTCGTATTCGCTCGATTTAATCGGTATGCCGTTATCATCCACCAGTATGTTCCCCTTATCGTCTTTCATAAAAACGCGGCTGCGGATATCGCCATACTTTCCTCCATCCTCAACCACAACTTCTCCGATGCGCATGGAACCTAATACATGCCTGGGGATGGATTCATAGAGTTCGACACATTCGCTCCGGTTGCTGCCGTAATTCAGATTCAAATCCCATCTCAGCGTTTTAGTCTCCACCGGAGTCGTATTCAACATGATTTCCAAGCCTGAACTATTCATTTTTCCGGCATTGATATACCTGCTGACATATCCGCTGGAAGAAGGAACAGCTAAAGAGAGAATCTGATTGATGGTATGGGAGCGGTACCAGGTAAAATCAAGACCGATTCTGTTCCGGAACATTCTGAAATCAAACCCGAATTCCACCGACGTGGTCTGTTCCGGCTTCAGGTCGTTGAATGATTTAACCGTACCTATATCTGCAAATCGTACATTGCCGTTGATCAATCCAAGCTCATACGAGGCCAGTGTCCGGTAGGGATCGGTATCATTACCGACCTGCGCCCAGGAGCCTCTCAGTTTCAGAAACGTCACCTGCGCAGGCAGGGAAAGCATATCCGAAAGAATCCCGCTCAGACTGACCGATGGATAAAAATAAGACCGGTTCTGAGAGGGCAATGCCGACGACCAGTCGTTTCTCGCCGTGACGTCTAAGTATAAATAATTATTGTAGCCCAGCTGGAAATTTCCCAATACAGAATGTATTTCCTTCTCCGTTGAATAATCGGAGGCATCTATGCTGGAGCCGTTTGACAGACGATTGAATCCATATAGAATCAGCGGGCCGGAGGACGCATTGATTCCGTCGGATTTCAGGTTCATCACAGCTGCACCGATATTGGATACAACCGAAAACGCATTCAGTGTCTTATTGATATTCAACATGGCATCGGCATTGGTTTCTTTGATGTTCCCGATCGAACGGTAATAGTCCGGATTAATCAGATTGGAGCCTTTTAAACCATACGAGAAGTTATTATTCTGCACATTATCCTGTCCGATTTTTGCCGTAACTCCCAACCAATCCGTAAACCGGTAGTTTGCGGTTAAAACAGCGATCAGGCGGTTTCGTTTCTGATTCGTCTCTTTTTTATCCGTAATATAATTGTATGGATTTATATATTCATTACTCGGGCCGCTCCAGTTCATCGGCACATCATCAATTGTCATATTGTCTTTCAGGTCTTCCGTGCGGATATTCGAGGGCATTTTGTTAAACATCTGCATCATACCATATTCTCCCAGGCCGACAGGGTTTAAAAGGGTTTGCGTGCTATAGGTAGCTTTCAGGTTGACCGTCAGCCGGCTGTACTTATAATTCGTATTCATATCAAAATACTGCCTTTCCACCGTATTGCCCACAGTTATGCCCTGATTCCTCGAATCGGTAAAAGAGAAGCGGGAAGCCAGGTTTTTACCACCTCCTTCGATAGATACGGTATTGCTGGTATTAAAGCCGGTCCGGAAGAAGTCTTTTATCCTATTCTTTTGCGGAGTCATCGCATAATCGGCAACATCTTTTCCGTAAAAATGATTTCGCCAGTTCGGGATCATTTGCCCGGTCATCTCCGGGCCCCAGCTGTCTAAGGCAGATATACTGAACTCTCCGTTATTCCCCTGGCCATATACCCATTGGTAATCATATCCTCCATATATTTCACTCCAACTGAAGTTGCTGTTATAGGTGACACTCATCGGTTGTTCCTGACCGGCGCTTTTGGTAGTGATTACAATAACGCCGTTCTGTGCCCGCGAGCCATACAAAGCGGCTGCGTTAGGCCCTTTCAATACGGAGATACCGGCAATATCATCGGGGTTTATTTCAGAAGCTGTTCCCGCAGCGTCCGAGCCTCCCCATTGATAAAAATCGGCGGATGAATCATCCCTGATGGGAATACCATCTACCACCCATAAAGGCTGGTTATTTCCTGTCAATGAATTCATCCCCCGCATAATGACGCGCGTAGAGCCATTTATTCCGGTAGCCGACTGGCTGATTTGCACACCGGCCACTTTCCCTTGCAACATATTGGCTACGCTTTCCCTTTTTACATCCAGCAGGTTATCGGTTTTTACTTCCTGCATGGCATATCCAAGGGCTTTTTTCTCTCTTTTCATCCCCAGGGCTGTAACGACCACTTCGTCTATTTCCGTAAAACGTTCCGGTAATATCACATTAATCTCACGCTGGTTGCCAACGACTACTTCTTTCGTTGAATAACCGATGAGTGAAAATACCAAAACCGCATTGTCATCGGAAATACGAATCGTATAATTACCATTTATGTCTGTTACAGCTCCCTGTGTTGTTCCTTTAATAACCACATTAACACCCGGCAGAGGAAAGCCTCCCTCATCTGCGACACTCCCTTTTACTGTTTTTTCCTGTAAAACAGCTATGGGATTGTTGCTTTCAGCTTTTAATCCGCGGATATCAACATACATGGCGCCAACAATAAATAATGCCGTCAGCCAATACCGGCTAAGCAGCAGTGTTCTTTTGTATTCCTTTCTAAGGTCCATAATTAAACAATTTGTTTGATAAGTAATTTATAATTGATACACTAATAATGAACTTGGTTATAATCATTCAAAGATTTTAATCATCACATTTCTCTAATAGTTTCCAGCACTGATACAAAGCTCTCGGCACATGGAAACAGCCTTTCCATTTTCCTCCTTTCAAAGGGAGCAAGACCTCTCCCTGCCTGTTGAGATAACCAAACCATTCCGGATATTCCGGGTCTTTGAAATGCGACCAGGTATAATGATGTAATTTCTCAAACCACTCCAGGCATTGCCGGTTTCCTGTGCACCGATATCCTTTCAGCATACCGATCAAAGCCTCTGCATGAACCCACCATAATTTCTGATCCCACTCCAATTGCTGAGGAGGATAGCCACAACGATCCAGATAATAAAAAATACCTCCATACTTTTCGTCCCATCCATAATTAATCATCTTCAATGAGATATCAACCGATTTCTCTATCAATTCCGGACGGTTCAGGCGTAGCCCCAGATCCATAATAAACCACATGGCCTCAATGGCATGCCCGGGATTGAGCAGACGGCCTTCAAACGAATCGGAGAGTTGCCCGTCTTTCGTTACATTCTCGACGATCAACCCGATTTCCGGGCGCCAGAAAACATCCAGTATTTCGTGTAAACAGGTTTCAATAGTACGGTCTAATACTTCTTTATTCAGCAAGGGCTCGATATCCAGCGAGAGATTGCACAGGATCATGGGCAGGGCAAAGTTCTTCAGATCGCGTGTCCCCGGAATCGCTTTATTCCATTGCGCTTTGGGGTTTCCAAACCGGAGAAGAATCGCATCGTATGTTTTCCTTGCCACATCGGCATAGACCGGATTCCCTGTTGCTATGCTCAACTGCCCGAATGCCATGGCCGCAAACGTATATGAAAAGATATTGTATGGCGCAATCAAAGGCTTGCCTTCCCGATTTAATGAGAAAAACCAGTTATAGCAACCATCATGCCCATACGTATTCAGGAACTCAGCGCCCTGAATGGCACAATCCAACCATTCCTTCCGCTTCTCTACCTGATTATATAGGTATGCAAAAAACCAGACCTGACGTCCTTGTAACCAGATAAATTTATCTGTATCAAACACGGTTCCATCCCGGTTCAGACAAGTAAAATAACCTCCATACTGCGTATCCTGCGATTTGTCTAACCAGAAAGGGATAACCTGATGGAGTAATTCACTTCTATAGACTTCCGCTAACTTTGCACTGTTCATAGATTTTCATGATATATTATTAAATATTCAGTTTGCTTTATGGCAATCAATCCCGCTTTGTTTGAATTACCACCGCAAAGATAATTAAATATTTTAATAATACGAGGTGATGTATAGCTATTTTTTTAATAAAAACTTGTTGTTTTTATCCGATGCTTAAAGAAGCCCCAGTATTTTACTACGAGAAAGTAAACATGCACCTATCAATCCGGCGCGTTCGCCTAATTTGGAAATGACTAAGTCGGTATCTTGATTGACTAAGTTCAATGAATATTTTTTCATAGCGCTCTTTATGGGCAGGCGGATATAATCCTGTGTGCGCGAAAGCGGGCCTCCGATTATGACAAGCTCGGGGTTGAAGATATTAATCATTCCGGCAAGCCATCTTCCCAGGTTAAGTCCCATATACTCCACAATCTCGATAGCGAGTACATCTTCTTTCAAGACAGCATCCACAAATTCGGAGAGTGAAACCTCCCCTTTCTCGACAATCAGTTCGGAGAGAATGGTCGTACTGCCCTGTCTGCAACGTTCCACCAGCAGGCGCTGCATAGCAAACCCGGAGGCTTCGGTTTCAATACATCCTTTCTTCCCACATCCGCAAATCACTTCATTGTCAAACGCACAGATATGCCCGAACTCACCGGAATAACCGGATTTACCATAATACAATTTTCCGTCCAGAATCAATCCGGCTCCCAATCCCCAATTCAAATTGACAAAAAGTATATGTTTTTCGCCTTTAACTATTCCGGCCATATATTCCCCATACGCCATGGCGCGTGAATCGTTCTCCAGCGTTATCGGGACACCGGTCTTTTCTTCAATGATCTGAGAGAGGGGACGTTCGCCGAAGTAAAAGAAGCTATGCGAATAGCCCGAAGAAGTGCTAATACGACCGCTGAGACTGACGCCTGCCTGAAGAATCTTTTCCCTGGCTACCGGAAGGTTATCAATATATTCATTGATAATTGCGCAAAGGCTGTCTAAAGATTCCTGCGTATTCGCCAGTACATAATCGGCGCTGTAGTCTTCATCTAATTTCCTGCCGTTGAAATCAATTGTGCCAAGCATCACCTTTTTCCGGCTCACATCTACCCCTACAAAATAACCAGCTTCAGGATTTATACCATACACATTGGGGCGTCGCCCTCCATTGGAGTTCTGCTTGCCGAAATCGGAGACAAATCCTTCTTCAAGTAAATCAATCACCAGCTTGGTTACTGTAGGAACACTCATTTCGATCTCTTTGCTGATATCAGCAATAGACGATTCTCCTGCAAGAATCAGATATTGAATGATTTTCTTTTTCAATATCGTATTCTTACTGCTCTTATCCGATAATAAAAAACTTGCTCTCATGGTGCGCCAAGATTGATAAAATAATTTAATAAATCCAATGACAAATTTAAACATTTTTTTTTATCCGCCACAGTCTTCCCCCAAACAGGGTGAATTTCCCTTTTCCCGTATGTTTAGCCATGCAAGTGGCACAGTTGTGCCAACCCGGTGGCACAACTTATTTCTTTCGACCTATTATTCTCCCTCCATCAAATTGCTTGGCGCCATATTAAACCGTTTGGTAAAACAACGGGTAAAATATTTCGGGTCGTTGAATCCTACCTCATAAGCAATCTCTGAGATATTCATATTCCGGGTAACTTTGTTCTTCTCTATCAGTTTGCGGGCAATGTTCAGCCTGTAGTTCCGGATAAATTGCCCGGTAGATTGTCCTGTCAGTGTTTGCAGTTTCTTGTTGAGCAGGCTTTTACTTACGCCCATCGCATCTATAAAATCGCCCGATTCATAAGAAGAGT
>JAISZA010000051.1 GCA_031269535.1 Tannerellaceae bacterium
ATTTCGCCTTTGTTGCAGATAGATTTTTCGATTATGTGCTTTCCGGGAACATTCCCGAGTGGGAAATCGCCAATACGTTAACAAAGTATTATATCACAACGACAGCTCTTTCCATGGCCAAGCAGTTTTAAGTCTGCGATTATCCCCTATAAGACCGTTGTTCGGGAAATTCATCCGGAATACTCTCCCCTGAAATTCCGGCGAGGCTGAATTATTTCAGATTGTCCTTCCGGAATTTCCGGCAGGACTAAATCATTTCAGATTATTCCTCCGGAAATTCCGGTGGGACTAAATTGTTTCAGATTGCTCTCCCAGAATTTCTGGAGACACAAAATCATTAACATTTGCTCTCCCAGAATTTCTGGAGACATAAAACCATTAACCTTTGCTCTCCCAGAATTTCTGGAGACACAAAATCATTAACATTTACCCTTTCCAGAATTTCTGGAGATACAAAATCATTAACATTTACCCTTTCCAGAATTTCTGGAGGAATAAAACCATTAATATTTGTCTTTCCAGAATTTCTGGAGGAATAATATTATTTCATTTTGTCTTTCCGGAATTTCTGGAGGAGTAATATCATTTCATTTTGTCTTCCCGGAAATTCCGGAGCAATATTTTAATTGCCCGGATACGATTTTTCGTACCCGGGCAACGTAATTATGCAAAAATCAATGAAAGAAGAAAATCTGATTTCACTTATAGGCTTGACATGCCAGGAGTTTCCATTTCCCTTTTTGCAATTGCCAGATAAGGACGTTGCCTATTTTTAATTTCCCGGGAGTCCCATTGTTTAATGTTTCAGCTGTGAGTGGCTGTATTATGATTGCAACTACAAGTTGCCGGCTGCGGGCAAGGCTTGCCAAAAAGCCCGGATAGCACGTACACATTTAAGCTCACTTTTATCAGCTGAATATATATCGCCCCCGGCAAGATTGATACTCCATGCCTGGAGGTCGTTTCCTTCCGAACTAGACCAATGCCAGGCGTTAGATAGTCTTTGCGCTCCTGTTTTCTGAAGTGCATTATTTACTACCGCTCTTTTGGTGAGGAGCATATTCAGTTCTCCGCAAGAAGGTAGATACCAGTCTTCGTACCCACCAGCTCGCAGCTCGTGACACCAACGGGCTGCATAGTTCGTCTTTGTTCCGAGCTGAGCTACAGCAGAAAGTGTGTTGGCATTACCGGTAAACTCTTTTCCGGCAACAGCGCTATTGATGTGGTCGGCCAGTCCGGTCAGATTAATTCCTGTTTCTCCCCATTGCGCTTGTGTTTCTTCCAGACTCACCATATAACCGTGGCCGGTGGCGGCATTGTATTGAAAAACAATGCCGGCAGGTGTTTTTCCCTCAATGTCGTATATAACGGAGCCTTCCTGTATTTCTCCGGATGAAGTATGCAAAACAGAAACCGGTTGTTTTTGGCAGACTACATCGGAAAAATATGCTGTTCGTGCTACCCCTGCTTCATGTGCACAGACGAATAAGCCAATATAGTATGTATCGGGGAAATCCATTTTAATTTCCGCTGTCGTCTGTCTGGGATATTCTCCGGTGGCTGTTTTTATGGTAAATTTATTGCCGTTGCGGGTTAGTACAACATGATCGGCAGCCTTGGTAAGAACCGTAATCTCCCGTGTTATTCCCCCCGTTTCTGTGCGGTATTGCAGAGAGGTGAGTCCATCGCCATGCACAGCCACATCTACATATCTGGCATCTGCGGCCTGAGATTCCCGAATCATCAGTCCCATTTTTTTATGTGTATTGCCTTCTTTGTTTTCAAAAGCGAGGGTAGAAGAGATAGAAATGTCTCCTATCTCTTTCTTCCATACCATAAAGAACTCGTCTGCCTGCGCCCATAAATTCTCTCCACCTCCGGCAACTGTGTAAGTACCGGTCGATTTGTTATAACTCATACTACCCTTAATCTTGCAATTACCTACATCACCTGAATGTTTGAAAAGAACATTATCTGTTGGAGAAAGAAGAAAAACGGGGAAAAGGAGTGCAAATAATTTATTCGGAAAAAATAACAGATTCATACTTGTAAGAATTTTGCCGGTTAATCTATTCGTTATTTAACCGATAACTAACAAAAGCTAATCGTTTGCTATCAGGTGCCCATGAATTTACGTTGATTGTACCTTGCCCGCCAAATAATTTCACCAATGTTTCGGGTTCTCCGCCAGCTGCCGACATTAAGCGAAGTTCTACATTTTTATTACCTAAATGTTCATTTGGCTTCAGGTCTCCTTTGTTGTAAGTAATGAATATCACTTGTTTACCATCTGGTGAAACATGAGGGAACCATGAATTACGTGTTTCGTCAAAGGTCATTTGAGTTTGTTCCGAACCATCTGCTTTCATCCGCCATACCTGCATTAAACCGCTCCGTACGGAGTTGAACCAGATATATTTTCCATCAGGCGAATATTCCGGACCATCATCCAGATCTCCGGCAGTAGTTAACCGAACTTCTCTGCCACCTTCGACAGGGATGGTATAAACATCGTAATTACCATTTCGGTCAGCGCAATAAGCCAAGGTCTTACCGTCAGGGCTGATGCCGTGCAGATAGCTTGGTCCGACAGGTGTAATTAAACGAGGGATGCCTCCATTGACAGGTACTGTATATACGCGCGAACGCCGGTCTTCGACCGGGCTATTGCTGATAGCAATGAATTTGCCATCGTAACTGACTACATGGTCATTGTTGCAATTCGTTGCAAAATCCGTGTTAATCAATTCCGGTTCGCCTGTTTTGTCAGGAGATATTTTATATAATTTTCCTCCACTGTTATAGATAAGCCATTTTCCGTCGGGAGTCCAGTTAGGCGCTTCAATCCGGGTATTGAATTCTTTGACTATCGTGCGGCTTCCTGTACTTATGTCCAGTATTTCGAGGATGCTGCTCACTCTTGGCTGTTGTGCTCTGTCTTGTGGTAGCTTTTTGTATTCTACATTCGTAAAATACGCAGTTTCAATTACGTCTGCTTCATGGGAACCTATGAAAAGGCCGATATAGCAGGTACCGGGAAAATCCAGTTCAATTTCTCCGGTAACCTCCTGGGGATATTGTCCTGTGGCTGTTTTCATACGTATTTTGTTTCCTGTACGTTCCAATATAAGATAGTCTGCACCTTTAGGTCCAACAATTTCCCGGGTTAATTTCCCGGTTTCGGAACGATACTGAAGCGATGTTAACCCGTCGCCATGTACAGCCACATCTGCATACTTTGCATTTCCTTCCAGAGATTCCCGAATCATAACTCCTACTTTCCGGTGAGCATTTACTCCTTTACCTTCAAATGCAATTTTAGTAGCAAGTGAGAAATTTCCTGTTTCTTTTTTCCATGCAAAATAGAATTGATCACTTTCTGCCCAGATGTTTATTCCCGCCCCGGAAAGCGTATAAGTCTTTGACGACGCATTGTAACTCAGGCTACCTTTAAGTTTCGGATTGCCGATATCATTTGAGCCTTCAAATATGCCCCTACCATCATGGGCACTCATAAGAAAGAGTGAGAAGAATAAAACAAGAGATGTTTTAATAAATGAAATTGATTTCATGAACTTTTAATTTATAAGATGAATAATATATGAACTTCTGATTTATCGAATTTTACTGCCTTTCAAAGCAAAAAAAGCAATATAGGCAAAACAGATAGCGGGCAGGAGCAGTGCGATGCGGACACCGATACCAATGTGATCAGTAAACCAACCCATCGTTAATGGGACAACAGTCCCTCCCACAATCAACGTATTAATGATTCCTGAAGCCATAGGCATTTCGTTAGCATCCAAATCTTTTACACCTAATGAAAATATCGTAGGGAACATGATGGAATTAAAAAATCCTACGGCCAGCAATGCCCACATACCGATTGAAACCGGTAAAAGAAAAGCTGCGAATACCAGGATAGAGGCGATGACGCCAAAAACTCCCAATGAAATACCCGGCTTCCCTTTTCCCAATAACATAGCTATGAAGTTAAAAATAGTAATACATAGAAACAGTAATCCATTTAATAGTTGCGAACTGAAAACAAATACACCATCGACAAAGCGAGAGCTGAAAATGAACCAGCCGACAAAAAATGAGAAAACAATAACACACAGCGAATATAAATATTTTTTCGGTTTTTTCAATGTACTCAGTATAATTGAACCGAAAAAACGCCCAATCATTCCACCTGCCCAATAAATAGCAACCAATCGCCCGGCCTCATCTTTGGCAAATCCACCTTCTTCAAGGTAAGGAACGATTTGCGTAGAGCAACCCACCTCTGCTCCGACATAACAGAAAATTCCTAAAGCTCCGAGTAATACCTGCGGGTGCTGCCACACTTTTTTTTGGACAAGTGGAGTGTCTATACTTTCTATGAGAGGAAGTTTTGATAAATAAACTCCAGCTGCAACTAAAAAGACAATTGTTCCGATGATGATAAAAGGTGTTTGCACAGCCCTGGGGCCTATAGCAAGTGAAGCTGGTGTAAGAATGAAAAGACCTACTAAAAACGGAGCGATGGTAGTAGCAATACTGTTCATCGCTTGTACCAGATTCAATCGTGCGGGGGCTGTTGCCTGAGAACCCAAAGCTACAATATAGGGATTGGCAGCTGTCTGCAGAAAAACAACACCTGTCGCCATAATAAAAATAGCCATTAAAAATAAAGCATAAGATGGTTCTTCTGCTACAGCAGGGAAAAACAGATAGCAGCCAACCATCACTAATACTAACCCGGCAATGACACTTTTTTTGTAACCAATCTTTTTGACAAATCTCCCACATATCAATGAAAAACAAAAGTAGGCGAAAAAGAACACACCATTTACTAATTGAGCCATTGCGGCTCCAAGATCAAATGTGGTTTGAACCTGATCTTTTAGCGCCATATTAAAATTGGTGATGAATCCGAGTATGAAAAAGATTATCGCCATAAAAATCATCCCTGTTCTGAGAGATTGGGTATTTTGTTGAAACATAATATTGTTATTAAAGACATTAATAGTTATTCCCAAATGGGTGCAATTCAAATTGTCGCATCGCCATTACGGGGCGTCATTGCGAACCCGGAGGGTGAAGCAATCCAGAGCGGGCACCCTGGATTGCTTCGTACCTCGCAATGACGACGGAAATCCATTGAATCTGCGACAATTTGAATTGCACCCTTCCCAAATGGATTTCAGTTGAGTTACGGATATACTTTCCACGTGTACTTTCCCGTTTTCAGCGTATATTTCCATGACATTAAAATCCGAAGAAGGATAAAATGAATTGGTTATTACAATATTCCCATCCATTGCAAACAGTTCGATAGAAGTGGCGTCGAGAATGATTCGCATATCAAACGTTTCAGATTCATTGATATCTTGTCCGGGAACCTGGGCAACAGACCGGGTTCCCGGGAAGATATCAATCGTTGAATGAGAAGCATGGTCTATATAGAATTGTTGATGATAGGCGTCGTATCCGGCAAGAATAGATTCCCCTTTTTTATTTCGGATTTTGATACCAAACCTTTCGGCAAAACCCAGCTGCGGATGTTTATCTGTCCGGAAGCGGATGTTTATCTCGGAGGGACATAAGGGGAATTTGATGCAGGGACTCATATCTACAAAACCGGAAGAATGAATATCCTGAACAATATCGATGTTCTGCATAAGGACATGCTTGTCGTATAAAGTGCTTACTTCTTCTACTGGCTGCGACGCAAGTATGTAGTAATAAAGTGTTTGTTTCAAACGGAGTTCTCTGGGAACAGTAAGCGAGCCACGCCAGGATGAGGCAGGAATATTGTCTGCGTATTCCCGATTGTTCATCCAGCCAATCAGTACATGCCGGCCACCGGGTAGATTATTGAAAGTAAGGCCTCCGTAATTGTCGTTACCATAGTCTATTCCATAAGGCGAGGTTTGAGAAGAAGAGAATATTCTGCCATCAAAATCACCGGCAAAAAATCCCGTCTTCCATTCTTTAGTGAGACCAAATTCTACATTTACAGTCAAAATCCATCGGGTTTGCTTACTCCCGTTTCCTATTGGAAGTTCAAATAGATCAGGACGTTCCCATCTGTTCTCCTGACTATCAAGATTTAAACCAAAGTCGCTTGCATAACACCAGTTTTTCAGATCAGGAGATGTGTAAATACGTATTCTTCCCTCCACGGCTAAAATCATAATCCAATGCTCTTCAGGTTCGTACCAGATTATTTTCGGATCATGAAAATCACGGATACCAGGGTTGGGAACGACAGGATTGTCACTGTATTTTGTCCATGTGCGTCCTTTATCTGAACTATAAGCAAGCCCCTGGGTCTGCACATTGATGTCACCACTGTATTCAGCTTCGTAATTGTGGTACGTGAAGATAGCTACCAATGGAGGATTTTCAGTTGTTCCCAGGCCGGATGTGTTTTTTTCATCGTACACGACGCTTCCGGAAGCGATAGCGCCCAGGCTATCGGGAGACAAAGCGATCGGTAAATGATTCCAATGGATGAGATCGGTGCTAACCGCATGCCCCCAGTGCTTGGGATTTCCATCTGTCCCGGAGGGATTATATAGATAAAACAGGTGATATTCTCCATTCAGATACACCAACCCGGCAGGCGCATCCATCCGATTTTCCAATGGAGAGAAATGTACCTGCGGGCGGTATTTTTCATGATACGAGGCTTCCGGTTGGCTGCATGATATAAATGCAGACAGAAGCAAAGTGAAATAAAATGTTTTATCTGATACAATCAACATAATGGAAGCAACATAATGGAATACTCTGATAAATTAACCGATACAGTGAAAAGAATCCCCGTGAGTAAGCACAGCATACCCACACGGGGATTCACATTACGAGCGGTAAAGGACTTAAATCGCGTCGTAATTCAGATTTTGTTTATATAATCCTTTGCTGTAAGTGATTTGCCTGTTGGGTATAGGGAGGTATTCATGCTTGTGAGGAGTAAATGCAGCATTCGTCATGTAAGCCGTTCGTCTGGTTTTTTCAACCTCATAATAAGCATTGAGTGTTTCAGCCGCAATCCCCCAACGTACCAGGTCGAATCCGCGGCGGGCTTCCATTGCCATTTCCAGGCGGAATTCCCACTGGAGTGCTTTCCAGGCATACTCCTTTGTCCAGGTTGCATCATTAGGGTATCCCTCAATCTTGAAATTTGCCGATGGGCTTCCATCTTTCATCACCAATCTGCCTGTACTGTTTTTTGCACGGGTACGTATTTGGTTAATAATCTGCCGGGCTTCTTCCAGATTGGCAGCGCCACCGAGCTGAATCAAAGCCTCGGCTTTAAACAACAACACTTCATCGTAACGAATCAAATCTCTGTTTAAGGAACTGGCCCTGAACCACAAGGCTACTCTGTAACACGGGCAGTTGAAAGTTTCTACCTCCTTCAGCGATACAAATGTACCATAATATCCGCCTGCACGGATACCGCTTTCGGGAAGAGGATAATCCACATCGTATTTATATGGTTTGCCAATCATGCCTACTGTGTGCATCAGTCTGGGGTCAACCGTCACTTCAGGGTGTGCATCAATGTCTTCACCTCTTGTGATTTGAAAACCTCCATTATAGGTGTCGAACAAGGGTAAACCCGTGGCAGGATCGGTTTTAAATGCGTTCACTAAATTTTGACTTGGCAAGTGCATTACGCAGCAGCCATATTCGGGCGAGGCCGGATAAGACAGCATTCCGAATTGGTTCATACGTCCATATGTAGTGCCATCATCATGTGTACTCTGAACGGCGAAAATTGATTCTGTCACTTCGGTCGTGGAATTGGTTTCATACTCATAGAGGAAGTTTTCGGCAAAATCATCCTTCAATTTATATTTACCACTTGCCTGAATCTCATTGACCAGCTGGACGACCCTTTGCAGTTTGGTATTGTCGATTCGTTCAATTGTATAATCAGGAGCTTGTACGTATGCGGAAAATATTAAAGCCTTGGCAAGGAATGACATAGCGGAATATTTACTTACTCGCCCGATATCAAGATTGTCAGCCGGCAGGTTCTCCGTTGCGTATTCGAAATCTTCAATAATCTTTCCCCACAATTCCTGGTCGGTATATTTTACATTCGATTCATTCAGTAATTGTTCATTATCCATTGTTTCGTCAACCCAAACCACGTGATTAAATATTTGTTTGATCTGGAAAAGCTGGAACGAACGCAGGAATCGCATTTCTGCTGCCCGCCTGATCTTATCAGGATATTCCGCTTCCGTCAGTTTACTGATACGGGCTAATGCGTTGTTTGCACGGGATATAGCGACATAGGCTCGTTCCCATTTATAACTTAATTCAACCGAACTTTCTTTAATCATAGAAGCGACTTCAATATCTCCTGCCCAGGCCATATCTCCGGAGTTGCTTCCGCCTTTATAGGCATCACCGCTACGGATATCCGAGAATAGCCAGGGAGATTGTTCCCGATTGTCATTTTCCACATGCGAATAGGCTGCAATAATCATTTTTTCTATCGCTTCCGGAGTATTCAACTGCTCATCACTTAATGTTCCTTTCGGATTCACATCAAGATAATCTTCACATGCCAACGGCATTGTAATAAGCCCACATATAAGGATATACTTTAATATTTTCATAATAATTATTTTTTTAGAAAGTTACATGAATACCTGCGGTTAAAGAGAGAGGAATAGGATATGCTGTTCCAGGCGTTTCTGGGTCTGCTCCGGTGAAGGCATTATCTCCTTTTTTCTTATAGAATTTAAGTAAGTTCTCACCTAACAGATACACACGGGCATTCTGAATAAGCGCTTTTTCTGAAATTATCTTAGGAATTGTATAACCGATTTCCACATTTCGCAATTTAAAATACGAAGTATTTTCCAGGAAGTATGTTGACATTCTGCTCTTTTCAGAATTGGAATCTCTCAAAGACAACCGGGGTATGTCGGAGTTGGGGTTTTCATATGTCCATGCGTCCAGCGTGCTTTTTCCGTAGTTCTGCCCGGCAGCTTCGGAGGCTCCGATAAATTGTTCGTTTCTCTTGCTTCCGCCCACATTCGCGTAGCTCCCTTGCACACCATTCCAGAATAAATTCAAATCCCACTGCTTGTATTGCAGGTTGATATTCAAACCGTAAACAAAATCCGGGTCTGTTTTACCAATAAAATCCCTGTCGGCATCGGATATCAATCCGTCAGGTCCGCTTCCATTAGGTCCGGCTATATCTCTGTATTTAAGACGTCCGACACCTGCGCCTGCTTGTGTTGCATGAGCATCCACTTCTTCCTGCGACTTGAAAATGCCATCTGTGATGAATCCGAATACGACACTGCGTTCACGCCCCAGAATAGTTTTATCTACCCCGTTTCCTGCATATTGAGTAATGACTTCATTCGGCAGTTTGGTTACTTTGTTGTGATAGGAACCTAAGTTTGCACTGGCAGAAATGCGCAAATCTCCTATTCGTTCATTATACATTAATAAGAATTCAAAACCGCTGTTTTCCATTGATGCACCATTGACAGACTGGTCGGCGCCTTCACCCAAAACGGCGAGAGCCGGCGGAGTCACTAAAATATCTGTGGTTTCTATGAAAAAGTAATCAAAAGAACCTGTAAGTTTTTGATTGAGTAATCCGAAATCAAATCCCAGATTATTTTGTGTTGATGCTTCCCATTTCAAATTCGGATTGGCCAGCTGAGTCCGGCGGAAACCCATAGGAGCAATTCCGGTACCTTGACCCGTGATATCGTATGCCGTACTCATATCATAAGTAGTACGTCCTGTCCAGTCGCTGGTGTACCGGGCTTCATACAAGCCGTAAGAAGCAAAATCGTCGATATTCTGATTTCCTGTTTTCCCCCATCCGTAACGAAGTTTCAAATCAGATACGACAGGTACAGCTTCTTTGAAAAATGTTTCCTCACTTAACCTCCATCCAAGGGAGAACGCCGGGAAGATGGCAAAACGATTATTCTTTCCGAACCGGGAAGAGCCGTCACGGCGAACAGTAACGGATGCCAGATATTTGTTGTTGTAATTATAGTTAACCTTACTGAAATAAGACAACAGTTTGTGCTGAGTGGCGCTGCCTTCCTGTGTGATTCCGGACGACCCTACAAAAACATACATGTAATCGGGGTCCAGAGAATCATAGCCGTCGCGGATATATTCCTGGCGATTCCGTGTATAATTTGTTTGTTCATGCCCCAGTAAGAATTCAAAACTATGCTCGTTCCGGTCAAATCGGTAGTTCAATGTATTGTTCCAGATCAAACTGCCTTCGTTATAGAACCTGCTTCGTACTCTGGAGGTTGGGTCTGCCTGTCCCCCGTCCTGAAATGGTTTGGACAAGAGTCTGTACCAGCTAAAGTTATGATCTAAGCCTAATGTACTTTTGAAATGCAGATTTTTTATGATTTCCAAATCCAGATGCACATCACCAAATAATCTCAGGATATTGCTGTTATTATCTTTATTCCATTCAATGATGCGAAGCGGATTTTTTCCGTTATCATCCATAGCACCCGTTGCACCACCCCAGCCTATTCCGTCTATAGTATGTACCGGGACGATCGGTTGTATCTGCCGGGTTGAATTTAATAAGGAACCCGCATCAATTGTACTTCTTTTACTTTTGGACAGCGAGACATTCTCTCCAATAGTCAAACGGCTGTTTAGCAACGAATAGTCGGAATTGACACGCAGGGTCATGCGATTATTATATGTACCTCTGACCGAACCAACATTATCCAGATAATCCATAGTCAGCAACGCACGCCCTTTGCTTCCTCCGGTAGAAACGGTTACATTATAATTCTGAGTAGTTGAGGTTTGCAATATTTCATTTACCCAGTCTGTATCCGCCGGCTTCATGGTTTTTGTAGTCTCGTCAAGATAATCAGGATAACGAATCTCGTCTAATATCCAGTTTCCGTTAGCATCCTGATGATCGATAAACGTATAAGGCCAACCATTCGTAGCAGGGTCGGTACCGTCATTACGGGCAGCTCTCCATTGAACCCAGCCTCGTTCTTCTGTATTCAGCCAGTTGAGTGGTTTTTTTGTATAGGTTCTCATGTTCAGAGAACCTCTGAATCGTATGGATGTAGTTTGCCGGTCCGCTTTTTTGGTAGTGATGATTATGACTCCATTCGATGCACGTGAACCATAAATCGTGGCAGATGAAGCATCTTTCAATACCTGTATGGATTCTATATCCTGCGACGACAATTCGTTCATATTGGATTGAGTAGGTACACCGTCAATAATATAGAGAGGGGTACTTCTTGCATTTTGATTACTTGAAGTGCCAAGTGTACTGACTCCTCTGATCAGTACGGTTGCGTCTCCGGTAGGATTCCCGTTGGATGTGATAAATACACCGGGTACACGTCCCTGGAGTGTCTGCATCACATTACTTGAAACGATATTCTCCATTTCTTCTATTTTTACGACGGATACAGCGCCGGTAAGATCACGTTTTTTCTGTGTACCATAACCGGTTACAACAATTTCGTCTAAGGTTTGTGAATCTTCTGCCATTTTAATGGGAAAATTTACTTTCCCATTGACTGGTATTTGCTGTTCTACATACCCGATGTAAGTAACGACTAAAACGGCATCAGGAGATACGTTTAATGAGAACTCCCCGTCGATATTGGTAATAGTCCCGTTTGTTGTCCCTTTTTCTATCACATTCGCTCCGATAACAGGCCCCGTATTATCTTCCACGATACCAGTTATTGTTATTTTATTTTGCTGTTGTGGCATAGGAGACGACAGCGCTGTTTCTGTAATTTTTTTCCGGAGTGAGATGTAATTGTTTCCAAACGAATATGTGATATCAGTTTCACGAAATACATCCCGTAAGATATCCGAAACACTCCGGCTTTCAGTACGTATTGTGACACGATGGCCTACATCAATGTCATTTCTGCTGAAAATAAATAAATAATCCGTTTGCTTTTCTATCTCAGAAATAAGTTCTTCAATAGTCAAAGAAGTATTGTTTATTTGCACAATTTCCGATTGCGAAAATACAATCTCGGCGTGCAACTGTGCTAAAAACAAAAATAATATAAATGTGGACAATCTCATAACACGAAAAACTTTTGTCAATTTTAGTACATAAAAAGCCTTTGCTAAGTAATTTTCCATAACTTTGCTGAATTTAAGAGTTGATACTGCTGTTTTATTTAAAAGATACTGGGTAGTGTTAACTTAGTGGGTGGGGAGTGAGCCAACACTCCTCACCTTTTTCCCTTTATCTTATTTAAGATGTGTCTGTAGATGCTTTCATGATAATATAAATGTAAGGGTTAATAAACATCGATTTCCGTATTACTGATAAATTTATATTTGAATTTTCCTGTTTCCGTAATCGCTTTCATAATAAGTTCGATACTGTCGTTCTGCCTGAATTTCCCGGAAAATATATAGTATGCAATTTCTGGTTTTTTTATATTGATCTTTACATTATACCAGACCTCCAGGCGACCGGCAATTTCGTAAAAAGATTTATTTTCAAAACTATAAATACCATTTTTGATATACTGAGAAAAGTGTGTTGCCTGATGTGCTTTCACTAATTGCCCATCTTTCAGGTAAGCGGTTTCCCGGGGGGCCAGGTAAACGATCCGGTTTTTGTCGTCTTTGTTATAGACTGATACGGAGCCTTTGATTAAATCGGTTTTGAACAGGGGGCTTTCGGAGTAGGCGAATACGTTGAACTCAGTGCCTGTTACCTGGATATTGTATTGTTTTGTTTTTACGGTAAATGGTTTTTCTTCATTTTTACTTACGGAAAAGAATCCTTCTCCGTCTAATTCGACTGTTCGTTCACGGGTGTTGAACCGACGGGGAATTTTCAGTTTTGTACGTGAGCTGAGCCATGTTTCTGTCCCATCGGCTAATGTGATGTGGATAGCCTGGCCTTTCGGTACTTCGATATGCGTATAGGTGGTATCGTCTGTTTCTTTGGGCAGGTTCTGATAAACAACTATCCAGAGGCAACTTACGAATACTGCGACAGCGGCGTATTTCAGGAGCGCGACAGACAGACGCCGCGCTCTGCGTTTACGTGTAATCTGCATCAGTTCTTTCATCTTTGCAGCCGCCCATCGTTCGTCGTTTTCATTGTATATCATCCCGGATATGGCCATCATATTTTGTATGCGGGCAAACTCCTCTTTCCAGGCAGGAGCATCGTTTAACTCCCGGAACAAGATGGCTTTTTCCGAATCAGTGAGCGTCTCTGTGAAATATTTGTTTAACAGTGAATACATAAATCCCTTTTTTGATTATGACGTAAAAAAGGGATTTTGCCACCTAAGGGAAATGCGTTTTTTTTGTTAAAACCGGAATCAGGTCATACCCGACAGTAATGAAATATTACTATCTTCCGGCGTCAAACCTATATACTTTCACTTCAAAACCAATTACTTTTACCCCCGAAATATATAGGATCTTTCCCCCCCCCGGAACCTGTATCTATTTCACTCCCGTCCGGTTTATTCCCGGACGGGAGCCGATTTATCCGGGACGGGATCGGATTTATTCCGGACGGGAGCAGGACGACACAATTCCTCATGGTAACAGTTGGTTCCTTGTAGATCCTTTATCCGACACAATATACAGCTATTTGTCCGGCCACAAGATGAAACCGGTTATAGTAAGAACTCCTTCCATACCGTCTATGGAACCGTCTGCTGCTGATATGCTTCGCCGCATGTACGGCAAAATGTTTATCTTTGCAGGTGAATAAACAAAGAACTGAGAAGAAAATGAAGAAAATGAATAAAACGACCAAACGCATCCTCGAAATATGCGCTAACTCCGCTCAGAGCTGTGTAGAAGCGGAAGCCGGAGGGGCTGCCCGTGTAGAGCTCTGCGCCGCCATCCCTGAAGGGGGAACTACGCCCAGCTACGGTGAGATACGGACAGCTCAGGCACTTACCTCGTCTATCGACATCAATATCATCATCCGTCCCCGCGGAGGCGATTTCCTTTATACAGGCGCCGAAGTGCAGTCGATGCTTTACGATATCGGGATGGCGAAAGAGCTGGGAGTGCATGGCGTAGTCTTCGGTTGCCTGACGAAGGAAGGCGATGTGGATGTGAATTTATTGAACCGGCTGATAGCTGCTGCTGCGCCACTCTCGGTCACCTTCCACCGGGCCTTCGATGTCTGCCGCGACCCTTATACCGCCCTGGAGCAGCTTATTGACTGTGGCTGCGACCGCCTCCTCACCTCCGGGCAGCAGCCCGACGCCGTCCGGGGCATTCCTCTCATCGCCGGCCTGGTGGAGCGTGCTGCCGGTCGTATCATTATCATGCCCGGCTGCGGCGTCCGTCCGGAGAACATCGCGCAGATAGAATCCCGGACCGGCGCCAGAGAGTTCCATACTTCAGCCCGCAGCCTCGTCTATAGCGCTATGGAATATCGCAACGAAAACGTCCCCATGGGCAATCCTTTCATCAAAGAATCCGAACGCGAGGAAACTGACCGCCGTAAAGTGGCAGCCTGTCTCTGAATCAACAAGACGATTGATCGCATCGTCTTTGCGAAGTGCGAAGCAATCCAGACTACCGTGCTCACTCTGGATTGCTTCGGTCTCCGCCCTCGCAAAGACGATTGAAATCCGTTGTTACGGCTTCAATTTATAGGTTTTTCCTGAGAAATCAATTCTGTCGAGCGTAATACTCCTGGGATTATCGTAGATCGCTTTTACTGCCGGGTTAGAAGCCGGCATAGAGGCAAACGAAGGAGGAGCAGGCGCTTCGGCAGACTCCGGAGCATCCGGATCGGGTTCAGAAGGCCTGACAAAGGCAGAGAAGTCATAAATGCAGTATCCCCACACCATGAACCAGCTCCAGGAAGGCTGCGCTTCAATGACCTCGCCGGAAGGCGCTTCGCCCACCTCACCCAGAGAGATGAGTTTACCGCCTCCGAGTTCCAGCAACTCGTCATGATGCGATTGTTTCCAATCCCTGTTGTAAACGTCTGCCGCCAGGATATCCACGTACTCAATACCGGGGAAGAAATCTTTATACGGGCCGGCTTCGTCGCCGGGTATATCGCGCGGAGCGTTCGTATTCCATACCCAGAGCAGGTTATTGAGTTTGTGATGATTGGTAAAATAGTCGTACATCGCGATCCATAGTTTTTTGAATCCCTTTTCGCCGGGTTTGTTACACCACCAGAACCATACGCCGTTCATCTCATGGAAAGGTCTCCAGAGTACGGGTACTTTGGCTTCCTGCAATTGCTTCAGATAGGTAGCAACGCCATCCATTTGTTTCTTCCAGAGGGTATTGAGTCCGGTACCCTCGGTGACTAATTCATCCCATTCCTCCTGCGAGGGCAGGCGTTCGGCCAGTCTCCAGATGTCATCGCCATTACATTCGTCGCATCCTGTGGGGAAACAGCAATGCCACATCAGTGTGATGATCCGTCCTTCGGCATGTTTGCGTATGGCCTCGTCGATGATGCCTTGCCTCAGCTCCTCTTTCGTACGCCCGTTCACTTCGCAAGGCCCGAAAGGCGCCGTCAGATTCATCGGCCCGCAATGCTGGAAGCGGGCTATATTGTCTCCCTGGGCCATAAAGCTGAAGTCGCAGCCCCAGAGAGCAGGATACGTACCGGTCATCTCGTGTACCACATTCTCATAACGCGGCAGATCACTGGCAAAATTATGCTGCCCCGTCAGAGTAAACTCTCCCTGTAAGGAATACAGGAAACTCAGAAGTTGCTTTGCTTCAGGTGTTGCCTGAGGATTAACAGGCTTGAAGCCATTTTCCGCCTGCCGGCAACTTACAGCAAACAATCCGCATAAAGCGATAGCTAAGAATAATTCAGATAGTTTCATGTCTCAAAATACGATGTTTAGTTTTTAGTGAAGACTTTGTAAGAGTGAGGTGGCAGGCTTACGCGATACTTATTGGTTTTCTCTCCCCCATTCATCATAAGGAAGAAGAAATCGAAGCCGGAGGGTACCGGTGGAGGCGGCAGTTTATCATACACAGCGCCAGTCACCAGATCCGTCAGTTTTTCTGTACTTTCATTTGTCAGGACTTGTATGGTAACAGGTTTGTCGAGGAATGATTCTACGATGAAGGTACCGTTGTCATATACAAACAGGCTCACCTGGGCAGGCGCTTCGATGCGAATATCTACGTCTTTGCCTATTATCCGGCGAAATTCATTCAGCACGCCTGCCGGCAGGTCATACAGATTGCCGAAGTCGCTGGGGATCGTCAGTACATACAGGTTGCCCTTCGAATATTGTGCGCGCAGGAGGATTGGATAGCCACTAACCCCACCGTTCAGTGGGCGTCCGGCGCTTATCACTTCCCAGGCGTCGTTGGTATGGTAGAGTACCTGCGGAATGAGGATATCCCGTTTGGCCTGGCCCAATCTCCCGAAGTCGCTCACCAAGGCATTGTCGGGAATACGCAGTTCGCATATATCTGCAATCTTTTCGGGGATTGCTTTCAGGAGGTTGGAGGTAATCACGACATCTCCGCCCTTTTGCAACTGCGTTTTTATCTTGCTTAGCAGTTCGGGGTCCGACTTAGCCTGTTCGGTGAGTAAGACCACTTGCTGATCTGCCGGAAATTCGGGAACCATTTCTATCGGAAGCCCTATCATACCGAGATAATTCTGGAGGAAGTCGTCTCCCGATGAATGTACAGGTTTGTAAGACTTGATACCCACGGGCTTGCCTAATTTGCTGATGAACTTATTGATGGTTTCAAACGTATAGCCTGCCACACGGGCGATGGTGGTCGGGGTCGCTGTTTGTCCGTTCAGGTTCACCGGTTTGGCCATCTCGTCGTAATCAAAGCTGGTAGCCTGTCCCTGCCAGGGCGTCCGGTGATTTTCCGGCCTCAGGCTTACACCGATTAGTTCGTCATAAGCGCAGAGGGCTATTTCCGGTGCTTTGGCGAAGAAAGTAAGCCAGAGTTGCTCGGCATACCGATCCATGCCCAGATTGGAACCTCCGCTGTCCACCCAGCCACCGAAGTTGTGTCCCGGACGTAGATTCTCGAAGTAGCGGACGATATTATAACTCAAGTAATTCTGCAGGTGTTGCGAGCCTGCGGGGTCACGCGTTTCCGTACCCGTCCATACGCCGTCGAAAATCTGTGGCCCGGTAGCTAAGTTGAATCCCAGACCCTGGAAGTGGTCGTACCAATTAGGGTATTTGATGATGACCTTCACTTTGGGATTCACTTTCTTTGCCGGCTTGATAACTAAGTTCTGCCCGGCTTCCGTCATCAGTTCGAGGCGGTACTGCGTCCAGCTTTTCGCACCTTTGGCTTTGATTTCAATATCCGATTTGCAGCTGGTGAAAAAGAAATCGTCGAGGATGAAATCGTCAAAATGTTTAGCCGTATGTTCTGCTATTTCCTGCACAAGTTTGCGATGTTCAGGATTGGAATAGCAAAAAGTTTCAAAGTTATTCATTTCGTTAATGGTATAAGTGATTCCACCTCCTGTTTCCACACCTTTTTCCCTGAAGAATTTCTTGGCTTGTTCCAATGTCTCATCGGGAATAATCAAAAGGTCCCGGTGTGTTTCCAGATAAATTTTATCTACTTTAATCTGGCCGGCAATGACATTCCATGTAGAATCAAGCCAATGCAGGTCTTTCATCTTTTCAACGGTGTAAGCCTTTGTATATACCGATACTTTAAAACCGTTGTAATTACCTGCGAAAGCCGCCAGGCTTATCAGCAGGAACGAAAAAACACATACTATATGCTTCATATCTTTTAAGAATTGATAGTTATTAATATCAAGGGATGCGGATCATGATTTCAAAGCCCATGCGGCTGTTATGGTAAGGGCAACGCCATTGGTCGGCTTTCACAAAGTCTTTTTTGGGTGAACCGTCTTCGAAGACGTTTCCGTACCATTCTCCGTATTCATGGTCTATCATGTATGTCTTTGTCCATTCCCAGGCAAGCGCAGCAGCATCCAGAAACTTCCTGTCGCCGCTTATCTGCCAGGCATTGACAAAGCCTACTACGGCCTCGGCTTGCGGCCACCATTCCAGGCGGTGGCGAGCATCTTGCGGCTGACCCGGGAACACAGGCCTTTCCCCGTAAAACTTCTCACCCAGCATATATCCTTGCGGAGACAAGCCTTCCTTTATCTGCACATCGGCCAGGCTGACCGCAATCCGTCTGGTATCCTCCAGTATCTCCTCGTCGCCCAGTACCTCCGCCGCTTCCACCAACAGCCACGAGAACTCGATGTCGTGTCCATAGGAATCTATGCGCATCGGGGATGGCTCCCAGTCCACCGACAGATACAGTATTTCGTGCCAGGTGGACTGGTCCAGTATTTTGTGTCGCATGACGTCGATTTCGTCTTTCAGCTGCCGGTACAGCCCCGGGTCTTTCCATACCCGGTAGAGATTGGTGAGCGCTTCGAGCACATGCAGGTTCGTATTCATCGTTTTGGAAAGAAAACGTTCCTCCTTTTCCCATTCGCGTGAGCAGCCTTCGGTGAATCCCTTGTGCTCCGGGTCGAAAGCGTATTCAGTCAGTTTGTTGTATATCCCGATGGCGGCGCTGAGGCTTTCTTCGTTCCCTGTTGCGCGATAGTGTTCAGAAAGTCCGTAGATGGCAAAGGCATTCTGGTAGGTGTTCTTCTGCGTCATCAGGGGTGCCCCCCCGGCATCCAGCACATAATACGAACCTCCGTATTCCTTGTCGATAAAGTAGTCGATGAAATACCGCTGGGCGCGGTCGGCCAGCGTTTTGTAATTCTCGTCTTTCAACAGGCGGTAAGCCGTGGAGTATGTCCAGAGCAGGCGGGCATGTAGGATGCCGCCCTTCTGTGCATCCGCCTGGGGTGTTCCGTCGAAATTCAGTACGCCGTAGAAGCCTCCGGCAGGATCGGGTGAGTGGGTTGCCCAGAAAGGCAGGATGTTGTCTGTCAGGTCGTGCAGAATCTCCTGTCTGAGCTGGAGCAAGGTCTGCTCTTCGTCCGACAGTTTCTTCGTGCATGATAAGCCGATGCATAAAACAGCCATTAAAATCAATGTGTTTTTCATGATGATGTTGTTATTTAGTAAGTATCAGACAATAGCTGTCTGGCGGCCAGAACCAGGAACATATAATGAGAAGAGCCTCCTCCCATCACATATTCTACCTGCTGCCAGAGATAGGGGAATTCGAGCAATTCGGGGAAATCGGGGCGAATCAGAGCGGTTCCGGAAACCACACCGCCCGGGATATACGACCAGTCGGCACGGTTCAGCCCGTAGCCGACGGTAGCCGATCGGGTTCCTACGCCGGAGGCAAACGAGGCCGTGTTCGAACCGGGATGACAGCCGAGAATGAAATTCAGTGCGTTATACACCATATCGGGCGGGAATACATCGGGATAAGCCTTGTGGAGGAAGTAATAATGATAGCCTAATTCCTGGATGTCCCAGCCGGCGCCCCAGATACGCGGACGGTAAGGGATGCCGTAAGGGGTTTCCGATGCCTGTTTCTCTAATTGGGTGTGCAATCCCGGTAAGGCCTCGCGTATGGCCTGGGTGAATCGACTGTCATTCATTGCCTTTTCAGCACGGGCGATAAACCAGCCTATGCGGGCGATGCTCTGGACGATAAAACCGGTTTCCGACAGCAGGAAGTCTTTGTATTCCTTTTCTCCTGTGGTGAGGAAGAGTTCCGTAGCAGCGTGTATCTTAGCCGATTTAAAGAAGGGATTGCTCACTTCCGTCACCTGATAGATTTCGCGGGCGGCTTCCAGCGACTGTGCGCTCAGGGTATCGTTGAAGCCTTTCAACACGCGAGAGACGGCGGCTAACTGGGCGGCGGTGGTCAGTTCGTGCATGGGGTTGCTTTCGGTGAAGACCCAGCGGTCGTCTGCATTACCCACGAGGCCGTCGGTCATGGCTCCGGCATCTCCCAGCAGGACGTACTGGCGCAGGTCGTTGCAGATGATGCCCCGGTAGAGGCGTCCCAGTGCACGGTAAGCGCCTACCACCGACAAGGCTCCGTTTTCTACCTGCTGCAGGAGGTCGGCCTTCCCGTCGGGCTGATGGATTTCCGTCACCCGTTTGGTCTGGTCGATCGAAGTAGCGTCATAGTCCACCTGGAAAGCTTCATAGGCCAGCGCCAGGATATAGCTTTCACCCGCCTGGGATTCGACGCGCAGGTCGAAATCGCCGGCATCGTGCCATCCGCCGATATTGATTCCAGGAACCACTTCCCCGGGTTCGAATTTCGTCAGGGTAGAGGGGCCTTGCGAATAGCCGTCGATGTGATTACAGTTGACAGGCGCCATGCGTGCGTCGTCTTCATGGCAGAGGTCGTGCCATACGCGGTATTTTTCGTTCACCCGCATATGACACATCTGCACGGGCAGGAAATATTCCAATACCGGTTGCCAGGCTCCTCTTTCATACACATCCCCTGCAATCCGGAAGACAGAGGAAACGGACTTGCCATAATGAACCTGATACAAACCTTCTTCCTTCACGCCTGTAAAGTCGAACCGGAGGTAGTTGTATCGCAGGAACTGCCCCCATTCCTGTCCGTCGGCCACGTTTACTTCTTTTTCTCCCTCTTCCGTAATCCGGTACAGGCTGGGTTTTTCGCGTTTGAAGTCTCTTTTGTCGAGTTCGATAATGGCTACTTTGGGCTGGTTGGGATGGTATCCCAGCTGCGAAGTCTGTATGACAGCCGGGTATAACCAGTCGTTTACCACATGGGGCCTGATGATCCACCGGATAGCTCCCCGGGTCGCACCAGCGGGCACCTCGCTGCGCACCACGAACCAGCCGTTGTTGTGGTTCATGCGTCCGTCGTACAACTTCAGTTCTGCCCCCTGGGTTTCAATCGTGAACTTATTGTACGGATCGTCCGGTCGTACGGTGAAGCGTTTGCCTACGGCGTAGGGTTCGGCGACGATGTCATCCGCAAGGATAGGGTTGTATCCCTGCCCATGACCGGATAAGTGTTCGGCATCCGTAAGCGGATGGGGATTGAAATGTCCGCTATGGGGATAATTGGCCGGCTGAGACAAGGTAGGCCCATTGGGTTGCGGGGGAAAGATACCCTGTTGGTTGTCCATAATCCAGGGTTTACCGAATAAGGCGCCGGGGAAGAGTTCGAAGTTGAAGCCCAGCTTGCCGGCAAACTCCGGCGGGACAGGACGGTCTAAATCGACCGTGACAACAACTGCATCTCCTTCTCCCCTGACCGTAACGGTATAATTAAACTGGAAATCAGGATAGATCATCGGGTTGAACCCTTTCAGATGCCGGGAAGAATCGGGGAAGCTCAGCGCGGTCGTGATCGTGTTTGTTGCTGCATCCGGCGTGCGTTCCCGTTGAACGGGGACGGGTTGCCATTGCCCCGGTGTCGGTTCAAACCGGAGGTCTCCGTTGGTCGCTACACGGTTGCCGTGCATAAGGAGGCTTACGCCACTCTGATGTCCTTCCGGATAAATATCGTCGAAAGCCATCACATCCACGCCCTTGTTCTGGAAATAACCAGACGTTGGGTTTAGTTTAAACTCCTGTGCCTGCACAGGCGTCCACCCACATAAAAGAAGAAAGCCTAAAGAATAAATTAAGTTTTTCATAATGTAATAATTATTGTTTACGACAGACAGACTATTGAGTAAAGACCAGCGTTTACGGGCAGTGTTCGCGGATCAGGCGGGCGACGATAGGGTCTCCCAGTTCGCGGGCTTTGCCGAAAGCTTCGCAGGCTTCGGCTTTCTTTCCGTTGCGTATAAAGCATACGCCGCGGATGCGGTAGCAGGCGGCAAAATCGGGCGCCAGGTCTAAAGCCTTTTGTACACCGGCCAGCGCTTCTTCGTAATGCTGCATACGCACCAGGACGGCTGCTTCTTCTGCATGGTAATCGGCTACCTGGGGATTCCGGGCGATGGCTTCGCGGATGTCGAGCAGGGCGCCTTCGTTGTCGCCGGCGCGGAATTTAGCCTGTTCGCGGTAGAAGTAGAAAGAGTCGTTCACCTCTCCGCCCACCAGCGCATAATAAAGGTTATAATCTTCCACGGCCTCCGGATATAAGGCGAGCTGGTTTTTGTATTCCACCCGTTCCAGCACATAAGGCGCTGCTTCGCGCGGCAGGGGAAGGCCCATCCGGGCAAGGGCGCTGTCTAACAGAGCGATGAGATCGCTGATCTGCGCTCCGGGAATGTTTTCCAGCGACTTGGCGGCTAAATAATAGGAATCGGCAGATGCCGCCGAGGGGTTTTCGTTTACCCGCATATAGGCTTCGTAGGCTGCGGCATACTCTTCCAGAGAGAAATAGATATGTCCTTCCAGTTCGTGATAGGCCGGCTGGGCTCCTTCCCCGATAGCTTTCTGCAGGGCGGCAAGGGCAGCCCCTACTTGCCAGTTGCTGTCGGTCAGGCTTGAGTCGCCGGTAGCCACGGCGAATATCATTTTTGCCTGGTTATAATAGACTTCTCCCTTGTTGGGGCTTAACCGGGCTGCCGTTTGCATATCGGCCATTGCCAGGTTTAAGAACGTCTGCCGGCCGGCGGCATCCTCAGCCAGCTCGCTGCGTTTGGCGGCATAGTGGGAGGCGCGGCTCATATATCCGTCGGCAGCCTGGGGGAAGGTCGCGATAAAGTCGTTGAGGGTCTCCAGATAGGTCTTCGCATCTTGCGAACCGGCCTGGAGGAATAAGGAGACGCTAGCTTGCCCGGCTTCCTCCGGCCAGGCTTTGCGTATGCCGATACGGGTATAAACGGTATTGAATATGTCGGTAGCCGTCTGTTTCAACGCACTCACATAGCTTGCTGATACGCCGTAGGAATGTTCTTTCCTGCCGGAAGCATCTTCCTGCGCCAGGGCAAAGACTTCTCCGTTCGCAAGCAGCAAAGGGGCATTGGCCTGTCCGCTTTCCAGAGGGATGGATAGTTTATAATAGCTGTACGGGTCTTTCAGTTTGCTGACTTCCGTCACGGTGCCCTGTTTAAATGCAACTTCCTTCGTGTCGGTGCCGAGAAGCAGGAAGACAGGGGCGTCAACCGGCACAGGCCCGGTGGCCAGAGGCAGGAAAGGGACTTTCTTACCCGGTATGCTCACCTTAAACCGGATCACGTCGTACAGATCATCGGCTCCGATGATATAGCTTACGGGATAGGTATTGCCGTCGGTATCCGTGACACTGGCCCGCGCCGCTCCTCTGAAAAGCGAATAGGCGGAAAGTGCTTCTCCCGTTTCGCTGACAAAGAATCCGCCCGTCGAATTAATCCTGCGGTTATCTTTATCGAAAGTCGTTACCCTGAGCACGGCTTTCTTCGATTTATCCATCCATTTCGGCGCCTTCTGGGCCTGGGCAGCCAGAGCAAGGCAGGCTGAAACAATAAGTAATACCAGTTTCTTCATATCTTTTCATATTTCATTGAACGAAGCAAAGATAGAAATTTATATCTTAGCTCCCTCTATCCGGAAAACAACAAAAAACAAAAGATAATGAAAACAGACATTGAAATTGCAAGAGAAACAGCGCTTCATAAAATAAAAGAAGTAGCCGAGAAGACAGGTATCCCGCGCGCCGAAGTCCAGAACTATGGAAGATACATGGCCAAGATACCGCTCAAACTCATTGACGACGAAAAAATACGGACGCATCACCTGATACTGGTAACTGCCATCACGCCGACGAAAAGCGGTATCGGGAAGACAACCGTCTCCATCGGACTCAGCCTCGGACTCAACAAGATAGGCAAAAAGGCGATCGTCGCCCTGCGCGAACCTTCTTTAGGCCCTTGCTTCGGAATGAAAGGAGGAGCTGCCGGAGGAGGCTATTCGCAGGTGCTGCCCATGGAGAATATCAACCTCCACTTCACAGGAGATTTCCATGCCGTGACTTCGGCGCATAATATGATTACCGCCTTGCTGGACAACTACCTCTACCAGACGCGCCATAGCTGCGAGGGGCTGAAAGAGATCAAATGGAAGCGGGTGCTCGACGTGAACGACCGCAGCCTGCGTGCGATCGTCTGCGGACTGGGAGGCCCGGCCAACGGCATCCCTTCGGAAACAGGCTTCGACATTACCCCCGCTTCCGAGATCATGGCCATCCTCTGCCTGGCGACGGATATCGACGACCTGAAGCGGCGCATAGGGAATATCTTGCTGGGCTATACGAACGATAACCTGCCCTTTACGGTCAACGACCTGGGTGTAGCCGGAGCCATCACGGTCTTGCTCAAAGACGCCCTGCTCCCCAATCTGGTGCAGACGACGGAGCATACGCCGGCTTTCGTGCACGGAGGGCCTTTTGCCAATATCGCACACGGCTGCAATTCGGTCGTCGCCACGAAGATGGCGCTTACCTACGGCGAATACGTCGTTACCGAAGCCGGCTTCGGCGCCGACCTCGGCGCCGAGAAGTTCTTCAACATCAAATGCCGCAAGGCCCACCTGAAGCCTGTACTGACGGTGGTTGTCGTGACCTCGCAGAGCCTGAAACTACACGGAGGCCTGCCCGAAGCACGTATCAGAGAACCCCATGCCGGAGGACTCGTAAAAGGCTTCGCCAATTTAGACAGGCATATAGAAAACCTGAAAGGCTTCGGACAGCAGATCATCGTCACCTTCAACCGCTTCGACACCGATACCGACGAAGAGATCGCTTTGGTAGCAGCGCATTGCCGGGAAAAAGGCCTGGGCTTTGCCGTGAATACCGTCTTTACCGACGGTGGGGAAGGGAGCCTCGCGCTGGCACGTCTGGTGGTCGATACCATTGAAAAGACGCCTTCCGCTCCCCTGCACTATACTTACGAAGAGGGCGACAGCGTACGCGAAAAGATAGCCAAGGTGGCCGGAAAGATTTACGGCGCCTCCTCCATCGTCTATACCACCCAGGCGGAAAAGATACTCAGGCAGATCGAGCAGCTGGGAGTTACACACTATCCCGTCTGCATAGCCAAGACGCAGTATTCTTTCTCCTCCGACCCGAAAGCATACGGTGTGAGCCGTGATTTCGAGCTGAAGGTGAGAGATATCTTCATCAATAACGGAGCAGAGATGATTGTCGTTGTCATAGGTGAGATCATGCGTATGCCCGGCCTTCCCAAGGAACCGAATGCCCGTAATATCGACATCGTCAATGGTCTCGTCGAGGGGCTGAGCTGAAGGCGGCTATCCATTTCCAGACAACGCCTTATTACAGGTCGGGCAGGTCGGGCAGGCCGATTTTCCGGATTTGCTCTTCAATGTCAACCGACTCATTCAGATTGCTTCGTTTGATCTTGCTCCGGTAATTATACACGGTTTGCACCGAACAACGCAGGAAGGAAGCTATCCGGGCAGAGTCGGTTATGCCGAGGCGTATCAGGGCGAAGATACGCAGTTCGGTATTCAACAGGTCGCTCCGGCGGATATCGAAGCCTTCTTCTTTTTTCAGCAGCTCGTTCAGGGAAGAGACAAATCCCGGATATATTTTCAGGAAAGCCTTATCGAAATTGGCATATAATTCCTTGATCTCATTCCCTTTCTCGTTCGACGAAGAGCTTGTCCGCAGGAGTTCGTCGAAGCGTTTGGCGGCAATCTTATTGTTGACCATCTTCCGGTAGTCTTCCAGATTGCCGATGTATTCCGAGCAAAGGTCGAGGAAGTAGCCTACATATTCTTCCTTGATCAGGTTGGCTTCCGATAGTTTCCGGTTCAGACTGTTGAGTTTATTATTCATCTCTTCCAGTTTCTGATTGGTCTTTTTCAGCCCTTTCCGTGCCAGCCTGAGCGCTGCCATTTGTTTTTGCAGATAGACGAGTAAGACCAGCAGGACGATGAATAAGAAACTGAAAATGATTAAGATGATTTTCATCCGGTTATTTTGTTGCGTATGGAGTTGCTGGTGTGCGCTGGTGATGATAGGGAGCGCTTTGGAAATCTCAAAGTAGCGGAAGCGGGCGTTATAGAAATTCGCATCGTTCAGTGCATATTGGATATAATTAAAAGCCCTTTCAATATTGTTATGCTCATAAAGCCAGATAGATAAATCCAGCAAAGCCCGGTTTTCCTTTATCGCGTCTTTGACGTCGGAGATAACGGCCAGGATCAGGTGCCTGATCTGTAGCTCGGTATTGTTCAGCTGCTGGTAGAGGATGGAGAGGTTGTAGCTCTTTCTGGCATGTTCATGCGTTCCGGGATAGAGTGTTTTCAGATAAGTTTCCAGATAGACCAGGGCATCAGCGTAGTTGCCCTCCGAATTGACGATAAGGAACCGGTAAAAAAGGCGTTCGGGAGACTGGGCAGGTAGGTAATACAGGATTGAGTCGCGGCACGTGCGTATTTTTTCCGACAAGTCGGCAGTCAGGCTTTTCCCTGCCTGATAAATTTCGATGTTTACGTATAGCGTCTCCATACATTTATAATACTCAACCCATAATTTATCGGTGAGGGCTTGCTGGGGGATATGGTCCAGCACTTCTTTCGATTCGATAAACAATCCGGAAGACGAAAGCACGAACGAATATTGCAGCTTCGCCTGTATTTCCCAGAGTATCTGCTTGTTTTCGATAGCCCGGTGGATATTATGGTTGATATAGACCAGGGCGGAGTCGCTCATGTAGCTTTTATATTCTTCGATGATGTTGTAGCAGAATTCGTATTGTTTTTCGGGTGATACTTCCTGCTTCAATTGTATTTTCAGTCGTTTTATCCGGTGTTCCTTTTGTTCCATATAAAGTTTTCCCTCCGAAAGCGTCTTATCCAGCTCTGCGAGCAGGGAGTCGATGCTGTTATTTGCAGCCGGGGTGATAATTACAGGAATCAATAACAAAATTATAATCCCAAAGGCTCGTTTCATTTGATGTTTTAATTAATTCGTTTGTATGTGCAAAAAAAAGGTTCATTTCTTTTGCACACAAATATACCATATATAGTATAATTTCTATAATAAGGAAAAGATATTTTTTACAGGCTCGCCCGAATCTTGCTAATCCTTGTCCGGCAAAGCAATACCCCGATGTTTTACCTATACGGACAACTATCCTGGAGCACAAAAAAAGACTACTACCGGAGAAAGATGTTTTGTACAAAAAAAACGAACCTTTTTATTACACATCCGAACGCCGGGCATAGATTATAGATTATAGTTACGAGTTACAAGTTACAAGTTACGAGTTATTGAGCATTCTGTTGAACAGCCCTCTTGTAACTTGTAACTTGTAACGGGTGCAATTCAAATTGTCGCAGATTCAATGGATTTCCGTCGTCATTGCGAGGTACGAAGCAATCCAGGGCGCCCCCGATCTGGATTGCTTCACCCTCTGGGTTCGCAATGACGGC
>JAISZA010000216.1 GCA_031269535.1 Tannerellaceae bacterium
ATCGATCATACGGCGGGCTTCTTCCAGTTGCAGGAAGCGGAGGTATTCCATCGGCGTCTTTCCCGTGACGGCACGTACGGCTTCGGAAAGAATGTTTTTATTGGTTCCCAGGGCGGCAGTAAGCTCATCGCGCCCCAGGTTGGCAAAAGCGAGGTTACCCTGGCAGAGCAGGTGCTTTTTCAGACGGGCGACCAGTTCGCGCTGTTGACAGTCGCCGGGCAGGTCTTCGGATGCTTTGCCCACCGGTTCTTGTCCGTCCCGTGACGATAGCGCCATCGCATAGTTGCGCTCCATTTCTTCGGACAGGCGGTCTTGTTCTTTGATCTGGGCGTATAGGCGGCGGTTCTTTGCAGTGATGATGCGGTTATAATGGAACGCCACGCTCAAGAGCAGTAACAGCAGCATGCATCCGCCCAGGGCGAAAAGAAAGTAGTTCCGGTTGCGGGTCTTCTCAGCGGTAATCTTTTCCACCTGGTAGATCGTATGCAATTCGCTCAGTTGCACAGCCAGTTGCTTGCGGGCCAGGGAGTCGGCCAGGGAGCCGGCTTCCTTTAAAGTGGCGTAAGCGGCGGATGACCCCATTTGGTTTTCGATTTCGGACTTGAGCGTCAAGGCGTCGATGTAGCCCATCATATAGCCATTGGCCGAATTGTATTCGATAGTCTGCTCCACGTACCGGAGCGCTTTGTCGTATTGACCGATAGCGCTGTAATACATGGCATAGGCGATATTCAGGGGCTGGCCGTAACTTTCTATGTTGTGGCTGAGTGTATCGGTCGCCTGTAAATACTCCAGGGCTTTATCCGTCTCCCCCTGCCGGATGTGCAGCATGGCGGAATAGGCGTACGCGACCTTTGTATAATCGTCGCTTTGCTGTGCGCCCAGTTCAGTCTCATCTTCTTTGAGCGTTCCTTCGAGCGCGATTATCTTGTCGCAATATTCACGCACCTTATCATATTCACCGGCATGGTAGGCTGCGCCCACGACCTTCGACCCGATATCTAACTTGTGCATTTGTCCCTCGGCATTCCATTTTTCGATCAAGGCGTAACTTTGAATGTATGATTCGACGGCTTTATCATAATATTCGCCGGCAGCATACACGTCCCCCATGCAGTCGTAGGCGGTCATTTCTCCGTAAACGCTTTTCTCTTTAATCGATACTTTGAGCATTTCGTCAATGATACGTAGCGCGGTTTCATATTTGCCGGTCTCGATGTGCCAGGCGATTATAAACGATTCTATAGCCAGATAGCGGGTCAGGTCATTGTGGGACAGGTGATAGTCCCGGGATATTGCGGCATGGTGAAGAAAGTCTTCGTTGCTTCCCCAATTGAAGTAGTAGGTAGCACGCAGCAACAGGGCGCTGCCGATATAATATTCATCGTTTATCTGCCGGGCATACTCCTCCATCATGTCCGTGTAGTACAACATTTTCTCCTCTCCTTCGTGAAGCAGCGACAAGTGGAAGATGGTGTTCATCTTTTCGTCGCCCGACAGTGTTTCTAACTTGTCCAGCAACGCCTGCTCTTCGGCGGACGTATCCTGCTGCGCAAAGGAGGCAAATGTACATAAACAGCACAGAACAAGGGAAAGAAATAATCTGGATTTCATAGAATTCTTTAGTGTTTGAACACAAAAGTAGTACATCCCGGGGATACTACAATGGTAAGTTCTCGTTTTTTTTTGATATTCAACGTGAATGGTTTTCTGCTTCGATGCTATTATGAACAAAATTTCTAAAATCATACCAACACTTCAAAAAAAAGAAATAACCAATATATATGCGGAACATCTGCCCGAACCGACAGTCGTTGTGGCGACGGGCCGGATGCATTCCGTCATTATGAGTGCGGCAATTTGAAATTCATCCGAATGATAAATGTATAAATGCAGACAAATTGCTTATCTTTGCTCCTCAAATTTAAAGCGGAGAAAGACTTATGCAGGTAAAAAACTACATTCAATCAAACAAAGAACGATTCCTGGAGGAATTGTTTTCTCTGATACGGATCCCTTCCGTCAGTGCCAAACATGAATATAAGCAGGAGATGCAGCTCTGTGCACAACGGTGGGCAGAAGTATTGATTTCTTCGGGTGTGGATAAGGCATGTGTGATGCCGGCAGCGGGTAATCCCGTGGTCTATGCCGAGAAGCTGATTGCCCCTGAAGCGCCTACCGTACTCGTTTACGGGCATTACGACGTTATGCCGCCGGAACCGCTGGAATTGTGGAAGAGCAATCCTTTTGAGCCGCTTGTCAGAGACGGACGCATCTGGGCGCGTGGAGCCGACGATGATAAGGGACAAGCCATGACGCAAGTAAAAGGCTTTGAAACAGCCTTGAATCTGGGCCTGCTGCGCTGCAACGTGAAATTCATCATCGAGGGAGAAGAAGAAATCGGTTCGCCAAGCCTGGAATCCTTCTGCCGGCAACATAAAGAACTCCTGAAAGCAGATGTGATCGTAGTTTCGGATACAAGCATGATAAGTCGTGAGATTCCTTCGCTTACGACCGGATTACGCGGACTGGCCTATTGGGAGGTAGAACTGACAGGGCCGAACCGCGACCTGCATTCAGGACATTTTGGCGGAGCGGTGGCCAATCCCATCCATACCCTCTGCAAACTGCTGGCCGGTATGACCGATGCCGACGGACGTATCACCCTCCCCGGTTTCTACGATGATGTGGAAGACGTATCGCCTGCCGAACGTGCCATGATTGCCCGGATACCTTTCGATGAAGCCGGATACAAGGCATCCATCGGCGTGGACGAACTCTTCGGAGAAAAAGGATATGCTACCCTGGAGCGCAACAGTTGCCGTCCGGCCTTCGACATCTGCGGCATCTGGGGAGGTTATACAGGCGAAGGAGCCAAAACAATCCTCCCTTCGAAAGCCTATGCCAAAGTATCCTGCCGCCTGGTACCTCATCAGAATCATAAAAAAATAGAAGCACTCTTTGCCGATCACCTGAGCCGGATAGCGCCTGCATCCGTAAAAGTGAAAGTAACGGCCCTGCATGGCGGACAGGGATACGTCTGCCCGATCGACCTCCCGGCCTATAAAGCGGCAGAAAAAGCGATGGGCATTGCCTTTGGGACAACTCCCTTAGCCGTACGGCGGGGCGGAAGCATCCCCATCATCTCTTCCTTTGAGGAAATACTGGGGATAAAAACCGTCCTGATGGGCTTCGGACTGGAACAAAATGCGATCCACTCACCCAATGAAAGCTTCCCCCTGGATTTCTTTTATAAAGGAATAGAGACCGTTGCCGGATTTTATAAGGAATACAGATGAAACCTCAGATGCTTATCAAAGGAGTTGAATGGGAAGGGCAGATAAAGGATATTCTGATTGAAGGACAATACATTAAACAGATAGCTGATTCCATTTCTGTAACAGCCGGTATCGAAATAGACGGACAAGGCAAAGCCCTTATCCCCGGTCTGATCAATGCCCATACCCATGCTGCGATGACACTTTTCCGTGGCATCGGCGACGATATGCTGCTCATGCCCTGGCTGAAGGAAAAGATATGGCCGAACGAAGCCCTCCTTACGCATGAAGATGTGTATTGGGGAGCCAAACTTGCTTGCCTTGAAATGATAAAGAGTGGAACAACGGCCTTCCTGGATATGTACTACAAACTGCCGGCTACGGCGGAAGCCGTACAAGAGATGGGAATCCGGGGGGTGCTCTCGTGCGCTTGCTTCGACCATTTCAATCCCGAACAAGCCGGAAAAAGCAAACAGGAGATACAATCTCTTTTTGCCGGAAGCGACGCCTATGGCCCGCGTATAAAGTTCGCTTTAGGCCCTCATGCCATCTATACCGTATCGGGAGCCTTGCTGCAATGGATAGACACTTTCTCAGAAGAACATAACCTCCTTATCCAGATGCATGTGGCAGAAACAGAAGAAGAGGTGTCCCATTCCGTGAAACAGTTTGCTTATACCCCTGTGCGCTATCTGAATAAGCTGGGTGTCCTTTCTCCCCGCCTGAGCATAGCCCACGGCTTGTATGTGGATGAGGAAGAAATCCGCATCCTGGCGGATAAAGGCGTAAAGGTAGTACATAATCCGGCCTCAAATATGAAGCTGGCCTCCGGCACGACATTTAAGTTTACGGAAATGCGTAAGGCCGGTATAACAGTAGGAATAGGAACCGACGGCTGCTCCTCGTCGAACAACCTGGATATGACAGAAGCCATGAAGCTGGCTTCGCTGCTGGGAAAGGCCTGGCGAAAAAACCCGGAAGCACTGACCGCCGACGAAATGCTCTATGCTGCGACCGGACAAGGAGCGGATATACTCGAACTGAAAACCGGCCGCATAGCCGAAGGCTACTTAGCCGACCTATGCCTGATCGACCTGAACCTCCCCGCTTTCACCCCCAATCATCATTTTACTTCCAACTTAGTCTATGCCGCCAACGGCAGCTGCATAGACACAGTGATCTGCGACGGCAAGCTGCTCATGCAAAACAAGAAAGTCCCCGGCGAAGAAGAGATACTCAAACGGGTAACAGAGTTAGCAAAAAAATTCCGGTAAATTTCAGGCAAAGGAGAAGCAGGCACAGCTAAAACTCCTCATTCTTATCAGGAGAATCTTCCTATATTATTTCCCATACGAATCCCGATTCTATGCAAACGTAGTGAAAAAATTGTATTTTTACCGTGTAAATAAAAGATTTATGGCACACTTACCTGAATTTATCAGCGATTTGGCGCTTATCCTGATTACGGCGGGGATTGCGACTATTCTTTTTAAATGGCTGAAACAGCCGGTTGTACTGGGATATATCGTGGCCGGGTTCATCGCCGGGCCTGATATCCCGTGGCTACCGACAGTTACCGACCTGGGCAACGTAGAGATATGGGCCGAGATAGGGGTTATCTTCCTGCTCTTTGCCCTGGGGCTGGAATTTAGTTTCAAAAAACTGATAACGGTAGGGGGCACGGCCTCCCTGGCAACGCTTATCAATATGGGGTCGATGATCGTCATCGGTTATATCGTGGGGCAATGGCTGGGCTGGACGATGATGGATAGTATTTTTCTTGGGGGGATGCTGTCGATGTCGTCCACTACGATTATCATTAAAGCGTTTAATGATATGGGGCTGCAGAAGCAGAAGTTTGCCGGTATCGTTTTCGGTATGTTGATTGTCGAAGACCTGGCGGCGATTTTAATGATGGTGCTGCTTTCTACAGTGGCTGTCAGCCAGGCGATTGCAGGCGCCGAACTGCTGGGAAGCATGCTGCGGCTGGTATTCTTTGTACTGGTGTGGTTTATCGTCGGCATCTATCTGATTCCTACCCTGCTGAAGAAGCTGAAGAAGTTTCTGAACGATGAGACCTTGATTATCATTGCCATCGGCCTCTGCCTTGGGATGGTATTGTTTGCCTCAAAGGTGGGTTTTTCGGCGGCCCTGGGCGCTTTTATTATGGGTTCCATTCTGGCAGAGACGGTCAGAGCAAAGCAGATAGAGCATTTGATGGAGCCTGTCAAGAATCTTTTTGGCGCCGTATTCTTTGTCTCGGTAGGTATGATGATTGATGTGGCCTCTATTGTAGAATATGCGGGGCTTATCCTGATGCTGACAGGCGTTGTGCTTATCGGGCGTGTCGTTTTCGCCACGCTGGGTGTACTGGCTTCGGGCGAAAGTCTGAAGGTGGCGGTACCGGCAGGTTTCAGTCTGGCGCAGATTGGCGAATTTTCGTTTATCATTGCAACACTGGGGATGAGCCTGGGAGTCATTAGCCAATCCCTGTACCCGATTATTGTCACCGTCTCTATCATTACGACGTTTACCACACCTTATTTTATCAAAGCCGCTTTGCCCGTCTATGATTTCCTGGAGAAGATCATACCTGCACGCTGGAGCTGGATTATCAACGGCTATGCCACTTCCGGCCTCACGACCGTAAACAAACAGGACGACTGGAACCGGCTGCTACGTAGCGTTTTGTCGTTTGTCGCCATCAATTCGGTTATCTGCATAGCTATCCTGCTTACCTGCGAAACCTTTGTTATGCCTTTTATCACGGCACACATACCGGGATTGTGGGGGACGACACTCTCCGCCCTGTTCGCCCTGCTTCTGATGGCTCCGTTCCTGCGTACGATTATGATGAAAAAGAACCGTTCGAAGGAGTTCCGCACCTTGTGGGACGATAATCATTTCAACCGCGGCGTGCTTATTTCGCTCATCGCACTCCGTATGGGGATTAGCTGTGCCCTGATCATGGCCGTATTGGTACAGATTTTCCCGGCTTATACCCTGTGGATGGTGATTGCTTCGATGGCAGTCATTGCTGTGATTATCTTCTTTCAAGGGTTCAAACGCCAGTCGCGCAAGATGGAAGCCCGCTTCCTTGAGAACCTGAACCAGAAACAACAATCGGCTCCCCTCCATCCCGAGATAACCGGGCGCCTGCTCTCGCGTAATATCCATATTGAGGAGATCGACGTCTCACCCGTTTCGCCCCGCATCGGGAAGACACTCCACGAGCTGGACTTCCGCCGCCGCCTGGGACTGAGCGTCGTATCCATCCTGCGCGGCAACCGGAAGATCAACATCCCCGCCGCCGACGAACGCCTCTACCCCTATGACAAACTGATCATTGCCGGTTCGGACGACGATATCCGCCGTTTCATCCGCGAAGTACAGGCTTATGGACAGGAGCAGGCCGAAGACGAAGAAGCGCAGGTACACATTGCCCTCTCGCAATACGTCGTAGAAGAAGGCTCTCTCATGACAGGCAAAACGCTCGGCGAACTGGATATCCAGAAAAAGACGGAATGTATGGTCGTTTGTATTGACCGCGAAGGGGAGTCGGGCATCAGCGCATTCTCTTCTTTCCGGTTCAGGGAAGGCGATACCCTCCTCCTGGCCGGCGAAGAATCCAGCCTCTCCAATTTCCGCGAAAACATATTAAAATAGAACCCTTAAGATGAAATAAAATATGAATCAGGAGTGTACCCTGGTGAGGATATCGTTTACCCAGGACTGGTTGTCGAGGTACCAGTAGATGGTTTTTACGATGCCTTCCTCGAAACGGGTTTCGGGTTCCCAGCCGAGTTCGCGGGTTATCTTAGCGGGGTCGATGGCATAGCGCTGGTCGTGTCCGAGGCGGTCTTGCACGAATGTGATGAGGCTGTCGTTGATCCAGTCGATGCGGAGGTTGCCTTCGGCGTCGTATTCTTTTCGCTTCAGGGCTTTGCGGTAGGCGGGTTCCCCGGCCAGGATGTGGTGGATCGTGCGGATGGTTAGTCTGACTATCTCGATGTTCTGCTTCTCATTATGTCCTCCTACGTTATACACTTCTCCGTTCTTTCCTTTGTGCAGTACGGCGTCGATGGCTTTGCAGTGGTCTTCTACGTACAGCCAGTCGCGTACATTGGCGCCTTTGCCATAGACCGGCAGCGGTTTACCTTCGAGGATATTCTGTATGATGAGGGGGATAAGTTTTTCAGGAAAATGATAAGGGCCGTAATTGTTTGAGCAGCGGGTGATGCTGACGGGCATTTTATAGGTTTCCGAATAGGCTTTGACAAAGAGGTCGGCGCTTGTTTTCGATGCGCTGTAAGGGCTTCGCGGGTCTAAAGGAGTGGTTTCGCTGAAATAGCCTTCCGCTCCGAGGCTGCCATACACTTCATCGGTCGATACCTGATGGAAGCGCACGCCTTCCTTCCATACGGGATAGCCTTCCGCGTCTTTCCCCCTCACCCATGCCTTGCGGGCGGCGTCGAGCAAGTTTTGCGTTCCGAGGATATTGGTTTCCAGAAACAATTGCGGGTTGTCGATGCTGCGGTCCACATGGCTTTCGGCAGCGAAGTTCACCACGTATTGAAAGTCGTATTGCTGAAAGAGCCTGTCCGTCAACGAGCGGTCTCCGATATTGCCTTTCACAAATTCACAGCGTCCGGGGCGGAGGTCGTTCTCGATTGTTTTCAGATTACCGGCGTATGTGAGCAGGTCTAATACGACAATTTGTATGCCGGGATAAGTAGCCAGCAGATGCTTTACAAAGTTTGCGCCTATGAATCCGGCTCCTCCGGTGACGAGGTATGTTTTCATGATTCTTCAATTATTATATACAAAATTAAAATCCCCTTCCGCCAGCGGAGGAGCCTGTTTGTCTTTTTCCGAAAGCGTGGGCGATGTTCCTTCCGGTATCTTCCAATCGATGCCGAAAGCAGGCTCATTATACCGGATACTCCTTTCGGAGAGAGGATGATACGGATTATCTACCTTATACGTAAAGACAGCCCGTTCGCTCAGGACATGGAAGCCGTGTGCAAAGCCTCGCGGGATGAAGAGTTGCCGCTTGTTTTCCGAAGAAAGCTCGATAGAGATATGTCGCCCGAAGGCAGGCGAGCCTTTGCGCAGGTCCACCGCGACGTCTAAAACACTCCCCTGAATGACACGCACTAATTTTGCCTGCGAAAAGGGATTCAACTGATAATGTAGCCCGCGGAGCACGCTCTGCAACGAGCAGGATTCATTTTCCTGCATAAAACAGACCGGTCCGATGTATTTTTCAAATTCAGCTTGTTTGTAGGCTTCAAAAAAATATCCCCGGGCATCATCAAAAACGTTTGCTTCGATAATCCATACTCCGGGGATATCTGTCTCTCTGTAGTTCATTCCTGCGTTTTTTTGATACAGGAAGCAAAATAAACAGTTTTCTTCTAATCTTCCAACTTTTTATCCTATCAATTGGACGCTTCGCTGGATAAATTTGCTCAGCGCCTCGCCTTTCAGCATTCCGTTGCCCAGCAGGGCCAGGTCGATCAGTTCATGTATGAGGCTGTTTCCGGCTGCATATTCCGACAGTATTTTGCTGCGTTGTTCGCGCAGTTCATCAAGTTTGCGGTTGGTATTTTCCAGGTCTTCTTTTTCCGCGCTGCTTATTTCTTCGTCTTTCTTTTTGTTTTGTTTGTTGCGGAGGTCTGTCTGGCGGGCTTCCCAACCTTTGATGTCGGCAACGACAGGGGAGAGTTCGGCTGTGCAAGCTGTTTCTTCATCGGCCACTACTTTTTTTATCAGGGCATGTTCGGTATTGAGTACGATATTGTAGCTGTCGGGCATTTCTCCGTAGAACGACATACCGGGCTGCATGGCCGACATCTCGCGCATCCGTCTCATGTATTCACTTTGGGTGAGCATCACCGGGTTGGCATTTTCTCCCAGGGCTTCGAAAGTGACGTAGAACTCAGCCTTTTCCATTTTCGGCATCTGGCTTTTGAATACTTCCTGGAGGGCCTCGCGCTGGTCGTCGGTAAGCGCTACTTTGTTCACGTCATTTTTACGGATGATGTTCTCTGTTGTATCGCTGTCAACACGCACAAACTGTGTCTTTTCAAACTTCTGTTCCAGCTGTCCTATCGCGTGTACGTCTAACTGTCCGTCCATCAGCAGGACGCTGTACCCTTTGTCTCGGGCAGCCTGGATGTAGCTGTACTGTTCTTCGGTGCTGTTGGTGTAGAGGTAGATGAGTTGTCCGTCTTTGTTGGTCTGATTTTCTTTTACCAGGGTTTTATATTCGTCGAAGGTATAATATTTACCGTCCGTATCTTTCAGCAGGGCAAATTTGGTTGCCCGTTCGTAAAATTTTTCTTCGCTCAACATGCCATATTGGATGAAGAGTTTGAGGCTGTCCCATTTCTCTTCGAACTGCGGGCGGTCGTTCTTGAATATTTCTTCGAGGCGGTCGGCCACTTTTTTGGTGATATGATTGGAAATCTTTTTCACATTCTGGTCGCTCTGCAGGTAGGAGCGGGAGACATTGAGCGGAATATCGGGCGAATCAAGCACTCCGTGGAGCAAGGTCAGGAACTCCGGCACGATGCCTTCCACCGAGTCGGTGACAAACACCTGATTCGAAAACAATTGTATTTTATTCCGGTTTAAATCAATATTGCTCTTTATGCGGGGGAAATAGAGGATACCGGTCAGGTTGAAAGGATAATCCACATTGAGGTGTATCCAGAAAAGCGGTTCGTCCGATGCCGGATAGAGGTCGCGGTAGAATTTTTTGTAGTCTTCGTCCGTCAGTTCCGAAGGTTTGCGCACCCAGGCCGGCCGGGTATCGTTTACGATATTATCTTCTTCGGTATCGGCATATTTGCCGTCTTTCCATTCCTGTTTTTTCCCGAAAACGATGGGTATAGGCAGGAAGCGGCAATATTTTTTCAACAGGCTGCTGATGCGGTCTTTATCGAGGAATTCTTTATTCTCATCGTCGATATGGAGTATGATATCGGTACCGATAGTTTCTTTTTCCGTTTCTTCCAGCACATATTCCGGATTGCCTTCGCAGCTCCACTTCATAGGTACGGCGCCGTCTTTGGAGGATCGGGTGACGATTTCCACCTTTTTCGATACCATAAAAGTAGAATAAAAACCCAGGCCGAAATGTCCGATAATAGAAGCCGCATCGTTTTTGTATTTCTCTACAAATTCTTCGGCGCCCGAGAAGGCAATCTGGTTGATGTACTTATCTATCTCTTCTGCCGTCATACCGATGCCCCGGTCTGAAACCGTGAGTGTTCCGGCCTTTTCATCTGTTTTGATGCGGATGCTCTGGTCGCCCAGTTCGCCTTTATATTCACCGACCGAGGCCAGTGTTTTCAATTTCTGCGTAGCATCTACCGCATTAGAAACGATCTCGCGGAGAAAGATTTCATGGTCGCTGTACAAAAATTTTTTGATAATGGGGAATATATTTTCACTCGTAACCCCAATGTTCCCTTGTTTCGACATAACGATATATTTTCTATTAAGTAAATAATAAATCATTGAATTGTCAACAGACAAACAAATAAAATGCCAGACAGAAATAACTGACATTTTGTCTATTTCCCTGTCAGATAAAAAACGCTAAGGATTGAATTTTACCTGATTGCTTCAGCAATGAATAATTGTTAACTGATTCCAAATTCAGTTAATTCGTAGTCATTTTAATGTTAAACAGGGCTTTCTGCTATCATATTATCATTGTATTTTAAAGTTAATTCAGACTTTTCCCGCTCCCGTCCGGATAAAAATAGCTCCCGTCCAAAAAAAAATAGCTCCCGTCCGAAAAAAATCCGGACGGGAGCAAATTCCGTCTTTCCTTCTGCCTGATACCTTCCGGCAGTCCGGAGTTTTTCAGGATATCGGCTGCTCTGTTTTTTCTCTATCTACCTGATCATCAGGCATCCTCATTACCTGATACGGACATTTGTTCTTCCTTCTCAGCACAGGAAACCCTTCTTTTCTGAGCGGAATTCCCAGTCTGATATTGCCTCCGGAGCTCATCATAAGGTACGTTTTGAGGCACAGCAGGTACATAATCTGTGCTGCCGTGAGCCACTGGCTGGCTGCCTCATCTTCCTCATATTTACGGAAATACGTATAGAACAGGTCTTCTTCCGGAGGACGGATGCGGAAGGCTTCGTTGTTCTCCGTAATCTCCTGGATTTCAATATGGAGCGCCTCGAAGCAGAGGAACCTCCGGGAACCGGTCAGGTCGGTGAGTACCTGGCTCGTGTTTACGGAGGTAATGAAGAAAGAGGCAGGCGATTATGTTCACATTATATCCCGATAATGAACCGTTAGAAATTCAATTCCCGGAGAACTATTTCAAACCGCGCGAAGTATAAGAATAAAAAGAAAAAAGGCTTTCCGCAGCATGGAGGAAAATCCCCATCCTCCCGGATGCATCTTTTCTCCCTGAATCGCTGTATATTTTTCTGAATTTTGAGATGGATATAGGGAGTTCTTGTATTTAATTTGACTATTTTTGCGTGCAGATGTAAAACTAAGTTAAAGATAGCATTATGAAAAAAGTAGGTTTATTGATCTTATTCACCTGGGCTATCTGTCTGTTTGTTGTGTCAGCGCAGGTGCGTACGGAGTTCCTTCTGGAAAAAAACTGGAAGTTTACACGCGGGGATACGCCCGATGCTGCCCTGACGGGATTTGATGACAGTCGTTGGCAAGCGGTGACTGTACCACACGATTGGGCAATTTATGGACCATTCAGTCCATATAACGACAGGCAAGAGGTTGCAATCACACAGGATGGTCAGCAGGAGGCTTTCGGACAATCCGGGCGTACGGGCGGCCTCCCCTTCGTTGGCGTGGGATGGTATCGCACCCGTTTCGATCTGCCGGACTTTACTTCCGGTAAAAAAGTGTTCCTCTTATTCGACGGAGCTATGAGCTATGCCAAAGTATATGTCAATGGGTATGAGGCCGGTTATTGGCCTTATGGGTATAATTCGTTTTATTTGGATATCACAAAATTCATTAAACCGGGCGAACTTACTACGCTGGCTGTCCGCCTGGAAAACCTGCCGGAATCCTCCCGGTGGTATCCCGGAGCGGGGCTTTACCGGAATGTACACCTCATTGTAACGGAAGACGTACATATCCCTCTTTGGGGAACTGTCGTCACCACACCTGTCGTGAAGAAAGAATTTGCACGGGTCGTTTTGAAAACTCCTATTGTCTGTCCCGAAAAGAGCGACCCCACCCAATACAGTTTACTCACGGAAATACGCAATCCTAATGGAATGAAGCTATTGGAAACCCGTACCCGCTTGTCGGCTTTTGATATGAATGAGTTTACGCAGGAAGTCATTATTCAGATGCCCCGCCTTTGGTCGCCGGAAACGCCGGAGCTATACACTGCCGTTTCCCGCCTGTATGCTGGAGAAACCCTGAAAGACGAATACACTACGACATTCGGAATCCGCTCTATTGAGATTATACCGGATAAAGGATTCTTCCTGAATGGCGAAAAACTGAAGTTCAAAGGCGTATGTAATCATCACGACTTAGGCCCGCTGGGCGCTGCCGTAAACGATGCAGCTATCCGGCGGCAGGTACGGATACTGAAAGAGATGGGCTGCAATGCCATCCGCACTTCTCACAATATGCCGGCTCCCGAATTAGTGAAGGCGTGTGACGAGATGGGACTGATGGTGATGGCCGAGACCTTCGACGAATGGGCTACAGCTAAATGTAAAAACGGATACAACCTGCTGTTCGATGAATGGGCGGAGAAAGACCTGGTAAACCTGATCCGTCATTACCGCAATAACCCGAGCGTAGTGATGTGGTGTATCGGCAATGAAGTCCCTGACCAGCGCACGGAAAATGGCGTGAAGCTCGCACGTTTCCTGCAGGATATCTGTCACCGTGAAGACCCTACCCGCCCCGTAACGCAGGGGATGGACCACGGAATGGCTGTTGTTAACAATAATTTCGCCGCCCTTATGGATGTCGTTGGTTTCAATTATCGTTTGTTTGTATATCAGGATGCCTACAGGAAGTTGCCGCAGCAAATCATACTCGGTGCGGAGACGGCTTCTACCGTCAGTTCACGGGGGGTCTATAAATTTCCGGTTGTACGCAAGGCGATGGCAAAATACGACGATCACCAGAGTACCGGCTATGATGTAGAGCATTGTAGCTGGTCGAATCTTCCGGAAGATGATTTTGTTCACCAGGAAGACCTGCCATACACTATCGGTGAGTTTGTATGGACTGGCTTTGATTATCTGGGCGAACCGACTCCCTACTATTCCGATTGGCCCAGCCATAGCTCGTTGTTTGGCATCATCGACCTGGCCGGTATTCCCAAAGACCGTTACTATTTGTACCGCAGCCACTGGAATAAAACGGCAAAGACCTTGCACATCCTGCCACACTGGACGTGGCCGGGAAGGGAAGGCGAAGTGACGCCGGTATTTGTTTACACCAACTATCCTGCCGCAGAGTTGTTTATTAATGGTGTTAGCCAGGGGAAACGCACCAAGGATACGAGCCTGACGCTTCAACGTACGGCAACGGATAGCACAACCTCACTCGAACGCCAGAAACGGTATCGCCTGATGTGGATGGATACACGCTATACTCCTGGTACACTGAAAGTCGTGGCGTACGACAAAGACGGGCAGGCCGTGGCGGAACAAGAAGTACATACGGCCGGCAAACCGCATCATATAGAACTTACGGCAGACCGAAACCACCTGACAGCTAACGGCAAAGACCTCTCTTTCATCAATGTAAGGGTAGTCGATAAAGAAGGAAATCTCTGCCCCGGCGCCGCCCACCTGATAAAGTTCAATGTGAGAGGAGCCGGCGCTTATCGTGCAGCAGCCAATGGAAACCCGGTCAGCCTGGAATCCTTTCAGAAACCTCAGATGCAGGTGTTCAGCGGACAGCTTACTGCCATTGTACAGACTACAGAACAGCGCGGCCCGATTGTTTTCGAAGCTTCTGCCGCCGGTATAGCAAAAGCTGAAATAAATTTGCTCAGTGAATAATTTGTGAGTGCTCATATTAGCTTTACCTTTGGGTGCGACTACGTCGATTTTCAATTCGGGAAAAGATAAGCGGAATCTATCGGGAAGCCCTGAAACGGAATGAAAAAAAATGAACCGGTTTGACGTTTATCAGAAATAATATAAGTATATTGGGAGCCCTAATTTAGAATCAATGTATTATGAACAGACGTGTATTTATTAAAACAGGAGTGGCCGGCATGGCGGGTTTATCTGTTATCGGCCCGGGTATGGCAAATATCAGGCTTTCCTCTGCGGAGGGGCTTGTAGGTAAGGTGCAATTGGGCAATAGCGGATTGACTGTCCCCCGTATGGCCATGGGGACAGGCTCGGTTGGGACAGGGCGCTCGTCGAATCAGACCCGGCTGGGGATGGAGAAATTTGTGAAATTGGCGCACCGCGCTTACGAAAGAGGCGTCCGCTTCTATGATATGGCCGATGGCTACGGCTCGCATCCGTACGTAGGCGAAGCCATAAAAAACATACCGCGTGAAAATATCACCCTGCTTTCGAAGCTATGGACGCAGGAACCCGGATCGAGTTATATCGAACCTGTGGCGAAAACACTTGATCGCTTTCGCCAGGAAGTCGGTACGGATTATTTCGATATTCTGTTGATGCACTGCATGATGAAAGGCGGATGGACGGAAAGCCGTAAGCACTATATCGACGGCTTGTCGAAAGCCAAACAAGACGGTATCGTGAAGGCGGTGGGTGTCTCCTGCCATAGCTATGATGCGCTGGTGGAAGCGGCCGAATCTCCCTGGGTAGAGGTGATCATGGCGCGTATCAATCCTTTCCAGAGTAAGATGGACGGGACGCCCGACGCAATAAAGGCCGTCCTGGCCACAGCCCGGAAGAACGGCAAGGGCATTATCGGCATGAAAATCTTTGGCGAAGGAAGCCATGTCACCGATGAGGAGCGCGAACGTTCCCTCCAGTTTGCTTTCACCGAAGGAAGCGTGCATTGTACTACGCTGGGGACGGAGTCCCTCGCTCAGTTAAACGACGCAGCCGACCGTGTAGCAAGGATTACCCAAGGATAAACCGGTATGTACACATCGAAAGTCGTCAGTTTATTAGGATTTGAATCGGATTATTACCTGAGTCACACCTGCAAGACTATTGATAAATCGCTCATACGCATCCCTTCTCCGGGCTTTATAGACGAGGTATGGCTTCATTCGGACAGGAATATACAAACCCTGAGAAGTATGCAGGCGCTGTTGGGGCACGGGCGGTTAGCCCATACGGGCTACCTCTCTGTTCTTCTGGTCGATCAGGGCGCTGAGCATACGGCGGGTTTTTCCTTTGCCCCCAATCCCTTGTATTTCGATCCGGAAAACATTGTCCGTTTAGCCCTTGAAGGAGGCTGCAATGCCGTAGCCTCCACTTTTGGCGTACTGGGTGTGCTGGCGCGCAAGTATGCCCATAAGATTCCTTTCATCGTGAAGATCAACCATAACGAACGCTTTTCCTGTCCCGGTTCGTATGGTCAGGTCTTATCCGGCTCCGTAAAGGAAGCCTGGAATATGGGTGCCGTGGCGGTAGGCGCCACCGTCTCTTTCGGTTTGCCGGAGAGCCGGCGGCAACTGGCTGAGGTAGCCGAAGCCTTTGAATATGCCCACGAATTAGGCTTAGTCAGCATGCTCTGGTGTTACCTGAGGAGTGAGGACTTTAAGAAAGACGAGACGGATTATCATACTGCCGCCGACCTTACCGGGCAGGCCAACCATCTGGGCGCAACGATCCGCGCTGATATCATCCGGCAAAAACTGCCCCTCAATAACGGCGGTTTGCCGGCCCTCAGCTATTCGGGATACAGCCATACCATGTACACGGAGCTGGCTACCGAACACCCTATTGACCTCTGCCGGTATCAGGTGGCCAACGCCTATATGGGGCGGATCGGACTGATAAACTCAGGCGGCGGCCCGCATGATGCTTCCGGCATGAAAGAACCCCTTCTTACCGCCGTCGTGAATAAACGCGCCGGCGGTATGGGCCTGATGACCGGGAGAAAAGCGTTTCAGAAACCCATGAAAGAAGGGGTCGAACTGCTCCATGCCATTCAGGATGTTTATTTAGACCCTGAGATCACGATAGCCTGAGCCCCGGTGTTCAGGGTTTCAGCCATTGGTCTAACCAGCCGAAGAATACGCGCTGGAAGAGTACGCCGTTCTGAGGCTGGGCTATCCAATGGTTTTCGTCGGGGAAGATGAGCATGCGGGCAGGGATGCCTCTTAGTTTGGCTGCATTGAAGGCGCTCATGCCCTGAGAGGCGAGGATGCGGTAATCCCGTTCGCCATGCGAGATCAATATAGGTGTATCCCATCGGTCAACAAAGTGATGCGGCGAATTGGCAAACGATCGCTGAGCTACGGCATTGCTTTTGTCCCAGTAAGCGCCTCCCAGGTCCCAGCTGGCAAACCAGTGTTCTTCGGTTTCCAGGTATTGTTGCTCCAGGTTGAAGATACCCGCGTGAGCGACAAAGGCTTTGAATCGTTTCTGGTGATTCCCTGCCAGCCAGAACACGGAAAAACCGCCATAACTGGCTCCCACAGCTCCCAGACGTCCGGCATCGACATAAGGCTCTCTGGCCATCTCGTCGATAGCCGAGAGATAATCTTTCATATTTTGTCCGCCGTAGTCGCCGCTGATCTGTTCGAGCCATTCCTGTCCGAATCCCGGTAATCCCCGCCGGTTGGGAGCGACGATGATGTAGCCGTTTGCCGCCATGATCTGCAGGTTCCATCGGTAGCTCCAGAACTGGCTGACGGTGCTTTGCGGGCCTCCCTGGCAATAGAGCAGGGCCGGGTATTGCTTGTTCGGGTCGAAGTCCGGCGGATAGACAATCCAGGTCAGCATCTGTTTCCCGTCGGTCGTCCGGATCCACCGGGCTTCTGATCGGGCGAGGCGTAGCTGGTCGAATACGGCTTTGTTCTCAAAGCTGATTTCGGTCGCCTCTCCCGTTTCCGTGTGAACGGCAAAGACTTCCGAGGGATATGCCATCGACTGGCGGATGGCGACCATCTTCCCGGCAGCCGCATCCATTTCCACATAATCGTATTGTCCGGAGGTAATCTGGCGGATTTGCCTGTCTAAGCCTATCTGCCAGATGTGTGTAAGCCCTTCCTTACAGGCGATGAAGTAGAGCGAGCGGCTATCGGGCAGCCACTGGAAAGCGTCGGTATTATAATCGAAATCCGTAGTGAGGTATTGCTTCTCGCCTGTTGCGAGATCGGCAATAAATAAGCGGAGTTTATCGCTTTCGTATCCGTCCCGTTCCTGGCTCAGCCAGGCGAGGTATCTGCCGTCGGGAGAGAACTGTGGGGCGGTGTCGTATCCCATCATGCCTTCCGTCAGGTTGCGGGTTTCTTTGGTTTCCACCTCATATAGATAGATATCCGAGTTGGTAGATAAGGCGTATGCCATTCCTGTCTTTTTGCGGCAGGCATAAGCAATCTGTTTCCCGTCGGGGCTCCATGCCAGGTCGCTTATCCCGCCGAAAGGTTTCATCGGACATTCAAAGGGTTCGCCTTCCATGATATCGACCGCCTTTCCGGTTGTTTTCCCGTCGAACGAAGCGATGAAAGGGTGGGGGATTGTTTCTACCCATTCGTCCCAATGCTTATACATCAGGTCGTCCACGATGCGTCCGGAGGCTTTCGTCAGATCGGGATACCTGTCCGGAGTCCGCTCCCCGTATTTGATGGTACTGATAAAAAGCAGTTGGGTCTCATCCGGTGAGAAAGCAAATTCGCTGATTCCTCCTTCGTGATGACTCAGCTGCCGGCGGTTGCTTCCATCTGCGTTCATGATCCATATCTGCGGGCTCCCGCTCTCGGATGAGAGGAAAGCGATTTCGTTTCCCTGGTTTATCCAGAGGGCGTTCTGTTCGCTTGCAGCGGTGTGGGTAAGTTGTTGTTTGTTGCTCCCATCCAAGTTGGCAACAAATAATTCACGGTTTCCCTTGTTTTGTTCGATACTGACGAAAGTCACTCCGTAGAGTACTTTGCTGCCGTCGGGCGACAGCCTGACTCCGCTTACACGTGCTAAGCTGTAGAGCGTTTCGGCTGTCATCATTCCATTTGTCACCTGGATATCCGGGCGTCCGATAAGCGGCGCGGATTCTTCCGTTTTTTTACTCTCCTGTGAACAGGCTTCCCATAATAATAATGCGGATATTGACATAACGATCCGGCTGATTGTTTTATTCATTTTAATAAAATAATAAATTAATAATGCGAAAGTAGTAAATAATATTATATCTTTGCGTTATAATTTAAGAACTGTACAATTATGGATAAGATTTGGCTGTTAGGAATCAGTATGTGTGTAGTAGTGGCATTTAACTCATGCAAACCTAAGCAAAGCACCTATAAAGCGGCATACGAACAGGCACAGGAAAGATCGGAAGATACGACCTTGGAAGATTTTGAAGAAGAAACAGAATTTGAGGACCCCACTCTTGTTGACGACTCCATTTCAAAGCCGAGAAGCGAGGGAAATATTGAGGATTCGGGGAATAATGCCGGATATCTCGATATAAACGAGAGCCTAAATATTGCCACCCGTCAGGAACGGATCAACCCATACGAGGGTGAAAGTTTCCAAAGCCTGAGGCGCTATAATGTGGTAATCGGAAGTTTCAGGAACCGGACGAACGCCACTGCACTGAAAGAGCGGATGCAGTATGAAGGCTATAATGCGATTTTAGCCGAAAACGAATTAGGCATGATACGGGTTATTGTCTCCAGTTCCGACAATAAATCAGAATGTGTCCGTACCAGAAATTCATTCAAATCCAAATACTATCCTAATTTCCAGGATGCCTGGATTCTGGAGCAGCGGTATTGACGAAGGCGGAAAAGGCCCGCAACAGAGCCTTGAGGATACATACGGTTTTTAATCAGAAGCACCACAGAAGCCTGTCTTTGCGAGTAAACCCGCAAGGAGAGGCTTCTGATTTCAGAGAGGGAGAACCCAAAGCCCCGTGAGTTTCGTCCGGACAGAACCTTCGTCCGGCCTCAAAAAAAGATTCGGACAAAAGAGAAAAATCCATTTAGTCGTAGTATATTTGGGGCACTTTACTAATTAATACATATAAAAATATGTCAGCAGAAATAAAGAGCCTTACACCCAAACAGGTATGGGCTTACTTCTATGAGCTTACTCAGATTCCGCGTCCGACCGGACAAATGGAGGCGGTAAGCCGTTTTGTGGCTGACTTCGGAAGGAAGTCGGGCCTGGAAACCTTACAGGACGAGGTGGGGAATGTGCTTATCCGCAAACCGGCTACAGCCGGAAGGGAAGATTGCCGGACGGTCGTTCTGCAATCGCATCTGGATATGGTTCCTCAAAAGAATCTTTCGGTACACCACAACTTCCTGACTGACCCGATTGATGCGTATATAGAAGGAGAATGGGTGAAAGCCCGGGGTACCACGCTGGGAGCCGATAATGGCATCGGGGTAGCCCTGGCGCTGGCTGTCCTTGCGGATACGGATCTGAAACACGGGCCTGTCGAGGCCTTGTTTACGGTGGACGAAGAAGTGGGTATGGAAGGCGCCTTCGGCTTAAAACCCGGTTTCCTGAAAGGCCGGACGCTTATCAACTGCGACTCGGAGGAAGAAGGGCAACTGTTTGCCGGCTGCGCCGGAGGAACCGACCTGAATATCTCTTTCCAGTACAAAGACGATACCTATATCCCGGAAGGCGATGTAGCCGTGAAGCTCAGCCTGATTGGACTGAAAGGCGGACACTCGGGGGTGGATATCCACCTGGGACGAGCCAATGCCAATAAATTAATGTTCCGCTTCCTGAAAGAAATGGTAGCCGGCTACGGCATCCGTCTGTCATCCGTCGAAGGGGGAACCATGCGCAACGCGATACCGAGGGAGGCTTTTGCCGTCATTACCTTCCCCGAAGACAATGCGGATATCCTCTGGGAAATGGTTTCCGATTATCAGGAACTCTACCGCACGGAATATGTGGGTATTGAAGACGCCATACAATTTACGGCGGAAAAGGTGGAACTACCTGCTACGCTGATTCCCGAAGAGGTACAAGACGACCTGATCAATGCCATCGAAGGTTGTCAGAACGGAGTCATCAGTATGTTGCACGATTTCCCGGGAACGGTCGAATCTTCCTCGAATCTGGCAATTGTCAGGTCTTCGGAAGGCTTGATTGAGGTGAAGATACTGGCCCGCAGCTCTTCCGAAAGTCGCAAGACCTCGGTCTGCTCCAGCCTGGAGAGTATCTTTTCGCTGGCCGGCGCCAAGGTAGAGTACGGCGGCGCTTACAATGGCTGGAACCCGGATATCCATTCGCCCATCCTGCAGATCATGCAGCAAATCTATCAGGAACGGTATCAGAAGAAACCTGAAGTCAAAGTCATCCATGCCGGTCTGGAATGTGGTATCATTCAAGGGATTTATCCGGATATGGACATGATCTCCATCGGGCCGGACCTGCAATACCCCCATTCACCCGACGAACGGGTGCATATCGCATCCGTAGGCAAGGTGTGGGATTTTATCAAAGCAACACTCGAACATATTAAATAATTACGCTATCTATGAAAACCATATCCAGAAGAACAGCCATCCGGACAGCGCTGGCCGGCAGTGCGCTCGCTGTTGCGGGCCTCTCTTCCTCTCCGCTTGCTGCTCATTCGCAGCGCAGCCTTCCTCCCTTGAAAGGAAATATCCGCCATTCCGTCAGCAAATGGTGCTTCGGGAGTTACGAACTTGATGCTTTTTGCAAGATTTGCAAAAAGATAGGAATCGAATCGGTCGAACTGCTCGACCCGGCAGACTGGCCGATCGTAAAGGCAAACGGACTCACCGTAGCCATGGCGCAGGGAGCCGGATTAGGTATCGACCGGGGATTCAACGACCCCCGTTTACACGACGAATTAGTAGCCAGTTACGAAAAAGTAATCCCCCAGGTAGCCGAAGCCGGACTGACCAACCTGATATGCTTTGCCGGCAGGCGCGAGGGTGTGACCGACCTGCAGGGCTGGGCGAACTGCGAAAAAGGATTGAAACGGATCGTGCCCATTGCCGAAAAACACAAAGTCGTCCTGACAATGGAGCTGCTTAACAGCATCGGACATAAAGACTATCTCTGCGACCATACTGTCTGGGGAGTGGAACTCTGCCGGCGCTTAGGCTCGCCTAACTTCAGATTGCTGTATGATATCTACCACATGCAGATTATGGAAGGGAATATCATTGATACGATACGTAAGTATCACGAGTTCTTCTCGCATATCCATACCGGAGGGAATCCCGGACGCGCCGAAATCGACGAGACACAGGAACTCTATTATCCGGCTATTATGAGGGCTATTGTGGAAACAGCTTATAAAGGTTTTGTCGGACAGGAATTTGTTCCGAAAGGAAAAGACCCGATAGCCTCGCTGGAGAAATGCATCCGGATATGCGACGTATGATGCCTACTTCTTAATCAGATTCATAAACTCTTCGCGGGTTTTGGCTTGCTGGAAGAAGCCTGTAAAATCGGAGGTGGTGGTGAAAGCGTTTTGTTTGGCCACCCCCCGCATCTGCATACACATGTGCTGGGCTTCGATCACGACCATGACGCCCAGCGGGTTCAGCGTTTTTTGTATGCACTCTTTGATTTGCAGTGTCATGCGTTCCTGTATCTGCAGGCGGCGGGCGAAGATATCTACCACACGGGGGATTTTGCTCAGCCCCGTAATGTATTTATTGGGGATATAGGCTACATGCGCTTTGCCGAAGAACGGCAGCAGATGATGCTCGCAAAGGGAAAAGAAGTCGATATCTTTCACGATAACCATTTGTTTATACCCTTCTTCGCGGAACATGGCAGAGGTTAATACCTCTTCCGGGCTTTCCTCGTAGCCTCCGGTGAGGAATTGCATGGCTTTGGCTACCCGTTGTGGTGTTTTTGACAAGCCTTCCCGTCCGGGATTTTCGCCTAAGAGGGTAATTATCTCCTGATAGCGGGCGGCCAGTGCGTTTTGTGTTTCTGTTTTCATAAAGCAGCATTTAAAAAGCCTCATCCAGGGCTAAGCGAATCTCTTCTTTGACAATATACATCTCTTTTCCGTAGCCGGGAAAAGCCTGCATAAGCTGACGCTGGACAGGAAAGGCCTCTTCATGCGAATTGAAATCGCCCACGCGCAGCCTCCAGAAAGGAGCGTTATACGTGACGTAGGTCGGGATATCAGGAATTAAATCTCTGATTTCTCTTTCTCTCCTGAAGGCTTCGTCTTTGGAGGTACGCTGGTCGTTTCCTGAGAAGACCTGCACCCGGAAGCCCTGAACTCTCAGGAAGGATTTCCCCCCGGCTGTTGTTTCTATTTCTGTTCCGAACTGGCGCGCGCCTATGATATTACGAAGGGCGGCAGGCTGGTCGATGAACACCCGGCCTTTACCCGGCACCGGCTTCTGTAATTCATCGACCAGGGTGTACCGCGAAGGGGGAGGCGTATAGGGAATGATTTGCGCCGTCGCCTCAGAAAGGGCGGCAGGCGCGGCCCACACAGCAATCATATACCAATATCTTTTCATTGCATCCTGGTTTTAGGGGCGCTGATCCAGCTTTGGATCAGCGCCTTTTGTTTTTAAAAAGCTTCAATGATCGGGAGGAATTTTTCTACCGAGAGGGAGGCGCCTCCGATCAGGCCACCGTCCACATCCGCTTTGGCAACCAGGTCTTTCGCGTTTTCCGCATTCATGCTGCCGCCGTAGAGGATGGTTGTATCTCCGGCAATAGCAGCGCCGTACCGGGCAGCAAGGGTCTGCCGGATATGGGCATGTATCTCCTGCGCCTGGTCTGCCGTAGCCGTCTTGCCCGTACCGATTGCCCAGACAGGTTCGTAAGCAATCACTACCTGGCTGAAATCGTCGGCCGAGAGGTCGAACAAAGAAGCTTTTATCTGTTCGTCCACTACCTCAAAATGCCTGCCCTCTTCTCTTTCTTCCAGCACTTCGCCGATGCAGAAGATAGGGGTGAGACCTTTGGCAAGCGCCAGATTGACTTTTGTTTTCAGTGTTCCGGCTGTTTCGTGATAATACTGCCGGCGTTCGGAATGGCCGAGGATGACGTATTTCGCTCCCGTAGAAGCAATCATGGCAGCCGATACCTCGCCGGTATAAGCGCCTTTTTCCTTATCGGCGCAGTTTTGCGCAGCCACGCCTATTTTGTCCGTATCAATCGCAGCAGCGATACTTGCCAGGTGAATAAACGGAGTGCCAATCACCACCTCGCATTGGAGGGTTTTACCTTTCAAGGCTTCATTCAATCCTTTTGCCAGCGCCAGACCTTCGGAAAGTGTCGTATTCATTTTCCAGTTTCCGGCAATCATATTCTTTCTCATAATTTGATATATAATTAATTGTAATACACTAATCTTTTATTCAGCCGGCATTTACCGGGCGTTTTTTTCTGCGGCGGAAATACAGGAAGTCATATATCCGGGCGAGGAGCAAAGGTAAGGTAAAAGTAAATACGCTGATATAAATCCAGTCATTTCGTTTTTCGTTTCCGGCTATTCCTTCCCGGTAAACACGCAGCAGACGGTCTGCCGTTTCTTCTCCCGGCAGGTCGTTATGATGCCATTTTTTCAGGATTGTCCCGTTTCTCAGCCATACGAATCCGGGGTTGGAGCGGATAAAGGTCTTCAGCACGACCTCGTCGGTTTCCAGGAAAGGATATTCCGCTCCGGTGCGGTCTGTCCAGTCTCCGATGGCTTCTCCCGAAGAGCCTGTCAGCCCATAGAAAGGGATTTCGTGCTCCAGCGCATAATCGTACAGATTGCTTATCTCGTCGATATGTTCATCGCTTGCTTCCTCCAGCCGGGGAGCGATCAGCAGGAAGATGTCCCCACTATGGCCCAGGATACGGTCGGTTGCCTCATTCCCTTCCCGGTCGTAAATAACGAAAGCAGGGATGGGAGGGGTATAGCCTTTTTTCACCAGCTCCGTCCGCGACTCCACAAATGTCCACGAGCTGTCTTCCGCCGGATAATCATCGAGCGAGAACTCCTTTCTCACACCCTCTTTCTCATAGACAAAGGCATAGCGGTATTCGTCTTCGGGAGCGCCTTCGGGGATACTCATCTGCGCGGGGATATGCACTCCTTCCTTGTACGGACGGAAATCAATCAGGGGAAGATGCTTATAGTTCCACTGAGCAAAGTACAGGCAGCAGGCATATGCAAACAAGGGCGCAAACCAGCGTACCCTGTTGCTGTAGCACGGCCATAGCCTGCGGTGATGCACAAAGACAAAGACCGAAGCAGCCAGCAGTACAATGTTCTTGAGAAATGTCTCCCAATTGCTGATGACAAGCGCATCGCCAAAGCAGCCACAGTCGGTGACGGGATTAAACAGCACCAGATAGAGCGTCAGAGTCGTCATCAGCAGCATAAAGGCAAGAACCAACAGGGAGGTGTACCGCCGGTAAACGCCCAGCAACAGACTAAGTCCCAGGCTGAACTCAATGGCGATCAGGTTGAAAGCCACCGTAAGTCCCAGGAAGCGGAAGCCCTCCATTCCCCAGACAGCCAGGTATTCGCCTATCTTAATCTCAAAGCCCATCGGATCGATGGCTTTTACAAAACCGGAAAACAGAAATACAATTCCGATCAGCAGGCGGCAAAATTCCGCAAGCGCTTTTATCAGTGTTTCTTTATAGTTCATACTCATGCTTATTTACCAGATTCTGATTGTATCAGCCCGAACAGGGCGTAATTGATCATATCCATATAATTGGCCTCTATGCCCTCGGATACCAGGGTTTGCCCTTTATTGTCTTCTATCTGCTTGGTGCGGTATATCTTCATCAGGATCAAATCGGTATAAGAACTGATGCGCATGCTGCGCCAGGCCTCGCTGTAATCGTGATTCTTGGCATACATCAGCTCTTTTGTTGCCGTAATCTGTTTGTCATACAGGCTCAGGGCTTCGGCGGGGTTGATATCCGTCGTATCTGCGAATCCCCGTTCCAGCTGTATCAGGCCGATCAGGCCGTAGTTGACGATGGCAATAAACTCAGACCGGATTCCCTCGTCCACCTTGCGCGTCCCTTTGATTTCCAGACTACGGATGCGGTTGGCTTTGATGAAAATCTGGTCGGTCACCGACTCCGGGCGCATGATGCGCCACGAAGGGCCGTAATCTTTCAGCTTCTTTTCAAACAATTCCCTGCATTGGGATATGACATTGTCGAACTGTTCTTTTGTATCAGGCATATAGGTCTGAAGAAATTTATAGTTTACGATAAACAGGAGACAAATATACAGGATAAAAATCAAAGCGGTAAAATTAATAGACTTATTTTTCAATGGATGCATTTCAAATTATCGTAAATTCGATGGATTTGAATCTTTATTACAAGGACGGAGACCGGAGCAATCCTTTCTTTTCCGGTATCGGATGCTTTTATTTGTCCGACCTGGGTCGGACACCTATCTGACCAGGGCCGGATAAATACCTGCTTTTCTATTTTTTAATGTACATAATTCCGTATGTATGGATGGAAAGTATTACTTTTGACTGCGAATTTTTTTTATTTAGTATTTATCAAAACTTATTGTCATGAAAGGACTTAATTATTTGTTATTTGCGGCATTTGCTATTCTGTTTGCCGTATCATGTGGGACAGGTTCGAAGTACACGTATGAAAGCGTTCCCGGAGACCCGTTGCAAACACGTATTTACACTCTTGACAATGGGCTGAAGGTTTATCTGTCGGTCAATAAGGACAAACCCCGCATCCAGACTTTTATGGGTGTGCGCGTGGGTGGTAAAAATGACCCTGCCGAAACAACCGGATTAGCCCATTATTTTGAACACCTGATGTTCAAAGGAACTTCTAACTTCGGTACATCCGATTACGAAGCCGAAAAGCCTTTGTTAGACAAAATCGAAGCCTTGTTTGAGACCTATCGAAAGACAAGTGGAGAGGCGGAACGCAAAGCGATTTACGCCCAGATAGACAGCGTGTCGCAGGAAGCTTCCAGAATTGCCATCCCCAACGAATACGACAAACTGATGTCGGCCATTGGTTCGCAGGGTACCAATGCCTTTACTTCGTACGACGTGACGGCTTATATGGAAGACATCCCCTCGAACGAGATTGAGAACTGGGCAGCTATCCAGGCCGACCGCTTCACCAATCCCGTGATCCGCCTCTTCCATACCGAGCTTGAAACAGTCTATGAAGAGTATAATATGAGCCTCACGCGCGACAGTTGGAGACTGGGCGATACCTTGTACGCCGCCCTCTTCCCGCACCATCCTTACGGTACGCAAACCGTCATCGGCACGCAGGAACATCTGAAAAATCCTTCCATTACGAATATCAAGAAATATTTCGACACCTATTATGTACCGAATAATATGGCTGTCTGTATGGTGGGCGACCTGAACCCCGACGAAACGATCCGGGTCATAGATAAATACTTCGGCTCGCTGGCACCCAAAGAAATACCGGAACTGAAAACGGCGCCCGAACAGCCCATCACAGCGCCCATCGTAAAAGAATTTGTGGGTCTTGAAGCCGAAAACGTAGCCCTTGCCTACCGGCTGCCTGGAGCCAATACCCAAGACGCCGCTATCGCAGAGTTCATCGATTACCTGCTGACCAACGGCAAGGCGGGATTGATAGACCTCAACCTCGTGCAGAAGCAAAAAGTGCTCCGGGCCGGAAGCGGCGTAGATGCGATGGCGGATTACAGTTTGTTCACGCTGATGGGCACTCCCAAGGAAGGTCAAACGCTGGAAGAAGTGAAAGACCTCCTGCTCGGACAAGTCGAACTGCTGAAAAAAGGTGAGTTCGACGACAAACTGCTCGAAGCTGTTATCAATAACTTCAAGCTGGAGCGCTATTACCAGCAGCAGGAATACCAATACGCTGCTCAGATGCTGCTGTTTGCCTTCATCAATCAGTCTGAGTGGAAAGACGAGGTGGGGAAAATAGACTTTCAGTCGAAACTGACCAAACAAGACGTGATAGACTTCTGTAATAAATACTACAACGACAATTACGCCGTAGTCTATAAGCGCCAGGGCAAACCCGATGATAAGAAAATAGACAAGCCGGCCATCACGCCTATCTCGGCCAACCGCGACAACGAAAGCGATTTCTTAGCCTCCTTCAAGACACGCGAAGTAAAGCCCATCGAACCCGTCTTCCTGGATTATTCCAAAGACCTCTCGAAGCTGTCTGTAAAGAATAATCTCCCGCTTCTCTACAAGCAGAATACGACCAACCCCATCTTCTCGCTCTATTATGTCTTTGAAATGGGGAATAACCACAACAAAGCCCTGGGGACGGCCTTCACTTACCTGAATTACTTAGGCACTTCGACCCGGACGGCTGAAGAGATAAAAAGCGAGCTCTATCAATTGGCCTGCTCCTTCGGTGTACAGGCTACCAACGAACGGGTGTACGTCTATATCAGCGGACTGAGCGACAACTTCGACAAGGCGCTCGCCATCCTGGAAGAACGCTTAGCCGATGCAAAGGCCGATGGGGATACGTATAACAATCTGGTAGCGGATATACTGAAAAGCCGCACCGATGCCAAACTGAACCAATCGGCCAACTTCAGCGCACTGCAAAACTATGCCGTCTGGGGGCCGAAGTCGCCGGCGACCAATCTCCTCTCGGAAGCCGAACTCAAGGCCCTGAATCCCGACGACCTGGTGAATATCACCAAGGACCTCAAGAACTTTGAACATACCGTCCTGTATTATGGCCCGCTTACGGAAGCGCAGATCAGCGAAGCGCTCAATAAGAGCCATGCCACAGGAGACGTCCTCCGGCCCGTTCCCGCACCGACCCCCTTCGCCGAGCAGGAAACGCCCGAAAACCAGGTCTTGCTGGCTCATTACGACGCCAAGCAAATCTATATGGCCATGGTTCATAAAGGAGGTGCTTTCGATAAAGCAATCGAAGCCGATCGGACGACGTATAACACCTACTTCGGCGGCAGCATGAACAGTATCGTATTTCAGGAAATGCGCGAAGCCCGCGGACTGGCTTATTCTGCCAGAGCATCATACCAACGCCCCGGCAAGCCCGACCGCGCCTACCATCTCATCACCTTTATCGCTACGCAGAACGATAAACTGAAAGATGCCATCAGCGCCTTCAACAGCATCCTGAACGATATGCCGGAATCGGAAAACGCCTTCAGCCTGGCCAAAGAAAACATCCTGACGGACCTGCGTACCGAACGCATCCTGCGCGACGACATCCTCTGGAACTACCTCAGCGCAAAAGAATTCGGATACGAAACCGATGCCCGCAAAGAGCTGTATGAAAAAATCCCGGGCTTTACCCTCAACGATGTAAAAACCTTCCAGCAACACTATGTCAAAGACAAACCCTATACCTACTGCATCCTGGGCGATACAAAAGACTTAGACATAAAAACGCTACAGGAAATCGGTAAAGTAACCATCCTGAAGCAGGAAGAGATTTTTGGATATTGATCTTGTTAGTTACGAGTATATTTAGTTATGAGTTACGAGTTACAAGTTACGAGTTACAAGTTATAAGTATATTACTACTCTCATAGCTCAAATACTCGTAACTCGTAACTCATAACTCGTAACTCATAACTTGTAACTCGTAACTTGTAACTCGTAACTTGTAACTCATAACTAAATATACTTGTAACTAAAAAACCCCATGAAAACAATAGTCGTCGTTGATGATAATAAGGCGATTCTGATAGCTGTCAGGATGTTGCTGGAGGCTTATTTCAGGAAGGTGATCACGCTTTCTTCTCCCGGC
>JAISZA010000192.1 GCA_031269535.1 Tannerellaceae bacterium
TGACAAGAAGTCATACAAATAATTGTTCAGCCGTTGGTCTGAACCTGTTATTCCGTTAGCAGTAGCCTAAAGAAGCGTGCGTTACCAGTAATGGTTCGGTGCGAGACCTTCTTGAGAAAATCCCCGCTTTATTTAAAGGAGTTATACGTGAGTAGAGACAACCACTATCAACACCGGCAGTCAGGGGATTGGCTGGTTGATATGAGTAACACATGTGAATCGCTGCACTATCGTAACAAAGTAAGGCTTAAGGTGTTGATAAGCCTCGCCAAAAGGACACGGCAGGTTAACTTCTCTGCTCGATGAAGTTACACGGACATAAATGCCGTCGGTAGAAGGGCGGACTCTAACCCAACCGTTAGTTATTTGTATGGAACCTGGTAAGCCCATATTTTCCCTGTGTACAGCAGGAATGTGAACCGTAGGGCCAACAGACGGAAGTGTGGGTAAAAGATTGCAGAGGATGCGAAAGCCGTGCTGTAACGGTTCGGATAAGGGTTGTAACATCACCCTGCGCGAAAGCGGGCGGACTTCTGCATGGTGATTCATTACAGGAAGCATGAAGAACTTTTGAATGAAGAAAAGCAAATGGACGGAGTGAAAACGAAGTGTGCATCTTCGCTATCCTGTAAACAGTACGGGTCGGATACAGACTGGAATAAATGCGAATGGGGAGTGAAAAAGCTTCAACGGCGGATTGTAAAGGCGTGGCAGGAGAAGAGATACGGCAAGGTTAAATCGTTGCAACATCTTCTCACAAATTCTTTTGAAGCTAAGGGATTAGCTGTCAAAAGAGTGACTTCTAACAAAGGAGGGCAAACCTCTGGGGTTGACAAAGTCAGATGGTCAACTGTGAACTCGAAAATGAAAGCCGTTCATTCTCTGAAGAAAAGAGGCTATCATCCCCTTCCCTTAAAACGGGTATTTATAGAAAAGACGGGCGGAAAGAAACGTCCGTTAGGCATCCCCACAATGAAAGACAGGGCTATGCAGGCTTTGTTCCTGATGGCTCTGGAACCAGTCGCCGAAACTGCGGCAGATGCAAATTCCTGCGGTTTTCGCAGGAAGCGTTCAACGGCAGACGCAATAGATGCCCTGCATCGCTTGCTGTGCCAGAGATATTCACCCCAGTGGATACTGGAAGGAGATATTAAAGGATGTTTCGACCATATCAGTCACCAGTGGCTTATAAACAACATACCGACAGATAAGGGCATTCCTGGCAAGTGGCTAAAATGTGGAGTGGTATACAACAAATGTTTATCTCCCACACAGGAAGGCGCTCCACAGGGTGGAATTATCTCTCCGACGCTGGCAAATATGACATCGGACGGTATGGAAGCATTGGTAAAAGAGCGCTATGGGGTAAGATACCTGAAAGGGAAAAGCAGATTATATTATCCAAAAGTCCACGTAATCCGCTATGCCGATGACTTTGTCGTTACGGCAACGGACAGGGAAACATTGGAGAATATAAAAGGAAGGATAACCCGTTTCCTTGAAGAAAGGGGATTAAGTTTACCGGAAGAGAAAACAGTAATTACACATATAGACGAAGGATTTGACTTTCTGGGGTTCAATGTGCGTAAATACAACGGCAAATTGTTGATTAAGCCTTCCCGCAAGGGACAGAAAAAACTTACGGAGAAATTACATGAAATAGTTTTCAGCAATAAAGCGGCCGCACAAAACAAGTTGATTGTCAAACTCAACCCTGTGCTAACCGGATGGGGAAACTATTACAAACATGTAGTCTCAAAGAAGGTTTTCTGTAAAATGTACCCTATCCTTTTTCTACAGCTAAAGAATATCTCAAAAAAAGCACTATCTTTGCCTGCAAAGTGAGGATAATAAAACGAGAATGTAAGTCATTTAAAATTCAGCCGGGATGAGGAAGATATTGAGTAAGTGGATGCTCCGGATAGCCGGATGGCGGAAGGGGCCGGTAGGTGAATATGTGCCGAAATGTGTGATCTGTGTGGCTCCGCATACAAGTAACTGGGATTTGGTTGTCGGGAAGTTGCTTTATACCTCCCTCGGACGCAAAGCGCATTTCCTGATCAAGAAAGAGTGGTTCTTTTTCCCTTTGAACCTGTTTTTCAAATGGATGGGCGGAATACCCATCGACCGGAGCAAACAAACATCGGTGACCGACCAGATGGCCCGGGAATTATCCCGACACCAGATATTCCACCTGGCAGTGACGCCCGAAGGAACACGGAAAATGACGGAAGAATGGAAACGGGGCTTTTATTACATCGCCCTCAAAGCAAATGTGCCTATCCTGCTTGCCTATATCGACTACCTGAAAAAAGAAGTCGGTGTGAAGGCGCTTTTCTATCCCACAGGGAATGCCGATGCCGATATCAGCGCTATCAAAGCCTATTACCGGGGTGTGACGGGGCGCCATCCGCGAAACTTCTCGGATAATACATAAAATACCTCCTCTATCATGGCAGACAGTTTACGCATCAGCTTAGTTCAGGCACCCATCGTATGGGAAAACAGAGACGAGAATCTGGCCGGCTACGGCAAGCTGATCCGCCGTGTAAGCGGGAAAACCGATCTGGTAGTGCTCCCGGAAGTGTTTACAACTGCTTTCTCGATGAACGTAAAAGTAGTGGCCGATACGATGGACGGAATTACAATCGCGACTATCCGGGCCTGGGCGAAGGAATACGGGACGGCGATAAGCGGTAGTTTCATCCTCAGAGAAGAAGAGCGGTATTACAACCGCGCCTTCTTTATCACACCCGAAGGCAGCGCCTCATACTACGACAAGCGCCATCTGTTCGGTATGGCGGGCGAAGCCACTCACTTCACCCAAGGGACGAAGCAGACGATTGTGAATTATCTGGGCTGGAACATCTGCCTGCAGGTCTGTTACGATTTGCGTTTCCCCGTATGGAGCCGCAATGTGAACAATGCCTACGATCTGCTGGTCTATATGGCCAACTGGCCCGAAGTCAGGATAGAAGCCTGGCGCTCGCTGCTTCCGGCGCGGGCTATCGAGAATCTGGCCTACGTATGCGCCGTGAACCGTACCGGAAGCGACGCCGAAGCCTACGAATACCGGGGCCATTCGGTAGTCTATTCGCCTAAGGGAGAAAAACTGGCCGACGCCGGTACAGCGCAGGAGATTATCCTCTCCTGCACCCTGCAGAAAAGTCCGCTGGAGCGGCTACGCACGAAATTCCCGGCATGGAAAGATGCCGACACCTTTATACTTCAATAAATATGAAACCACGTACTCCCTGGGTCTGGATTCCCAGCCTTTATTTTGCAGAAGGACTGCCTTATGTGGCCGTCATGACGATATCCGTCATTATGTATAAGAACTTAGGCTTGTCGAACAGCGACATAGCCTTATATACCAGCTGGCTGTACCTGCCCTGGGTGATAAAACCTTTCTGGGGGCCTTTCGTTGATCTGATCAAGACCAAACGCTGGTGGATATACTCCATGCAGTTGCTGATTGGCGCCGGTATGGCGGGCATTGCCTTTACGATTCCCACCGATTTCTTTCTGCAGGCTTCGCTGGCTTTTTTCTGGCTGATGGCCTTTAGTTCGGCTACGCACGATATTGCTGCCGATGGCTTTTATATGCTGGGCTTACCGGTAGCGGATCAGGCTTTTTTCATCGGGATACGCAATACCTTTTACCGCATCGCGATGGTGACCGGACAGGGTCTGCTGGTGATGTTGGCCGGCTTTCTCGAAGTCCGTACCGGGCGGATTCCTTATGCGTGGAGCATTGTCTTTCTGGTGCTGGCCGGTATATTTATCCTTGCCTGCGCCTGGCACCGGTTCATCCTCCCGCTTCCGGAGGAAGACAGGCAGCGGAGCGGAGTCACTCCCCGTACCATCCTCCGGGATTTTGTCAGTACCTTTGTCGATTTCTTCCGCAAAAAGGGCATCGTACCGGCGCTTCTGTTTATGCTGACTTACCGCCTGGGCGAATCGCAGCTGGTCAAGCTGGCTTCTCCCTTCCTGCTGGATGGGAGAGAAAAAGGTGGTTTGGCGCTTTCTACGGCCGAACTGGGGGGTACCTACGGGACGGTGGGTGTCTTGTCGCTGATGCTGGGTGGTATCCTGGGCGGAATCGTTATTTCCCGGTTCGGCGGGCTGAGGCGCTGGATGTGGCCGATGGCGCTCTCGCTGTTTATTCCTCATCTGGTCTATGTGTATATGGCGTATGCCCTGCCTGACAATCTGTTCATAATCAATGTCTGCGTAGGCTTCGAACAGTTTGCATACGGCTTCGGCTTTACCGCCTATACGATGTACCTGATGCTCTTTTCCGACGGAGCGTATAAAACTTCGCATTATGCTATCTGTACCGGATTCATGGCTTTAGGAATGATGATTCCGGGAATGGTCTCGGGCTGGATACAGGAGATGATAGGATATCAGGCGTTTTTTATCTGGGTATTGATTAGCGGAATACCAGTCTTCCTGACTATCCCCTTCCTGAAAATAAAAGAGAAGCAGGCAGGAAAATGAATTATTACGAATATACGTTTACCTACGCCGCGACCTTTGAACCGGACATAATCAACGCCGTACTGAGCGCCGTACTGGGCGGGGCCGGATTCGAGAGCTTTATGGAAACTGCGGAGGGACTGCAAGGGTATATTCCGGAGAAGGAGCATGATGCGGAACGACTGGAGGCTGCACTCGCCTCTTTTCCGCTGGAAGATGTGGCGGTCTGTTTTACCAAGCGCTATATAGAAGCGACAGACTGGAACGAAGAATGGGAGAAAAATTATTTCCGGCCGATAGAAATCGGCACCGAATGTGTCGTCCATGCCTCCTTCCATCAAGTAAAAGCGGGATATACATACGATATTACCATCCATCCGAAGATGGCGTTCGGAACGGGCAATCACGAAACCACTTACCTGATGCTCCTCGAAATGCTCCGCTCAGACGTATCGGACAAGGCCGTGCTGGATATGGGCTGCGGCACAGCCATACTGGCTATCCTTGCCGCGATGAAGGGCGCTTCGCCGGTAGTAGCCATCGATATTGATGAATGGGCGTATAACAACGCCCTCGAAAACAAATGCCTGAATCATACCGGCGATATACAGGTGATACGGGGCGGAGCCGAACAATTGCCCGCTGCCGAAACGTTCGATTTCGTCTTTGCCAATATCAACCGCAACATTTTGCTGAATGACATCCGGCACTATGCACCGTGCATGAAGCCGGGCGCTACCCTTTTCATGAGTGGCTTCTACACCGAAGATATCCCCGCCATACAGGAAGAATGCAGCAAAAACGGGCTTACCTGCCTCTCGTCGTCAGAGAAAAACCGCTGGGTAACCGTGAAAGCAGAAAAAACGATATAGGTTCCGGAGATTGAATATGCAGCCGGAGATTATCTGCGGACATCATTAGGCTGCCCTTTCAGGGCGCGTACCGGATTATTCCGTTTTATACCCGGGGCGTTGCCACCGGAACCCGGGAACCCAGGGCGTTGCCCTGGGCTGGGGTATACCGGGCTTTCAGCCCGGAAAAACTTCCGGAGCCCGAAATGCACCCGCTATTCACTATTCGTTATTCACTATTCACTATTTATTCGTATCTTTGTCGTAGTTAAAATAAATTTATTGTATCACCCATTAAAAAAAAGATTTGTTATGAAAAAGGGAATCAAAAGTAGTGTGTTATTCAGCGTTTTCTGTTCGGTTTTATTATTCGCTTCCTGTACCTCGGCCGTGAAAGAGAAAGAAACAGCGGCGGAAGTGAATACTGCCGAATCATTGACTATTATAGCCAATATTACCGTGTATCCTGAGTTTAAAGACGAACTGCTCACCGCCATTGAGGCTGTGGTAAAAGCAACCCGCCAGGAGGAAGGCAATATCTCTTACGATGTATTTGAGGATATCAATACCCCTTTGCGGTTTACTTTTATCGAAAACTGGAAATCGCAAAGCGCCATCGCCTCACATAATGCAAGCGCCCACTTCCTTGAATTTGTGAAAGCAGTGGAAAACAAGGCTGATCTGGAAGCATTTACCTTGAAACAAAAGTTTTGAATCTGCAACAGGCCTGATCAGGATGGGTGTCTTCATCAGGAATCAGGCCTTAGCTTCCTGCTTACCTGGCGGCGCAGGGAAGAGACCGGTTTCAGGGAAGATTTGAATAATTCGGCACGTTTCTTGTCAAAGAAATCCGTCACCTGGCTGAAAAAATACCTGACTTCGCGCGTAAAAGAGACTGTTTCCGGCGTAAGCACCTTCAGCGCCTTGGGGATAACACTCACCTCTATCCGGACATCCGAGATGACAGGCTCTCCGTCTAAATGCATCATACCCGGTTTTTGCCTCAGGATGGTAAGTTGAGTTGCCTGGATCACTTTTATTTTACTGTTTTTCTCTAATTGTTTGGTAAACAATTGAAAAGCAAGCTGTGCAATATCCAGGGGAGTAAAAGGTGAGAGGATGGTAATGTCCATCTTACCATCCTGGATATTGGCATGAGGCGCAATGTAAGCGTTATTCCCGTACTGCGAAGCATTGGCGCAGGCCACTAAAAAAGCCTTTTCCTTGATGGACTGGTTTTCGATAAGCAGCTCATATACTTCGGGTTTATAATTAAGATACTCTTCTATTGTATTTTTTACATACGTAAGCGAGCCTCTGCGTTTCTCTCCTGCAAACTTATGGCTTACTGCGGCATCGAAGCCTACGCCACAGGTTGTAAAAAAGACCCGGTCGTTTGCTTTGCACCCGTCAATCGTAATAATATGTCCTCCGGCCATCACGTCAACAGCCCGCCTGGTATCCATGGGGATATTCAGTTCTCTTGCCAGGCCGTTTCCGGAGCCTTTGGGGATAATTCCCAGAACGGCATCGGAATACATCATTGCCGTAGCCACTTCATTTATCGTCCCATCCCCTCCGACGGCAAAAATATATTTTGCTCCCCGGCTGAGAGCCTGCTGTGTAAGCACGGCGGCATGACCCGGATATTCGGTAAACGAGATATTCAGCGAATAGCCCTTTGCCCGGGCCATGTCTTCTATCATCCTGGGTATCTTTCGTTTGGAACCTCTGCCCGATATAGGATTTATGATTGCCTGTATGTCAAATTGTTGATTATTCATTTCCCCACTTAATATCTATCTTGTTCACAGTTACTTCAACGGCAAAAGTAATGCTTTTATGAAACTTTTGAAGTATATCTGCCATAATAAGTGATTTTTTTACTATTTTTGCCGCCGGATTCGACTCGAAAATACGGTAAATCCAGACTATCTGATAAAAATAAATGAGGGACTTATTCTCGTTAGAACTTACTGACATGACACTATTACAACAGAAATTAGCTAAGTACGATGCTCCGCAGAAAGCTATGGCTGCCGGGATCTACCCGTATGGCCGGATGATTGAAAGCGATCAGGACACTGAAGTTCAAATCAGCGGAAAAAAAGTATTAATGTTCGGATCGAATGCTTATTTAGGCTTACTCAATCATCCGAAAGTAAAAGAAGCAGCCATTGAAGCCATCCGTAAATATGGCACAGGCTGTGCCGGCTCGCGCCACCTGAATGGTACATTAGATATACATATAGAACTTGAGAAACGCCTGGCCAGATTTGTCGGGAAAGAAGAAGCGATGACGTATTCTACCGGTTTCCAGGTCAATCTGGGTGTCGTATCCTGCCTTACCGGGCGCGAAGATTATGTAATATGGGATGAGTTAGACCATGCCTCCATCATCGAAGGACATCGCCTTTCTTTCTCCAACAAACTGAAATACAAACATAACGACATGGATTCGCTGGAGAAACAACTCCAGAAATGCGAGCCCGATAAACTGAAGCTGATCGTTACCGATGGCGTGTTCAGCATGGAAGGCGATATTGCCAGGCTGCCCGAAATCGTTGCCCTGAGTAAGAAATATAATGCCAGCGTGATGGTGGACGAAGCACACGGTATCGGGGTTCTGGGGAATCAGGGGCGTGGTACGTGCGACCATTTCGGCGTATCGCAGGATGTCGATCTGATCATGGGGACATTCAGCAAATCACTGGCTTCCATTGGCGGCTTTATTGCTTCCAACAAAGAGACAATCAATTACCTCCGCCACCATTCGCGTTCGTATATATTCAGCGCAAGCAATACGCCGTCAGCTACGGCTGCGGCCTCTGCCGCACTCGATATCCTCCTGAGTGAGCCCGAACGCCTTGAACATCTGTGGAAACTGACAAGCTATGCCCTGGAAGGCTTCCGCAATATGGGATGTGAGATAGGAGATACGGCTACTCCCATTATCCCGCTGTACATACGCAATAACGACCTGACATTTCTTATCGTCCGCGAATTATTCGATCTCGGCGTATTTGTCAATCCCGTAGTCAGCCCCGCCGTAGCTCCCACCGATACCCTGATACGCTTCTCGCTCATGGCCACACATACACAGGCGCAGCTGGATTTTGCGCTGGAAGCTATCCGGAAAGTATTCAGGAGCCACCAGCTCATCCTCTGATGTTTTTCCTCTGTTTTTTTTGAATTTTGAAACAGTTTTTTGGCAGGAACATCCGATAAATTTATTCTAATCTCTATCTTTATCGAAAAATTATGCTTTTATGGTTTTTATATCAACAGTCAAAGCCAGTAAAGAAGATTTTTCAAAGATATATGTTGTCTATTATCCTAAGTTAGTGCGTTTTTCGCAAACGTACGTCTCCTCCCGGCAGGATGCGGAAAACATCGTACAAGATGTTTTCCTCCATCTGTGGGAGCATTGGGATACGATCGACTCATTGATCAATATGAATGCCTTCCTCTTTATGTCCGTCAAAAACAGATGTATCGATTACCTGCGTAAACAAACACAATTCAGACAAAAAGAACAACCTCTGTCGGATTTGCAGGAAAAAGAAATGCAACTGAAATTATATTCGCTGCAGGTACTCGATGAAAACAAGCTTTCCAGGGAAGAAACAGAAGCCGTCATTACAGATGCCATCAATTCGCTGCCCGAGCGGTGCCGGGAAATATTCATCCTCAGCCGCCTGGAAGGGCTCCGTCATAAGGAAATAGCCGCACGGCTGAATATCTCTACCAATACCATCGAAGGCCAGATGGCTATTGCCCTGCGTAAGCTGAAAATAAAACTGAAAGATTATATTCCCATCTTTATTTTCCTCTTATAAAAGCCTGTACAGGCTGATTTTGCACCCGTCCGATTTTTATTTGCTCCCATCCCGGAAAAAATCAGACGGGAGCAAACGTCCTTGTGAGGAACGAAACAATCCGGAGCGGCAGAATATACGACACATTCCCCATAGACTTTTGACTAAAAATCTATGGGGATTTGTAATCTATTTGTATTTATTCCAGTCCACTTTACGCATGTCTCCGCTGTTTGCAAGTTCCAGATGGAAGGCAAAGCAGCACTTCAGGTTTTGCGGTGTATGTCCTT
>JAISZA010000204.1 GCA_031269535.1 Tannerellaceae bacterium
CCCAGGGCAACGCCCTGGGTATAAAACGGAATAATCCGGTAGGCGCCCTGAAAGGGCAGCATAATTATGTCCGCCGGCAATTTCCGTCATTGCGAGGTACGAAGCAATCCAGGGTGCCCGCTCTGGATTGCTTCACCCTCCGGGTTCGCAATGACGCCCCGTAATGGCGATGCGACAATTTGAAATGCACCCCCCTTTGGGAGGCTTGTCTTACATTCTCGTAAATTTTCTCTAAATTTGTAGCCTGAAACAGACAATCGAACGAATAAAATGGATTGGGATTGGAGAGAGCCTTTTAATGTGGTGTCGGAAGTAGCCGGCGAAATGGGAGTAGATGTCTATTTGATTGGCGGTTATGTGCGCGATTTCTTTTTAAACCGCCCCTCTGAAGATATTGATATCGTAAGCATCGGGAGTGGGATTGAACTGGCTCAGGCAGTTGCCCGTAGGATGGGAAGAAGCGCCAAAGTGACGGTATTCAAGAGTTTCGGTACGGCACAGGTGAAGACCCGGAACTGGGAACTGGAGTTCGTCGGCGCCCGGAAAGAATCGTACACGCACGACAGCCGCAAACCTATCGTGGAAAACGGAACGCTGGAAGACGACCAGAACCGCCGCGACTTCACCATCAATGCCATCGCCCTTTGTCTCAACCGCGAACGCTACGGCGAATTAACCGACCCTTTCGGAGGCATACAGGATATAGCGAATCAAACGATACGCACCCCTCTCAATCCCGACATCACGTTCAGCGACGACCCGTTGCGTATGATGCGCGCCATCCGTTTTGCTTCCCAACTGGGCTTTTTTATAGAAGCCGCAACCTTCGAGGCCATCGAACGAAACAAGGAACGCATCGCTATCATCTCGAAAGAACGGATTGTGGATGAGCTGAATAAAATCATCCTCTCGCCCCGTCCCTCCGTCGGATTCGAACTGCTCGACCTCTCGGGGCTGCTGCCCCTTATCTTTCCCGAACTCAGCGCCCTGAAAGGAGTGGAGACGAAAGAGGGCATCGGGCATAAAGATAATTTCGCACATACCCTGATGGTACTCGACCGCCTCAGCCGCCATACCGATAACCTCTGGCTCCGCTGGAGCGCCCTCTTCCACGACATCGCCAAGCCCCATACCAAACGCTGGGACAATCGCCTGGGCTGGACTTTCCATAATCATAACTTTATAGGCGAACGGATGATTCCCGGTATTTTCCGGAAGATGAAGCTGCCGATGAACGAAAAGATGAAGTATGTACAGAAAATGGTGAACCTCCACATGCGCCCCATCGCCCTGTCGGACGACGAAGTGACCGACTCGGCTATCCGTCGCCTGCTGTTCGATGCCGGCGACGATATCGACGATTTAATGATGCTGTGCGAAGCCGATATTACCAGTAAGAACCCGGAAAAGGTCAGACGCTTCCTGAATAATTTCCGCCTGGTACGCGGAAAGCTGGCCGAAATAGAGGAGAAAGACAGGATACGCAATTTTCAGCCTCCCGTCTCCGGCGAAGAGATAATGACGACATTCGGCCTCCCCCCTTCCCGTCCCGTGGGCGTATTGAAAGAGGCCATCAAGAATGCCATCCTCGACGGCCTGATCCCGAATGAATACGAGGCAGCCCGCGCGTTTATGTTTCAGAAGGCTAAGCAGATGGGCCTGTCTGCCTGCTGTCCAGGCGAACAACCGAACTGACGCCTTTGGTGTTTTTTATCTTCCCGATCAGCTGGGCCAGTGAATTGGAATCTTTTACCAATACCCCGAAATTACCCTGGAAGAAGCCATCGACGGAATCAATGGTGAACGAACGCAGGGCTACTCCTTTCTCCTTACCGATGACGGACGTGATGTTGGTCACGATGGTAATATCGTCGCGTCCGTTTACCAGCAGGTTGACAATGTAGTCGTTGACTCCTTTTCCGCTCCAGCGGGCATCCACAATGCGATATCCGAAGCGCGAGCGCATCTCCGGCTCATTGGGGCAGTTCTTCCGGTGTATCTTTATTCCCTGGGTAGAGACAAAGGCAAAGATATCGTCGCCAAAGACAGGGTTGCAGCATTTGGCTAATTTATAATCTATTCCCGTCAGATTCTTATCAATAACCAATACGTCCTGCTGGGTAGATATCTCTTCTGCTTCCGTGGTAGCGACGAAGTTTTCAGCGCTGCGCACTTCGCCGGCTTCGGTGGCTTCCTTCTCTTTCCGTTCCAGTTCCAGATAATCTTCGATCACCTGGTTGGGGTCGAGCCGTTCGTCGGCCAGGTCTAAAAAGAAGTCGGTTACTGTTTTATAGCCTTTCTTTTTGATATAGCGCATCAACACACCTTCGTCCGGTTCTATTTTCCGGTTCTTGAAGCGTCGTTGCAGCAATTCTTTGGCAAAGTCGGCGTTTTTGGCTGCTTCTTCTCTCAGGGCCTGTTTGATTTTGATGCGTGCTTTGGAGGTAGCGACAAAAGACAGCCATCCCCGTTTGGGCGACTGGGTGGGCGAGGTTTGTATCTTCACGGTATCTCCGTTGCTCAGGATATGGCGTATCGGTACATTTTTTTCGTTTACTTTGGCTGAGACGCATTTGCTTCCCAATCCGGTATGAACGGCAAAGGCAAAGTCGAGCACAGTCGCCCCTTTCGGTAGTTTGATCAGTTTTCCCTGAGGTGTAAATACGTATATCTCATCCTTGTAAAGGTCCATCCTGAAGTTTCGCATCAAATCGTGCGGATTGGTATCTTTCGATTCCAGCGCCATACGCACATTGGTCAGGAACTCATCGAGTCCGGTTTCTTCTTTCACTCCCTTGTATTTCCAGTGGGCAGCCAGTCCCCGCTCGGCTATTTCGTCCATGCGCCTGGTGCGTATCTGCACTTCTACCCAGCGGTTCTGCGGCCCCATGACGGTGGTATGCAGGCTTTCGTATCCATTGCTTTTAGGGATGGATATCCAGTCTTTCATGCGTTTGGGATTAGGCTGATACATATTGGTAATGACGGAAAATGCCCTCCAACATTCCGAACGCTCTTTCTCTACCGAGTCGAAGGGTTTGTCGAGAATGACGCGGATGGCAAACAAATCGTATATATTCTCAAACTCAATATTCTGCTTTTTCAGTTTATTATAGATAGAGTGGATGGATTTGGTACGCCCTTTGATATCAAAGCTGAAGCCTTCTTCCTGCAGTTTTTTCTTCACCGGCCCGATGAACTCTGCAATGTAGGCATCGCGCGAACGCTTGGTTTCGCTCAGTTTATCTTTGATAAAATTAAACTGTTCCGGTTCGGTGTATTTGAGGGAGAGGTCTTCCAGTTCTCCTTTGATGGCGTAAAGCCCCAGGCGGTGTGCGAGGGGGGCATAGAGGTAAGAAGCCTCGTAAGCCAGGTGTTGGCGGTCTTCGGGGTTGACTAATCTCTTCCCTGCGCGCATCAGATAGAGCCGGTCGGCAATCATCAGGAGGATCACCCGGACATCTTCGGCAAAAGAAAACAGGAGCCGGTGGAAATTTTCGGAATCAACCGCCGTATTGCGTGCGTACAGGTCGGATGTCTTCAGCAGGCGGGAGATGATCCGGGCAACGTCGGCATCGAATATTTTCTCTATTTCTTCCGTCGAGATCAGTTGTTTCAAGGCGGGGCGATACAGGAGAAGCGCCATGACGGGCGTGCGTTTCAGTCCGATCTCGCAGGCGGCTATCAGGGCAGTGTCGATGTTGCGCAGCAGCCCGTTAATCCCGTTTTTATCCCGTCCGTAACAATCCCGGGCAATCACCCGCTGCATCAATTCCCTCATCTTGCGGATATCATTTTTTTCCGAAAAAGGATACACTGTGCGTAGTAATTGCCTGTATTTAGAGAAAAACAACTGTTTTTCTTCCGGTGTAAAAAAAGCTTCTTTATTCATACGTTCATACGTTTAACCATTATCCATTCAAATTCACACATCGTGGCCTTCATTAGCAAATGAATTTAAAGTAATCGTTCCACAAATGTACTTCATTATTTACAAAAAAGGCGCAAGGGCGCCCGGGAAAAAAGAGAAAACAAAAAAAGTCCCGGACTGGGAAAGCCGGGACTTTTGATATCGCCTCATCCGTATGGCAGGTAGGGTGGCTTATTTGACAACCAGAATCAAATCCGTACCATTCAGGGGCTGCACATGCTCGCCGATCTGCTTGCCCTCGTCATCCAGTACGGGTTCCAGTACGGGGTAATACTTCGGATTGTAATAGTTCGGGCCGGGATTTTCATCCACACCCGGGACTGATAGACGTGGTGAAAGGCTCGCAGAAACAGCCTGCCGCCGCCAAGCAAAAAGCGACCGTCAACCTCTACAACCTGCTGAGCAAGTACAAGAAACTCATCTTACAGGGCAGTTTTGCCGACGATGGCACGACAGAATTCACGCCCGAACTCCACGGGAACATCCCCTACAATTTCGTTGTAAGCTGGAACGAAGAGGTGAAGAAGTATCGTAACCTCCTGGCCCAGCGTGCCGGACGACACTCCAAA
>JAISZA010000234.1 GCA_031269535.1 Tannerellaceae bacterium
TCTATTTAAACGAAAATGCGTTTGTTGTAAATATCGGACTTACCAAGTCGTTCCTTGATGAGCGGATTCGTGTAGAACTGAAAGGACACGATATTTTTAAAGGGCGCAAAGAGGGGAATTTATTATATAACGAGCAAATGGAATTATATCAATTTAATCGTTTCGATAGCCGTGAAGTTGAACTAACATTGAGGTATAAATTTAATTCTGCGAAAAGTAAATATAAAGGAAGTGGTGCTGGCAATAATGAAATAAACCGCTTTTAAATAAAACAGAAAACAATGTCATCACGCTGTTTATCGTCTTCTGGTGGCTGCACGAAAAACTGCACCGCTCAAACCGAAAACTGCCATTTTGTCGCCAAAAGCGGGGGCGCTGTCAGTAAAAGCGAGGAAATCCTTGCTCGGAGCGAGGAATTTCTCACTCCAAGCGAGGATGTCTTCACTCGGAATGAGGATGTCTTCACAAAAGTGAGGATGTCTTCACTCGGAGCGAGGATGCTGTCACAAAAAGCAAGGACGTTGTCACAAAAAGCGAAAACGCCCCCGCTCGGAGCAAGGAATGAGGCTCGGCGGGAAATAAAATCCCCGCTCAGGTTGTCGAACTTGACTTTTTGAGCGGGGATTTTTTCTGTTCGGGTCGCGGTGGCGACGCTGCAAGCCGGCTATTAGACCCTGCTGAACGCAGGCGCAGAAGTGAATAACGCGCTTACGCTCTGTCGGTCTGCTTTTATGTTTCCATTTCGGGAGTTTTCGTAATTTCAAACACTACTACCTCTTTTATGTGGGGAAGTACTTAAAGGATGAATTTCCCAGACAATTGTCCTACCGCCGATTTGTCCAGCTTGAAGGCAGGGTGATGAGTGTGAAGGATAAGATCCCCATCCTTTACACTTTAACTTTATATCGTTCAGCTGCTTATATCCTCTGTGAAGGTGTGAAGGATTTTTCGTCGAAAATCTATGGGGATTGTGTCTGACAGGGGTGGTCTTGATTTTTATTTCACGTGCTTGGAAAACCCGGGTTTTTCATGTAGTTTTGTGGATTGAATTTTTATTTAACCTATGTATAATGACATGACGACAAGACGTAATTTTCTGAAATCAGGAGCTTTTTCTCTGGCCGGACTGATGGCCGGACAGCAGGTCTATGCAGCATCCGGCGCCGGAACCCCTGCAACGAAGGCCGGCCGAAGCGACAGCTTTGTAACGAAGCGCCCCGCTCCGGAAGCGCGGAAGTTTGTATCAAAAATAGTGGATGAGACCATTGCCGGCTACAAAAAACGGATCAAAGACCCCAAGCTGGCCTGGATGTTTGAAAACTGTTATCCCAATACACTGGATACCACCTGCGAATACAGGCTGAAAAACGGGCGACCGGATACCTTCGTGATCACGGGAGATATTCATGCCATGTGGCTGCGCGATTCGTCCGCACAGGTTTACCCTTACGTGGCATTGGCACGCCGGGAGAAGGCGCTGCAGATGATGCTGGCCGGCGTCATCAACCGGCAGACGGAATGCATCCTGACAGACCCTTATGCCAATGCATTCAACGACGGCCCGACAGGGAGCGAATGGGAATCGGACCATACCGCAATGAAGAAAGAACTGCACGAACGCAAATGGGAAATTGACTCGCTCTGCTACCCCATCCGCCTGGCTTATCATTACTGGAAGGAAACGGGCGATACCTCGGTCTTCGACGACCGCTGGACAGCAGCCATAGAGAACATACTGAAAACCTTCAGAGAGCAGCAGCGCAAGGACAACCCGGGCCCTTATACGTTTACACGCACCACCAACCGGCAGGGGGATACACTGCTGAACGACGGTTGGGGAAGTCCGGTAAAACCCGTCGGACTGATTGTCTCGTGCTTCCGCCCCTCAGACGACGCGAGCCTGTTTGGTTTCCTGATCCCTTCCAACCTGTTTGCCGTCACCTCGCTTCGCCAGGCCGCTGAAATCATCCGCAAAGTAACAGATAAGTCCGGGCTGGCCGGGCGTTGCGAAGCGCTGGCCGACGAAGTAGAAGCCGCCATCAACCAATACGGTATCATTGAACACCCCAGGTTCGGAAGAGTATATGCTTACGAAGCAGATGGGTTCGGCAACTATGTCTGCATGGACGACGCCAATGTGCCGAGCCTGCTGGCCTTGCCTTTCCTGGGCTGCGTGGATGCCGGCGACCCGGTGTACCAGCATACCCGCCGCCTCGTATTAAGTCCTTCGAATCCTTATTTCTTCAAAGGGAAAGCAGCCGAGGGCATAGGCGGGCCTCATATCGGGTTCGATTACATCTGGCCGATGAGCCTCATCATGCGGGCTGCCACCTCTGCCGATTCCGATGAGATACGCTACTGCATTCAGACACTCCGTGATACGGATGGAGGTACCGGTTTCATGCACGAATCCTTCCATAAAGACGATGCTTCACGCTTCACGCGCAAGTGGTTTGCATGGGCGAATACCCTGTTCGGCGAATTGATCCTTAAGCTGGTTGACCAGGGAGAACTCGGATGAAATACTACCTCATTGCCGGAGAGGCCTCCGGCGACTTACATGCCTCGAACCTGATGGCGGAACTGAAAAGGGAAGACCCCGGAGCTGATTTCCGCTTTCTGGGAGGCGAACTGATGCAGGCTGCCGGAGGTACGCTGGTCAGGCACTACCGCGAAATGGCCTTCATGGGCGTAGGGCCGGTATTGCTTCACCTGCGTACCATCCTGCGCACTATGCAGACCTGCCGCGAGGATATACGCCGCTACAGCCCCGACGTACTGATCCTGATCGACTACCCCGGCTTCAACCTCAGGATGGCCAGATACGCGAAGACGCAGCTGAAACTCCCTGTCTGCTATTATATTTCGCCCAAGATATGGGCGTGGAAGCAATACCGCATCAAAGACTTCCGCCGGTATGTTGACCGTATGTTCTGCATCCTGCCCTTCGAAAAAGCGTTCTATCAGAGTCTGGATTATGCGGTAGATTATGTAGGGAATCCTACCGTCGATTCGGTGGCGCACTACCGCGAACGACAGGCAGGGGCAGCCGACAGCTTTCTGAGCGACGAAGGGCTTTCCCCGGATAAACCCCTCATCGCCCTGCTTGCCGGAAGCCGGCGGCAGGAAATCAAAGACAACCTCCCCACGATGCTGAAAGCAGCCGCTGCCTATCCCGGTTACCAGCCTGTCGTTGCCGGAGCGCCGGGGATAGACCAGGCGTACTACGACTTGTTTATGCAGGCGTATCCTGCAAAAATCGTATTCGGGAAAACCTATCCCCTGCTGCATCACAGCTGGGCGGCCTTAGTCACTTCGGGCACGGCTACGCTGGAGACGGCCCTGTTCCGCGTGCCGCAGGTGGTTTGTTATGCTACTCCCCTGGCTAAACTGACCGGTTTCGTCTTCCGTCACTTCTTCCATACCCCTTATATTTCTTTAGTCAACCTGATTGCCGGCAGGGAAGTGGTGCAGGAATTATTCGCCGACCGTTTCTCCGGGAAAGCGATCCACGCCGAGCTGGGGAAAATACTCCGGGAACCCGGCTACCGCGGGCAGATGCTCAGTGGCTACGACGAAGTGATCCGTATTCTGGGCGCTCCCGGCGCCTCGCGGCGCACGGCCTTCCATCTGATCGAAATGCTCTCCGGACATTAACTTTTTTTATGCTTCCCCCTTGCAGCATTCCGGAGCTGCGTGTCATCTTCTTCTTTACAGACAAATTTATGTAATGATATTTAATTCTATGAAGACGTTGATATTTAATTCTATGAAGACGTTGAAAATATTTTCTGCAGCAGTGGGGATGATATTATGTACCCTTACATTGACATTCAGTTCATGTAATATGGACGATGATGCTTATTCGTTAGACGATATGTGGTTGTCTATAGCTACGGCAAGGCCCTTAAGCGACAACTCTTTTTATCTTACTTTAGACGACAGCACATCGCTCTGGCCGGCAGCTCCCCTTTCTATTTATTATCAGCCGGAAAGGCCCCAGCGCGTTCAAATCAATTATACCGTACTGGGCGACCATTTCAATGGCTACGACCATGCGATTAAACTAAACCGGCTCGACACCATCCTTACCAAGCAGATTGCCGAAAACAAAGGAGAAGAAAACGACGCCATCTACGGTAAGGACCCTGTCAGGATAGTGGCAATGTGGGTAGGCGACGGATTTTTGAATATCCACTTTAAAGCGTATTTCAGCGGGAGGGTCAAACATTTTGTCAACCTCATCCGCGACGAAGCGGCAGACGAGGAGACATCTTACCGGGTGGAGTTCCGTCATCACGCATTCGGGGATGAATCCCAGCACTTAACCAATGGATTCGTCGCCTTCGACTTATCGGAAATAGGCACCGGAGGGAAAGATGTGAGCCTGAAGATTAAAGTCAACACATTCGACGGAATAAAAGAATATGAAAAAAAATATAACTCAGGAAAATATGCCGAAACTGAGCCGGAACTAAATATTGATAAAATCAATCTTGAGTATTTGGAATAACACCTTCCCACATAACTTTTATTTTTATCATTTAGTTCAGAGAGAGGGGCGTCGCGATGATGCCTTTCTTTTTTTGTGTGTGCCGGCCCTGCCGACGCAACGTTTGCCTGCCTCCATTCGTTTATATAAACAAATGGACGAATCAACCGCATACCTGATTGAGGCTTGTCGCCGTGGGAAGCAATCGGCACAATTAGCTCTTTACACAAAATACGCGCAACGACTGTATCTGGCCTGCCTGCGTATTACGGGGAACAGAATGGAAGCAGAAGAAGCCATGCAGGATGCTTTCCTGAAAGTATTTACCCATCTGGAGCAATACCGGAACGAGCAGAACTTCGAAGCCTGGATTCATCGCATAGCGATTCATACGGCCATTGATTATGTGAGGCGGCAAACCCTGGTGTGGGAAGACGTTCCGCCTAATTATCCCGCAGAACCGGACGAAGAAGAGGAGCCGGAAGAAGAGACTATCCAATATGCTGTTGCCCGGATAAAAAATGGCATACAGAAACTGCCGGACGGATACCGGATCGTGATTTCGCTCTACCTCTTTGATGGATATGATACGGAGGAAATAGCCTCTATACTGAAAATACAGCCCTCAGGCGTACGCACCCAGTACCTCCGGGCCAAACGTAAATTACTGGAAATAATAAAAGCCAATTAATATGGACAAGCTAAAAGATTTCATCGGCAAAAACAGAGAAGCCTTCGATGAAGACCTTCTTCCGGAAGGACACTTCGGACGTTTCAGAAAAAAACTCGAAAGAAAAAAGAAAATCCGGCGACTCAGCCTTTGGAGCATAAGCATAGCGGCAGGCATCGGACTATGCTTCTTCCTGAAAATACAAAGCGAACGGAAGGATACCCACCAACAGCCTGCCCTGTTCACCTGCGAAGCCGAAGAAGAAATAGAAGAACTGCGCTTGTATTACAAGATGCAGATGTATGAAGTGGAAGCGCAAATCAAAGACTTATGCGCCGGCAGGGAAACACCCGGAAGCATCGAACTGATGAAAGAAACCGAACAGGTCATTCAGACAACATACGATTTCGAAGCAATGATACTCCCTTCCTTACCCTGCTCCGACGCCGGCGTATTCGCAATGAACCAGCATTACAGCAATAGCCTGAGAAGCCTGAATTTTATGCTGACACAAATGGAACACATAGTCAATATCAATTATCACAATTAATTACATTTTTATATTATGACAACAAGATACATAAAAACACATTACCGGCTGATGGCAGGCTTTCTGATGCTATTGATCAGCTCCGGCGGACAGGCTGAAAATGCAGACAGCTCGAAGAAAAAAGAAATCAATCAATCATTCAGTGTCGGTTTGAGCGAACAATTGAATGTAGATAACCAGTATGGTAGTATTACCCTGACACATTGGAACCAGAATGAAGTCGCTATCCGGGTAGTCGTCGAGTCGAAAGCCAACAACGACAATCGGGCGCAGGAAGGATTAGACAGGGTGCAGATCGAATTGAAAAAGAGCGGGAATACGGTTTACGCCCTGACCTCCTTCAAGAACAGTCTAGGATGGAATAACAACCGGATCACCATCGACTACTACATCAGTATGCCTCCCAGACTTGCCGCTAAACTTTCGCAGAGATACGGCAATATCAATCTGCCCGAAACAAACGAAGGTAAATGCGAACTGGAGGTGAAATACGGCAATATCAAAGCCGGCAGCTTCAGCGAACCCCTGAGTATCGATGCTGGATACAGCAATATCAACATTGAGGATGTCAGCGACCTGAAAATGGACCTGGCCTATTGCGGGAATGTCACGCTGAGAGATGCCCGGACTTTATCCATCGACAGCAAATACTCCCACCTCAACATCCGTAATGCCGGCAAAGTCGATATCGACAACCAATACGGGAATATAAAAATACAGCAAGCAAACAGCATCTCCATAGAGAGTAAGTACGGCAATGCCAATGTGGATTATATCAAAGAGGAACTCAATATCGGCACGCTGGATTATAGCACCTTTACTTTAAAGGAACTAAACGCCGGCTTTAAACACGTAGATGCGGAAGCACGCTATGGTACGCTGAAATTGTCGATATCGCCACAAGCCTCCTTCCATGTAATTGCCGAAGATATGAAATATGGCAATGTGAACATCAATGGACTGAAAATCACACACTCCTCTGTCGAGAATAAAGTAGATCACCACTACCGGATAAACGGAGGAGGCGACCAGGTCATCCGGTTCGAAGGAAACAATTACAGCAACTTAAAGATAAATGCTTTGTAAATAATTTTCCGACAAAAAGCAGATTAAGCGTTCGAACCAAAGCCCGACGCCCGCTCCCACTTCTTTTTCCTTGAAGTGGGAGTCGTTTTTTTAAACTAAATGTGAAATATATACAACTGTATAAAAGATAAAACCGTACCTTTGTAATCAAAATATTATGGGTAAACTCGTAAACAAAAGCATTTCCCGGTTCTCCGTTATTATACTATGCATATTGATGGGGTGTTCTGCTGCACGCTTGCCTTTAAGAGACAAAACGGGCCTGCCGCCTAAGCGTGAATTTCGCGGCGCCTGGATACAAACGGTTTATCAGGATGAATACAAAAGCATGAATCCGGAGCAGATGCAGGCGGAATTTGTGAGTAAGCTCAATCTTTTGCAGGCTTGCGGAATAAACGCAGTGATCTTACAGGTACGCCCGGAGGCAGATGCCTTTTATAAATCGGAATTAGAGCCCTGGAGCCGCTTCTTTACCGGTACGCAGGGATTAGCCCCCGAAGGAGAGTTCGACCTGATGCAATTCGTTATCGAAGAGTGTCATAAGCGAAACATGGAGTTTCATGCATGGCTGAACCCTTACCGGGCAGGGGCTGCGGGAAGCAGGGTTTTTGCCGATTCGCATATTATCCATCAATATCCGGGACGCTTCCTTAAATACAATAACCAGATCGTATTCGATCCGGGACAACCTCAGAATCGCCGGTTTATCTGTAGCGTAGTGAAAGATATTGTCAGCCGCTACGATGTAGATGCCATTCATATAGACGATTATTTTTATCCTTATCCAGTAGCCGGCCTTCCTTTCCCCGACGACAGGAGCTTCGAACAGTATGGACTGAAGCAGGGTTATACGAAAGAGACACGAGGAGACTGGCGCCGCGAAAATGTCAACAGGCTTATCGAAGAACTAAGCCATACCATACATCAGACCAAGCCTTGGGTCCGCTTCGGCATCAGCCCCTTCGGTATTTACCGGAATAAGAAAAGTACACCGGACGGATCGGGCAGCCAGACCAACGGACTGCAAAACTATGACGACTTGTATGCCGATGTCTTGTATTGGCTGAAGCAGGGATGGATAGACTATACTGTCCCGCAACTATACTGGGAGATCGGACACGCCTCCGCCGATTATGAGACATTAATCAACTGGTGGGATGCCAACGCATACGAGAGGCATTTATATATCGGACAAGACGTGGACAGGACGATGAAAGCCGGCCAGCTCACATCCAAAATGCAATACGAAAGGCAATTGCCGCATATCAACGGGAATTGCTTCTGGCCGGCAAATGAAATTATCCGCAACAACAAAGGTGTAGTAGATAGCCTCAAAGGACATTACCACCGCTATCCGGCCCTCTTGCCTGCTTATACCTATCTGTACCGTCGCCTACCGGAAGAAGTGAAGAACCTGCAGGCCGAACGAACGCCTGAAGGACTCCGGCTGCATTGGAATGCCGGCCTGAACCCCGAAAATCCCCGGTCGGCCCACTATTTTGTAATTTACCGGTTTGAGAAAAAAGAAAAGATCGATATCAACAATCCGGTACACATTGTGGCAATAACAAAGAAAACATCGTATCTTCTGGAAAATGAAAAGGAAGGTGAGTTTCGTTACGTGGTAACAGCTGTGGACCGATTCCATAATGAAAGTAGAAAAGGCGTACGAATCAAGATAAAAACCTGACGCATGTTTGAAAGATGTAACAAATATACAGATTGTGCCTCTTGTGAACATTTCCGGAAAGATGTCTTCAGGTTCCGGCAGTATCCAAGGGGGGTATTTATTCCGAAAGAACGATGCTTACAGAATATTATCTATTTTCTACTGAAAGGTGAAGTATGGGTAAACAGCAATGAGCACCCCGATACAATCCTGCGCGAAGGTAATTTCTTTCTTCAGCCGGCCGGTTCATCCGTAGAATTTCGTATTCATACGCCTGTCGAGGGTATTATTTTCCTGTTCGACCGCTTGCAAAATGTCTGCGATTTACGCTTTCAGAGTGGACTTAATTATGAGGAAACAGCGGTATCTCCTTCGGTTGTGATGCATACGTGTGAGCCCTTGCGCCTTTTCTTTGAAGGGATGAAGGTGGCATTATCGAATGACCTGCTTTGTGAGAAATATATACAAGCCAAACAAACCGAGCTGTTTTACCTGCTGAATTGTTATTATACGCTTAAAGAATTGTCGGCCTTTTACGCTCCTATCCATAGTCATAACCGGAGTTTCCGCTATTTCGTCATGAATAATTACCTACGCGCCAAGGATGTAGAGGCCTTTGCACGCTTAGGGGGGTACAGTGTCCCCACCTTCCGCCGATTATTCAGAGAGACATTCGACGAGCCTGTTTATCAGTGGATGCTCAAACAGAAGTGCCAGAATATTTACACTGATTTAACTACAACCGATTTGTCTATCACAGAGATAAGCAATAAATACAGATTTGAATCTTTAGCCAATTTCTCGCATTTCTGCCGCGCTAATTTGGGGAAATCACCCCGCGCCCTACGTGCAAAATAAACGATAAGGCGTTGTCAGGAAATAAACGTTACAATAATCCGGAGATATCGACACACACGCCCCATAGACTTTTAACGAAAAATCCTTCACTCCTTAACTTTATATCATTCAGCTGCTTATATCTTCTGTGAAGAAGTGAAGAATTTTTCGTTAAAAGTCTATGGGGGGATTGTGTGAAACTAACTATTATACCTTATTTATTTCGCATCCTTTTATGATGACTCCTGAGCAATCATTTTTTGTTATTAATGACAATCGGTCTCCTGTTGGCAGGGTTCGCAGCAGCATTATTTTGCCTGTTGGCCGGATTCGCAGAGGAAGCAGGCGGTCGGGTAGCAGCAGGCTGTCGGTTGGAAGGATTGACGGTAGTGGGCTGTCGGGTAGCGGGTTGCCGGTTGGTAGCGGGCTGTCGGTTGGAAGGATTGACCGTCGTAGGCTGGCCGTTGTTATTAGCCGGGATCGTCGTCGAGCGACGGATTGACAGCTTTTTCTGCACTACTCTGGTAAAGCTTTGTATTGTATTATTGTTATAATCTTTCAGTTCTCCGACAAGTAACAACTGGCAATTATTCATCCACGAGTTATAAGTAACCGCACGTTTGTAGGCAAGAAACTGAATCAGCTCCGGGTCATTTTTAAGTACGGCATAAGCGCCGTTCTTAGCTGCCGTCAGCCCATGAAGAGCAACTGCCCGTTCGAACATATGCCGTTTATTGGCGCCGTTGACAATAACAGAAGGCAAAATCAATGTCTGGCCTTTACCTGTACCTCGCAAGACAAATCTCAGGGATAAACTTTCATACCTTCCTACCTGCATCTTCGCAATCTTGACGTCCATATCCAGGTTCAAGGCATTCCCTTTCAGGACAGCACTGTTTAATCTGATGGATACGCCTTCTCCAAACTGCGCCTGCACAACAGGCACATTAAACAACATAAAACTAAGAATTAAAACAAACAGAGTCCTCATAGTACTGTTAATTAATAATATAAACTACACTCACCCCTATTTGGGTAGGCCCGATATAACTCCTCATCAGATGGTGAAGCGCATCGTTGACCTGTTGCTCTTTATAATCGAACTTATAGTATTTTAATTGAAGGTATCCCACGCCGAGTGAAAATTCAAGATTCAGACGGGGAGTCAGGTACAGATGATAGCCATAGGCAAGGCCGGCACCGTATGCTGTCCCCTCCTTATATAAGTTTCTTCTTGTAAAACCAAAAAAAGGCAACGACATCCGTTCAATATCAAAGCCTACATACATGAGGTGGACACCTACATAATGCTCATTGAAACTCTCCCGTAACCAGTAACGAAATTCCGGTTGCACCAGATAATGTTTCCACGCATACGGTTTTTTCAGCATCCACCCATTGTAATTTGCCGATAAACTCACCGAGAAGGTTTTATTGATCGCATACTCTCCTCCTATATTCACCGTGCCTGTCGCATCATAGACGAGATTATTCTTTATCGCTATCTGCTGAGAATAAACAGCAAACAGCGTAAATAGCCAGAAAAGGAGACTAAAGCACATTTTATTCATAACAGTCCGTCATTTTCTTTATTAATAATTCCACAAATATAGAGGAAAATTTCCATACAAAATGAACTTCGTTTTTTTTAGTCGAAACAAATGTTGTAAAATTAAATTCATCACCGCACCAGAAAAACCATTTTATTGTATTTTTTTCTGCCATCTGCCTTATATAATTCTGCAAAAAGAATGTAGATCCCATACTTCAAGCGGTCTCCGGCAGCTGATGTTCCATCCCACAAAAACTCTCCCGAAGTACCCGGCAACTCATGATCCGCAATCTCCGCCACCTGCCTGCCTGTCAGATCATATATGTTGATGCGGCAGCGGTATCCGGAGCTTCCCAAATGGTAAGCGATGCGATAAAGCCCGTCTTCCATAAGCACCGGAGGGGATATGCCGGTTATATCACCGGTTCCTTCTTTTAAGAACTGGGAGTTGAGGTAGCCGGGTGTGCCATAGCCGGCAGTGCCGGCTGCCGACGTCCAGTTATCCGCATCCTGGGTCCTGCCATCAGGATTGATTCGTTCCAAGGCTACACCTTTATGATTTTTTAAGAATACATTATGCCATTCGGAGAAATAAGTCACCTCGTCGATAGGCACACCATCGTGCATACGAAACAATACCAGGGTGGAAGACGTGTTCACCAACACAGGTAGTTTCAATTCATAAACCACTTCCGGAGAAGAAAGCAGATAAAAAGCAGCGACCGCCTCCTTGTCTTTTGTCAATAAGACATAGCCTTCCCGGTTCACGACTGAAGATACACCACTCAGAGGGTAAGAGGTACGGAGTGTCCCATCTGTGTCCCGGACGGCAAGAGAGAGTCCGGATAAGGAAAGCTCGCGACCGGAGCGGTTGTACAGCTCAATATATTCGCTTCCTCCGGAAAAAGGATCGGGCAATAACTCATTGAATACGATCTCGCCGGGTACGACATCCGACAGGGGTATCTCCGGTTGCCCGCTTTCTCCGGGAGTGGAATTAGGGGAGCCGGGCGTGCCTCCTCTGGTATCTGTCGAGAGGTAGGCGTCGTCGCCGGAGCGTTCCCACGCAATACCAGGCTGAGCTTTCGGATAAAAGAACTCGTCGATCAGCAAGCCTCCGGCATCTTCCAGTTGCAGCAACTTACCACTATTAGCCAATGCCGCAGGAAATTTCTCCATCGGTACAGCCTGTGCAGGGGATTCTACGTGGATGGCTCTCCCGGCTCTGTAAAGGACGGCATAGCCACCGGGCGGGAGTGAAGGCCCTTCCATACGAATCCCTTTTCCGTCATAGACGAATGTCCAGTCCTTGAGGGGGATAGTGGCTTCGGATACATTACACAATTCCACATATTCCGTTTCGGGAAAAGCCTCCGATCCTTTCGGGTCGGCCATTACTTCACTGATAATCACCTGCCCCGGCTCAGCAGGCTGAACCGATGGGGTCTCCTCTTCTTCTTCATATTCAATAACCCATGTTTGTCCGGCAATCCATCGGCCCTTCAAATCGAAAACGCCTTCCAGCGTGAGGGTATATTCGCACCCGTCTTCCAATGGTTCGGGGATGTGTATCTTCACAATACTCTGATTCTGACCATACGAGATAGGAACCTCGCCCAGGTTTCCGATTTCACAGATGGCTTCCGAGATGTCAATAAGCCTGTCGAAAAACAACTGCAATTCAGATTCATTCAGTACCTCTATTAATAAGAGGTTCAGTTCGGCAGCCTCCTCCGGTTCGGGGTCAGGTTCGGGATCGGGGGGAGCGGTTATTGTATTTGTCACTTTCAGATCGTCGATATAATACTCACTGATCCGTCCTTTGATATAGCGGCACGTAAATATCATAAGAGCCTGTGGATTATCGGGCGGAGATTTCATTTTATATGAGCCTTCGCAATAAAAGCCGGCCTCGCCTGTCTGGCGGGTATAGAGTGTCCAGAGATTCCCCTCTTCGAAGGTCAGGCGAATGGAGACAAAGGAATAAGGCTCATCCAATAAAGACTTACGTCCGCTGATGCGCAGTTTCGGACTATCGCCTTCCTTTTCATAAAGTGAAATTTGGCGGCCATTATTCCCCACCTGAATGTAGATGGAGTCGGAACCGTGCATGACATAGATTCTCAGATTATTGGCATTGGAAGACTTAAAATCCAGTTTCACCTTCATTTCCCATGTCATGTTCTTTTCAGAAGAGACAGGGACACCCAGTGAAGCACTCCCTGTTTCACCGGCAGGAGAGACAAAGTATAATTGCCCGGAAGCATGAATCCGGAACTTATCCACATCACCCTCCCAGGGATTATTGGAAGTAACCTCGGGGCCGGAAAAAGACTCGCTAAGCTGTGGAACTGCACAAAGTGGGGCGAGCAGCATTCCTAAAAGGAAGATTTGTTTCATCGTCAACGATTTTAGTTAATAATTATTATCTATATTTGCATCCTGTCAGGAAGCAATGCACCCTGACAGAATATGCAAATATAGATCATTCAATTTAAACAACAAATTAATTAACGCTCAAAATGAGAGTAGCCATTGTAGGAGTGAGTGGAGCCGTGGGACAAGAGTTCCTGCGCGTACTCGACGAGAGAGATTTCCCGGTGGATGAGCTTGTGCTTTTCGGTTCATCCCGTAGTAACGGACGTGTTTATACCTTTCGTGGTAAACAATACACCGTGAAAGAATTAAAACATAACGACGACTTCAAGGGAATTGATGTGGCTTTTGTTTCAGCCGGAGGCAGTACATCTCTTGAGTTTGCCGGAACGATTACCAAACACGGAACCGTCATGATAGACAATTCCAGCGCTTTCCGTATGAATGAGGATGTCCCCTTAGTCGTACCCGAAGTAAATGCGGCAGATGCGCTGAACCGTCCGCGCGGTATCATTGCCAATCCCAATTGTTCGACCATCCAGATGGTCGTGGCTCTGAAGGCCATTGAAGAGTTATCGCATATCAAACGCATCCATGTGGCTACATATCAGGCATCCAGCGGAGCCGGCGCAACGGCTATGGCCGAGTTGGTAAAGCAATACGAACAAATACGGAAAGGCGAAGAGCCTACGGTAGAAAAGTTTGCCTACCAGCTGGCGTACAACCTGATTCCGCAAATCGACGTATTTACCGACAACGACTATACGAAGGAAGAGATGAAGATGCACCATGAAACGCGCAAGATCATGCATTCTGACGTCGAAGTGAGCGCTACTTGTGTCCGCGTACCGGTGATTCGCTCTCATAGCGAGGCTACCTGGATAGAAACCGAGCGCCCCGTCAGTGTAGAAGAAGCCCGCCAGGCTTTTGCCCGGGCCGAAGGCATCGTCCTCCAAGACGACCCTTCCCGCAAGGAATACCCCATGCCCCTTTTCGTAGCCGGTAAAGACCCTGTCTATGTAGGCCGCATCCGCAAAGACATCGCCCATCCGAACGGTTTAACCTTCTGGACAGTGAGCGACCAGATCAAAAAAGGTGCCGCCCTGAATGCCGTACAGATTGCCGAATACTTAGTGAAAGCAGGGGGGATGTAAGTTATAAGTTGTACAAGTTACAAGTTACGAGTTTTCAGATGAACAGCCGCCTCTTGATTTATAAATCGCAACTTTTTTACTTGTAACTTGTAACTCGTACAACTTGTCTCACATCTCCCAGCCTTTGCGGACATTGCGGGTAAGCAGTTTGTTTGCTTCTGTGTCATTGGTGATTGTGCGTGTCTGAGGATCATATTCCAGCCTCTTGCCGTTGCACATCAGCGATACCGTACCCAGGTTAAAGGTTTCGTTTACCTCTTTGGCGAACTCAAAGGCGCCCGGACTTTTTTCTTTTCCCCGGCAAGCATCCATCCATCCTTGTATCCATTGTTCGGTGCCATCGGCCAAAACCGTTGTAGGATGCGGCGTCATCGGATTCCCCTTTACCTCGCTGAAAGCAGAAGCCCGTTCCCCCAGAATGACGGGATTTTCGCGCAGGAAGCCCGATAGGATCGTTCCCTGGTCTCCGGTAAACATCATCCCTTCGATAGGAAGGTCGCTGTCGGTATAGCCTTCGGGTATCTGAGGTTTCATGCCTCCATCGTGCCATTGCAGGATAATCTTGTCGGAGCCATCTTTGTAAGGCACCTCAAACCGATATGCAGCGGCCATCGGATAGGAGTAATTGTTGACGAGGGTTGCCGGAACCAGACTCCCGTTGCGGTTCGTGATTTCAACGACGCGTGAGAAACGGGTGGATACAGCAGTGGCCGAACCCAGCTGCAGGGCGTCAAACACCGGCCAGAGGCCATAGTATCCCATATCAGCAATCGCTCCGGCGCCAAACTCATACCAGCCACGGAACGTACAGAACGTGTACTGCGGATGATAATCGCGCCACTCGGCCGGCCCGAGATACAAATCCCAATTGAAATCTTTCGGTATCGGGGGAGTATCGGCAGGAATCGTAGCATACTGAGGCCATACAGGGCGATTGCTCCAACTATGTATTTCTTTCAGTTTGCCAATAGCTCCCGCTTCTATCCATTTCTTTATCTGATCCATATTCCCGTCTCCGAAAGCATTGTAAGGCATCAGATAGGTAGCGCGGTCTGAAGCTTTGGCCATCTCGACCACCTTCATGGCTTCCGTCATTTTATTTCCTAAAGGTTTGTGCATGATGATGTGTTTTCCGCGTTTGAGGCAATCCAATGCCTGATAGGCATGCAGATGGTCCGGAGTCATGATTTTCACGGCATCCACGTCTTTTATGGTTTCCAGTAATTCGCGGTAATCTTCTGTTACCCTTACCGAGCCTTTGTATCCGGGGCGATTCTTCCGGTAATAGGTATCAATGACTTCTTTCATTACGTCGCGTCCGCCGGGCACACCCTTTATTCCTTCTTTCCAGGCAGGTTCGTCAATGAGGCGTCTCAGGCTGTCTCGCAAGCCGGTTGCACTCCAGTGGATATAGTCGTAACTCTCCCGGTTCGGGTCGGCAACGCCTACAATCTCAATTCCGGGAGCTTTCAACAAAGCCCTCAGCTCGCTGAGGCTCTCCGAGCCTCCGGCAATATGAACCATGCAAATCCGGTCGCTGGGAGGGACCAGTCCTTTTTTCCGGGCTGCAAACAGATAATCAGGCAGAATCGTAAAGGCTCCGGCAACTACACCGGCCGAAAGGAACTCACGCCGGTTGATCAGCTGTTCCTGTCCTTTTTTTATTTCTTTTTTCATTACCGTAAAATGGGAATTAGTCCCACACTCCTGTTTTCAAAGGCGAGAGACTTTGTTCGAAAAATTCATTTTGCAAACGTATCGTAGTCGTATCCGCTTTAATAGCCTTAACGGCATCAGCCAGCTGCCGGCTCCGGGAAGCCAGTCGTACCTCTCCTAATTCGGCGGTAGCGCCTTCAGATTGTCCGGCATAATGATTCGGGTACCTTGAGTACCAGGAAATCCCGGTAGTTACATGGGGCAAATTGAGGCGGTTGAGGTCTTGTCCGGATTGAGTTGTCGTTTGATCCAGCCGTACGTATTCAGGACAAATCACCAGCATTTCGCCTGTCTCTATCTCATCTGCATGGCCCCCGGTCGTACTCTTGCGCAAAGCGGTAATTTTTTCCCGGGTTTCAGGTTCTTCATGCAACTGGAACAAATAAACCGCATAATCTCTGGGGGTTTCCATTTGTATTTGCAGGAAATAAGGAAGAAAAGAATTGTTTCCCCCATGAGTATTCACCAGAATAATCTTTTTCAATCCGTTACGGGCAATCTCCCGGCAAGTCTCATCCAGCATCCGGAGCATTAATTCGGTGCTGTAGGCAATCGTTCCGGGTTGGTGTTTCGCTTCGAATATCTGCCCCGCATAAAAGTCGGGATAAATGATGCAATATTCCAATCCGGCCGCCCGTCTGCACATCTCGTGCGCCCGGATCACATCCGTACCCAGAGGCAGTTGGGCTCCATGTTTTTCGAGTACACCAATGGGGATAATACATACCCCTTCGGCTTGTTCAACCGCTATTTTAAAATCAGGCGATGTGAGTTGATCCCAAAAGAGCGGTAATTGGCCGTTGGGAGTCTGTGTCTCCTTCGCTGTCCCGGGTTGATTTGTCGCCAACGGTTCCGGCTTCTGTCCGGCAGATAAGAGCGGATAAGTGGCTCCGGCAGCCACACCGGCTCCGATGCCTTTTGCAATAAAATCTCTTCGTTTCATAATTGATAAATTTAACAGGTTAATGTTGTATCTTATTTTTTGCTATGGATTAACCCTGCCAGGCTCTCTTTATCTGGGAGAATAGAGGCTTCCGTCACGGCCATGATTCCAGCCGGTTAAAACAGCTTTCACTTTCGCCAGCTGCGCCCCCACCAGATTGTATTCATTCTGTTGGGAATGATGTTCAACACTGTAATACCCCGGATAATCCACATCACGTAAAAAGGACAACCTCCGGGGTAAATCCGGACTTTCGCATACATCCCAGGGAATATGCGTATGAGCTACCCACGGAGCAGAAGACTTCTCCGCCGCTATGCTTTCTTCCGGTGTACCACGCCAACCGCCAAAGTGCACACAAATACCAAATCCCGGATGATTTACCGCTTTGATGAGTTTTTCCATGTGAACCCAGTAACATTCCGGCCCCCAGTGATTCTCTGCTCCAACCTTGAATCCATTGTCGTACGCGATTTGAGCAAGTTCTCTGTAGCGTTTCACAATAAGATCGAACTCCTGATCAGTCCATCCATCTGTTTCCTTCCGGTTATTACGCATGACCGGGCCTGCGTCAAAACGGAGGAATCCCACACCCAGTTTCCGGGCAATACCCATATACACATCCTGTGTAGCACGCAGCTGCGCAGGGTCTTCATCTCCCGAAGCCATGATATGCGCCCCGTCAACCGCAATATTCGGGATAACCAATTGTTTATCTTCCAATGCGATATATACTTTCCGGATAAACTCATCATCCGTAGCGGTAAACATCCCTGCCCACATATCGGCGGCATCCAAGCCGTAACGATATTTACACGTCTCAAAGTAATGAAAGATGTCCATCATTCCGGCATCAAATAAGCCTTTGAAAGAATACGAAAGTACAGATACGCGAAGAGGTTTGAAAGTGTTTCTGTTAACCGGCGCCGCTGCACCTGAGGTCATTATCGCGGCTGCCGGAGCCGCCGGAGCTGCTGCAATAGCCGCAGCACATAATGCCGAATTGCGAAGAAAATTACGTCTTGTTGTCATAATAAATATTAATTTTTGGTGATTATATTACTAAGCCGTCTTTAAGATGAATGATGCGGTCGGTATGGCGGGCAAGGTGTTCGTCGTGGGTGACGATGACGAATGTCTGGTTCATACGGTCGCGCAGTTCAAAGAAAAGGCTGTGAAGCTCTTCCTTGTTTTGGGTATCCAGACTGCCGGAAGGCTCGTCTGCCAGAATCACAGCGGGGTTATTTATCAGGGCACGAGCTACGGCTACACGCTGTTTTTCTCCTCCGGAGAGTTCAGCGGGCTTGTGGTTTAAGCGGTCGGTGAGCTTCAGGAAGTCTAATATTTCTTTCGCCCGCTTTTCTGCCGTCTGTGGTTTTTCTTTTCCTATCAGGGCGGGTATCATGACATTCTCCAGGGCTGTAAATTCGGGGAGCAGTTGATGAAACTGGAATATGAAACCGATATTCCGGTTGCGGAAAGCAGCCAGCTCTTTATCATTCAGACTATTGACAGCTAAGCCGCCGAATATAAGCTGCCCGCTGTCTGCCGAATCCAAGGTACCTATGATTTGCAGCAGGGTCGTTTTCCCTGCCCCACTCGGCCCGACAATGGCTACTATTTCGCTCTTCCCGATACATAGGTCGATGCCTTTCAATACCTGCAAAGCCCCGAAGCTTTTGGTGATTTTTTCTGTTCGTATCACTCGTACACTGCGTTATACCAATCTAATCGTTTATACCATTCATTGAGCTTAGCCAGTGGTTCCTGGGGCACATAGGTGGATATGCCGCAGAAACGCTCCCGGTCTATCACGAATCCTCCCAGCCCGCCTTCGGCCATATAATAGGCTATATCGGTTGTGTTTTTATAGACAACCACTTCTTTCAGTGCGTCTTCAAACCGTTTATACTGCTCGGGTGATGCCAGCTGTTTTATGAAATCTCCAAAATCGTACAGGGCATGGTGGGCATACCCCAGGCGTTCGATGAGCTGGATGTTTTCCAGCGGCAGTTCAAAAAAGGCTTCTTCTTCCTTACCCGCAAGTATCTCACGGCAGACGGCGGCCAGCGCTTCCAGCTTCTCCGTTTTTACCAGTGCGACGGATGCGGATTTCGGATTCTGCCCCCCGGCTTCCTGGTTCTCGTAATAGGTATAAAATCGCTCTCCAGCCTTAGTCAGGGCATTCTGAACCGGTTCGCCGGAAAACAGGTATTCCACTATATACCGGTAGGGTAAGCCATCGGCCAGAATCTCTGTCGGGGAAGCCAGGATATAATCAGCCTTGTCGCGCAGGGTATAGGCCACTTCGATATTCGCCATATAACAGTCGTCGAAAATAATAAAGTCGAAATGATATCCTCTCAGGGTTTCTTCCAATTCGTAAATCTCCATGAAGTTTGATTTATCCTGTCCGTAAGCGCGCAGGTAAGTTCTGAAGTCTGCAGGCAGCCAGGCCGTCCCGTGGCTCCAGAGGAGGAGGCCGTAGCTTTCGGCTTTGTAGGCTTCATTTTGGAAAACTTCGTCGAGCACACTCCGCATCACCTCGATGGAGACCGAATTTCTGTCTTCGTAAGTCCGAATAACGACTTCTTCTATCACGCCTCCCTCTCCTTTCTTTATATGAAGAAGCCGGGGAGGCTCCGCCGACGAATCGTGGTACACCAGCAGGTTTCCGTTATTCAGATTGTTTCCTTCCGCACCTGTCAGCATACTCCGGATATTGGCATAGGAATACGAACTGAGGTTGTTGTCTGCCGCCATATAGACAAGAACTGTCCGGCCGGGAAGCGGCACCGGCTCTTCGGTGGAGCAGCAACTTACCAATGCCAGGCCTACAAGCAGCAAAAGAGAAAAAACACCCATTTTTATTTTCATAACTAACACCTTAAAATTATATGGGAACAAACTTACATAAAAATTGCGATTTATAAGCGAGCCTGTATAAAAGAATAGCCTTTTATCGCAAAAAATCAAGACCGCTCACCTCCAATAATTAGTGTACCACAAGCTCGGAGCTTAAATTTTGAGTACTTTCGAGAAACATCTAAATCGACGCCCATGGA
>JAISZA010000011.1 GCA_031269535.1 Tannerellaceae bacterium
GCCAACCTCCTGCTCACCGGAGACGGGACGGCCAAGGTGGCAGACTTCGGATTGGCCGGCGCCCGTGCCCTCCTCAGCGCCGGCCTCAGCACCATCGGCGGCAGGGGAGGCACCATGGTATCCGAGTCGGGCTACTATACACCGGCCTACTGCTCCCCCGAACAGGAAGCCGGCGCGACCCTCACCCGCCGCACCGATATCTGGAGCTGGGCCATCTGCGTCCTGGAAATGTTTCTGGGAGACCATTTCTGGTTTAACGGCACCGCAGCCGGCTGCGCCTGCGAAGACTATTTTGAGATGGAACTGAAAGTCCCCCTCACCAAATCCCTGAAAGACCTCCTCCTCTGGTGCTTCGAACTCAAGGAAGCCGAACGCCCCCACGACTTCACCCTGATAGACACCGAACTCCAGAAAATATACCGTGCAGCGGCAGGCACTCCCTACCCCCGCCCCCCCCGCCCGGGCGCCCCGGACACCACCGACAGCCGCAACAACCGCGCCCTCTCCTTCCTCGATATCGGCCGCCCCGAAGAAGCAGAGAAATGCTGGGAAGAGGCACTGGCCATAGATTCCAGCCACGCCGACAGCCTCTATAACCGGAGCCTCTACCTCTGGCGCAACGCGAAGATTGATGACCTGGAAGCTCTCCGATTAATCGAATCGAATGCAATCCATGCCGAGTATTATCTCGCCCTGCTGCATATCGCCCGGAGCGATATGAAAAGCGCAATGAAATACTTCCGCCGAGCCAGAGAAGCGGAGGGAGAAACGGAACGTATCGCCAAAGCCCTTGTTGCCATCCGGCAGATAAGAAAAGAAAAAAGAGACACCCGGTGTCTGCGCATTTTCCCCGATGAAATGTGTCATGGCACCAACTCTGTTTGTTTCAGCTCCGACGGGCGGCAGGTGCTTTCAGGATACGGAAATGGCTCTATCAGGCTATGGGATACGGCAACGGGGAAATGTATCCGGACTTTCAGGGAACATGCCAATGTAATAAAATCTTTCAGCCTCAGTCCCGGCGGGCAATGGGTGCTTTCAGGAGGCTGGGATAAGGCTATCAGGCTGTGGGATACGACTACAGGAGAATGTATTCGGACTTTCACAGGACATACCGGCGAAGTAGAATCCGTCTGTTTCAGCCCCGACGGGCAACGGGCGCTTTCAGGAAGCCAGGATAAGACCATCAGACTGTGGAATACGGCAACAGGGGAATGTATGCGGATTTTCACAGGACATACCGGTGGAGTAGAATCCGTCTGTTTCAGCCCCGACGGGCAACGGGTGCTTTCCGGGAGCTGGGATAAGACCAGCAAGCTGTGGGATGCGGCAACAGGAGAATGTATTCGGACTTTCATAGGGTATATCGACTCCGGGTATACCAGCTCTGTCTTCTCCGTCTGTTTCAGCTCCGGCGGGCAATGGGCGCTTTCCGGGAGCGAATATGGGCACATCTGGCTGTGGGATACGGCAACAGGAAAATGTATTCGGACTTTCACAGGACATACCTTTTATATCCTCTCCGTCTGTTTCAGCCCCGGAGAGCAATGGGTGTTTTCCGGGAGTTATGACGGGAGCATCAGAGTGTGGGATACGGCCACAGGGAAATGTATACGCACTTGGAAGGAGGAAAACAATATCAAATCCGTCTGTTTCAGTCCCGACGGGCAAAAGATGCTTTTATCGGTAAGTTATATTGGCGATATGAGGCTGTACCGGCTTCCGCAGGCAGGCACTGCCGAAATGCTGCTGAGCCGGATTCATTCCATCGAAACGACAGCAAAGCGCAGGACATTATTCCTCTCCCTGGCAGATGAGACAAAGGCACTAATCGAGAAAAAAGACATAGCCGGCGCCTTAAACAGATTAGAAAAGCTCCGGGCAGAGCGCTTTTTCGGCGACAGCCTTACCTATTCCAGGCTGGCAGGGGAAATAGCCAGATACTGCGTCCAGGAGAATACTCTCATCAACCAGGTGGTACAGGTTATCGAGACCGGACAAGAGGAGGTATGGCTGGTATGCTTCAGCCCCGACAATCGCTTTGTACTTTCCGGGACTGAAAAAGGGAAGCTATGGGATACGGCCACAGGGAAATGTATTCGAACCTTTGAATTTCAGAAAAATACCGATGAGATGAGAGCCGCCTGTTTCAGCCCAGACGGACAAAGGATACTCTCTATAGGCTTTTTTGATGAAACCATCAGACTGTGGGATACGGCAACAGGAGAATGTATCCGAACCTTCGGGATACATACCGATTCTGTTTATTCCCTCTGTTTCAGCCCAGACGGGCAAAAGGCGCTTTCAGGGAATATTGAGAAGACCATCAGATTGTGGGATACGGCAACAGGGGAATGTATTCGAACCTTCGAAGCAGATACCCATTCTGTTTACTCCGCCTGTTTCAGCCCAGACGGACGACAAATACTTTCCGGGGGCTGGGATCAGACCATCAGACTGTGGGATACGGCCACAGGGAAATATATTCGGAATTTCTACGGACACACCCACGATATCGAATCCCTCTGTTTCAGCCCAGACGGGCAAAAGGTGCTTTCAGGAGGCGGGGATCATACCATCAGACTATGGGATATGGCCACAAGGGAATGTATTCGTATCTGGGAGGGACATACACGTCCTGCTAAATCCGTTTGTTTCAGCCCCAACGGGCAATGGGTGCTTTCCGGGAGCAGGGATTGTACCATCAGACTGTGGGATACAGCCACAGGGGAGTGCCTTCGTACCTGGAAAGAGAAAGGCTATATCGATTCCGTTTGTTTCAGCCCCGACGGCACAAGAATCGTCGCGGCAGTAAAGAATGAAATCCATATCTATCACCTCGAATTCGCCCTGCATTTCCCCGGCTGGGCGGACTGGGACGAAGGGGCGCAACCTTACCTCGACATCTTCCGCACGCTGCATCCCAACTATACGGAAAAGGATGTGCAGCGGTTCCTCACCGAGCTGCAATACCGCGGCTACGGCTGGCTGCGTCCGGAAGGCGTCAGGAAACGGCTGGCTTCCCGGTAAGCCGGAGCCTGTCCCTGCGAGGTACATTAAAACAGCTCTTCCCCCGGAACGAATCTCCCGTCCCCGGGGAATGACTATCTTCAGAGACACAATGATAGTCCCATTCAGGGGACGATTACCGGCATTACTGGATTGTTTCGCTCCGCTCGCAATGACGACCCTCCCGTCATTGCGAGTGAAGCGAAGCAATCCAGGTTTTTGTAACGTTTATTTTCTGACAACACTTTAGTAACTCGTAACTCGTAACTCGTAACTCGTAACTTGTAACTCATAATTTACCCCTCCGATTTTGCCGGTATATTAAGAGAGAAAGCGTATTTTTGTCATCAGAAAAGTGCTGCTTTAAATTTATACTATAATTATACTCTTTCATGGAACTAAATATAACGATGCAGTTCGTACTCGTACGGGCGCAGGCCGAAACAATGGCCTGGGGAAATAAAAACATGTACCCCGAACACCTGTTCCTGGGTATCCTGAAACTGGCAGAAATACATGCAGAGGAGATATCCCCTTCTGCGCGCCATAAAGAACAGATAGACAAAGAGATAAAATCTGTGGCAGCCCTGCTGCGCAAAGAAGGAATCCCTACGGGCGAGACACGCAGGAAGCTACGGAAGATTCTGCAGAACGAAACGCCCTCCGGCGACGGGGAATCGGCCATTGCCGGACTACTTTTGTCGGCGGCCAAGGCGGGAGGAGATATCGTATCGGCCCTCAACATCCTCAAGACGCTATTCGCCTCCCCTACCCCGATGATAAAGGCTGTCCTGAACAAACCGGAGCCTGAAGAAGCGCTTCCCCCTACGCCACAGGAGGCGCCTCCGGCACATAAACCGGAAGCAACGGGCGTTTGGCTGCCGGAGCTGACGCGGCGCATCCGGGATATGCGCTATGCCTTGCTCGAAAAAGTGCATGGACAGGATCATGTGGTACATGCTTTTGCCGAAGGGATGTTCAGCGCCGAAGTCCTGGCCACTGCCGACGAGAAACGGCGGAGTCCGCGGGCCATCTTTGTCTTTGCCGGGCCTCCGGGCGTAGGAAAGACCTTCCTGGCCGAACAGGCTGCCGGAGCTTTGTCGGTCCCTTTCAAACGATTTGACATGAGCAGCTTCGCCGACCATCAGGCACAGACGAACCTGATTGGCTTCGCTCCCAGTTATAAGGATGCCAAACCCGGCCTGCTCACTGTTTTTGTCAAAGAAAACCCTCACAGCATCCTGCTTTTTGATGAGATAGAGAAAGCTCATCTGAACACGATACAGCTGTTTCTGCAAGTCCTGGACGCGGGTACATTGCACGACGACTTTCTGGATGAAAACATCTCCTTCAAAGATACCATCCTCATCTTTACGACCAATGCCGGACGCCAGCTTTACGAGGGAGAGACCAGGGCGAACGCTTCGGCGCTGCCCCGCCAGACCCTGCTCAATGCTTTGGAAACCGACCTCCATCCCCAGACAGGCAAACCTTTTTTCCCCGGAGCCATCTGTTCGCGCCTGGCAACGGGCTATCCCATGATGTTCAACCACCTGCAGGCGTATGATCTGGAGCGAATCAGCGCAGGTGAGTTCAGTCGCTTGTCGGCACTGTTCCGGAAACAATATAAGATACGGATAGAGATAGGCGAACAGCTACCCGCCCTCCTGCTTTTTGCGGAAGGCGGACAGGCAGACGCCCGTACCCTCAGGGCGCAGACCGAACTATTCTTCAAGAACGAGATATTCAAATTATGCCGTCTGTGGGACACGAGCCTGGAGGCTGCACTGGAAAAGCTGGAATCTATCCGCTTCGAACTGGATATCCAATCCTTGTCTGCTGATGTGAGCGTATTATTTAAGAACTCCGCCCGCCCGGAAATCCTGTTTTTCGGTAGCGCATCCCAGGCAAAGAAACTGAGGAAGCAACTGCCGCACATCCTTATCCACGACACATACGACAACGAAAAAGCCGTGCAGATTATGAGTGAACAGCCCGTCAGCTTTGTCGTGATGGAACTTTCGGGAGGAGATTCTCTGCCCCCCGGCACTGATCCGACCGAGACACGCAGGATATGGGACGCCGTCATACTGAACAGGGGTACGCTGTATGCCTTCGACAATGTCCCTGCCGCAGCCAAATTTCTGCGTGCTTCGCGCGACTTCTTCAAGACCTTGCGGCAGCGTCTGCCGGATATACCGGTCTATCTGCTTGAGTCGGAGAATTTCAGAATCGACGGCGAACTGCTGATTGCCTTTGTCCGTATGGGTGCCAGAGGCAAACTGAGCTTCCCGCAGGAGGAGGTATCGGAGGTATTCGCCGAAGAAGTCGCCAAAATCTGCGAGCAGACCTATCTGCAGAACGTAGCGGCTAACCTGGCTAAGCAACGTCTGGCGCTTTCTTTTGAAACGGCTCCCAAACTATCCGGCAATCAGAAGCAGGTCTGTATCCGCCTGCGTGAACTGCTCGTCCGCCGCACCTTGTTTGCCGAAGATGCGAAAGAAGTTTTAGACGAGATAGAAAAACCCCGCATACGTTTCGACGATGTCATCGGAGCGACGGATGCCAAGGAAGAGTTGCAGTTTTTCGTCAACTTCCTGAAAACTCCGGGGAAATTCACAGCGTTGGGTCTGAAGCCTCCCAGAGGCATCTTGCTCTACGGCCCCCCCGGTACGGGCAAGACCTTGCTTGCCAAGGCCCTGGCCGGCGAGTCCGAGGTAGCATTTATCTCTGCCGTAGCCAGCAGTTTTGTTACGAAATACCAGGGTAGTGGGCCGGAAGCTGTCCGGGATTTATTCAAACGCGCCCGGCGTTATGCTCCCTCGATTGTGTTTATTGATGAGATCGACGCGATAGGCCGTACCAGAGACAGTTCGCAGGCCGGACATGGCGAAGAGATGGCGCTCAATGCACTGCTCACCGAGATGGACGGATTCGCTGCCGATCCGAAACGCCCGGTGTTTGTGCTTGCCGCTACTAACTTCGGTGTGGAAGAAGGGAAAAGCCGCATGGGCACCATTGATGCGGCCCTGACCCGCCGTTTCGACCGGAAGATACTGGTTGACCTGCCCAATAAGGCCGACAGGCAATGCTACCTTGAGACCCGGTTAGGCAAGCACAAAAACAGCTTTGTGACGGCAACGATGGTCGGCCGCCTGGCCGGACGTTCTACCGGTCTGAGCCTGGCCAATCTGGAATCGGTACTCGAACAGGCTTCCCGCATGGCAGCCAAAGAGAACAAACCACTCTCCGACGAGCTGCTGGAAGAAGCGTTCGAACTCAGCCGCCACGGCGGGAAAAAAGACTGGGGATACGAATACCTCGAACGTGTGGCGCGTCATGAATCCGGACATGCCTACCTCTGCTTCCTTTCAGGCCGTACGCCTTCTTACCTCACCATCGTGGCACGCGGCGATCATGGCGGTTATATGGAACATGCAGACGAGGAAAGCCCCCCACTGAAAACCAGAGACGAACTGCTGGCGCGTATCCGGGTCTCTTTAGGCGGACGGGCGGCGGAAATCGTGTATTACGGCGAAGAAGACGGCATATCAAGCGGCGCCTCCGGCGACCTGTCCGGAGCTACACGCATCGCCCGCGCCATGATCTGCGCCTACGGAATGGATGAGTCGGTGGGCATGGCGGCTCTGTCGGAAGAAGAAGCAACCCGCGGCCCTATGGCGGAAAAGATCACCCTGCGTATATCCGAAATCATACGGAAAGAACTGGAGAAAACCATCCGCACCATCTCCGGAGGCAAACCGCATATCGACCGCCTGGTAGCACAGCTTCTGGAGAAAAACAAACTGACGAAGGAAGAGATAGAGGAAATATTGGTTATGAGGGATTAGTTACGGGTTACGGGTTATTACACACGCACCGGAAATTTCATTAAAAGTCTATGGGGAATGTGTCGTCGTACGTCGTCTTGCTCCCGTCCGAAAATAAACCGGACGGGAGTGAAACGGATACAGGTTTCGGGGGGGAAGATCCTATATACTTCTGGAGGGAATAAAATGTCTTCCGGCGGCCTTTCTCCCGGGGCAAGCCTGCCGGTATTTCTTTATCTGTTACATTTTGAGCAAATTCCTTGATTGCTTTTTGCTGCGCAATATTTTTTACTACTTTTGTGCCCGATATTCTGTTACATATTAACCAATAGACAAATAGATAATTGTATGAAAAAGTCGAATATGATTTCCGGACTGTATGCGCTTTCAGTGTTTTTGATTCTTTTCTCACTTCCCTTGTCCGCCCAGCGTTCGCAGACCATACGCGGGGTTGTAGTCGAAAAAAATACCTTGCATCCTTTGCCCGGCGCCAATGTAGTGGTCCGGCTCAACGAGCGTTTGCTGGGCGCTTCTTCCGATGTCGGGGGGCGTTTTGTCATCGACAGTGTGCCGGTCGGCAGGTATCAGCTGACCGCCACCATGCTGGGATATACGCCCTATGTCATGGGGAATGTTTTGGTCATTTCGGGGAAGGAAAACTTTCTGGAGATCGCTCTGGAAGAATCGCTGACCGAACTGGGCGAAGTGGTGGTTACGGTTAAAACGGACAAGAATCTGCCGCTGAACCGGATGGCTTCGGTCAGCGCCCGCATGTTGAGCAGCGAAGAAGCCAACCGTTATGCCGGTTCCTGGGGCGACCCTGCCCGCATGGCGGCCAATTTTGCCGGCGTGATGGCTTCGGAAGACACGCGCAACGACATCATCATCCGCGGCAACTCCCCCATGGGACTGCTGTGGAGATTAGACGGCTTCGACATACCCAACCCCAACCATTTCGGGGCGATGGGCGGAACGGGAGGCCCTGTCGGAATGCTGAACAACAACCAACTCGCCAATTCCGATTTCTACACAGGTGCATTCCCCGCCGAATATGGCAATGCCTTGTCGGGCGTGTTCGATTTGCGACTGCGCAACGGCAACAACCGGAAACATGAGTTCCTTGCCTCCGCCGGCTTCAACGGCTTCGAACTGGGCGCCGAGGGCCCCCTGTCGGAAAAGACCGGCGCATCGTATATGATCAACGGGCGCTATTCCTTCCTGAAATCCCTTTCCCTGATAGGCTTCGATATTGCCGGAACGGGAGGCGCCATACCGGAATATCAAGACGTGACGGCAAAAATAAACCTACCGCTGAAGCGGGGCAATCTGTCGCTGATAGCCTTGTGGGGCAGCAGCCACATCCACATGACACCCGATATGAGCAACGAATCCGAATGGCTGCCGGGCGACGAAGGCAGCGAGACGGACGGGACATACCGCCAATATTTTACCGGCCTCAACTACACCCTGCGCACCGGACAGCAGACACGTATCGAGAACCGGCTCTCGTGGCAGTATTTCGGCGTGGATATGCTGCAACACCAGGTCACTTATCCCGACGCCCTCGTAAAGGATTATTTCAACGGAACGACCTCCGAAGGACGCTTCAGTTATGCCCCCCAGGTGCACCATCGGTTCAACAGCCGGAACTTCCTCACGGGCGGGGCGGGAATAGACGTTTTCAATACCGATTTGCGTGAAACGTTCTACGGAGACGGCTATCCGGAGACCTACCGCGACGGCGCTTACCGTTCCGTCTTGCTGAAGGCGCACCTGCAATGGCAGCACCGTTTCAGCGATGCCTTGAGCCTTACCCCCGGCATCTATGCCCATTACTACGGCCTGAATGGCGATGTCTCGGCCGAACCGCGCATCGGGCTGAAATGGGCGCTCAGTGAGCGCTCGTCCCTTAATGCAGGCTCCGGACTACATACCCAGATGCAACCGCGTCAACTCTATTTCTACCGGTGGAACGACGAACTCCCCAACAAAAACCTGCGTTTCAGCAAAAGCTGGCAAAGCGTACTGGGTTACGACCTGAAACCGGCTGCTAACCTGCGCCTGAAAGTGGAGGTCTATTACCAGCACCTGTTCGATATACCGGTTATCCCCGAAACGCCGGAGGAATCTATCCTCAACTTCGGCGACGGCTACTACAATACCTGGGACGACGTCTTCACCAACCAGGGCCGGGGCAAAAACTACGGTGTCGAGCTGACCGTCGAAAAGTTTTTCGCCGGCAACTATTATTTCCTGATCACCGCTTCGCTCTACGATTCGAAATATACCGGCTACGACGGCATCGAACGGCATACGAAATTCGCCGGCAATTATTCCGTGACGGCGCTTGGCGGCTACGAATGGAAGGTAGGCAGCTCCAATCTGCTGTCGATCAATCTGAAAGCCGTAAACATGGGCAATAAACGCATTCTGCCCGTCTCCGTCGGACATACCGGCGCATCCCCTGTGTATGATTACAGCGTGGCGTACAGGGATAAGCTCCCGCCCTATTTCCGCTGCGACCTGAACATCAACATGAAACACAACTATAAAAAGTGGGCAGTGGAATGGTTTTTCGAAATCGACAACCTCACCGGACGTAAAAACATCTGGATGCAGGTTTACAACGCCGCCCACGAATCTTACGACTACACGTATCAGTACGGATTTACGCCCATGGGCGGATGCAAGGTGTATTTTTAAAGAAAGTCGGATGTGATTGCACGATTTCGACGAAAATGCTGAAATCCTGTATGCCTTAGATATAATGACTACCCATTAATATTCGTCCGGACGGACGGAACAAAAACAAAAATAAAAAAACAAACCATGGACAAGCAGAGAATATTTACAATCTCTTTTGCAAGTGTTTATCCTCTTTATATTCAGAAAGCGGAGAAAAAAGGCCGCTCAAAAGATGAGGTAAACACCATCATTTGCTGGCTGACAGGATATGACCAACAAACATTGCAACAACAGATCGACAGAAACAATGATCTTGAAACCTTTTTCGCACAAGCGCCACAAATCAATCCGAATGCTTCACTGATTACAGGTGTAATTTGCGGCTATCGTGTGGAAGAAATCGAAGACAAGCTCATGCAAAAGATTCGTTATTTGGATAAGTTGATTGATGAACTGGCTAAAGGAAAGACAATGGAAAAGATTTTAAGAATGACAAAGAAATAATGGCTCTATGTCGAATCGGGTGGGTAATCAAATCTGAGTTTAGCCCTGAGGAAGTAAATCTTTTTCCGGTATCGGATACTTTCATTTGTCCGACCCAGGTCAGATAGGTGTCCGACCCGGGTCAAACAGCTGTCCGACCCAGGTCAGACACGTGTACGACCCAGGTCGGACAGCTGTTTGACCTGGGTCGGACAAATAAAAGCTTCAGAGGCAGGCTGCCGGTATATTCCTCTGCGGGAACTTCTTCCTCTGATTATAAACGTAACAGACTTTACTGCATCAGAAGGCCGCAGAGGGTTTACGCAAAAATAAATACCGGAACAGTCTGCTGATTTCCGGATATTTCACTACTGTTCATTCTTTATTTTTTCGTTGTTTTTGCTTCCATTTTTTCACACATATTATTTTTCTTTGTAACTTGCCACAGTAAACTCCGTATGTTATGAAAACAGATGATCGCTTCATGCTACCGCTGATTATTTTTTTCTTATTTGTATCCTGTACGGGCCGGAATAAGAATAATAATTTAATACATACCACTTCAACATACAACACACCTATCAGCTGCATTTCCCAATCGTCTGAAGATTATATCTACTATCTTGGTATGGAGAACGGATTTGTCATGCGTGTTCACAAACTGACGGATGAGCAACATATACTATGTATTATAATTTCAAATCTTAACCACACCACAAGCTTAAACAGATGATTTAATGGTATTTATGATAGGAAACAAGTTCCATTTTTTATGCCCAACAACATAAAAAACAAACAAAAAATGTGATATATTTGCATACGACTTTACAAATACTTTACAAAACAATGGCTAAATTTACACCGTGTGTACGA
>JAISZA010000085.1 GCA_031269535.1 Tannerellaceae bacterium
AAAAGTCTATGGGGAATTATAGATTTTTTATGGAAAGGAGGAAATCTGCTTTCACCGGAACGCGTAGCGGGCGCTCAGCAGAAACTCGCGTCCGCGGATATGTATCCAGGAGGTGTAGCTCTGGATGTCGCTGTACTCGGTGTAGCGGTATTCGCGCCTGTCGGACAGGTTGGTGGCTGTGAGCTCGAACTGCCAGCGTCGCGGTTTCCATCGGAGGGAAAGGTCGGCGAAAAAGGCATCGACCGATCGGTCGCCGCTTACGTCGTTATGATAGTGTTCGCCTGCCAGATTTATCTCTATATCTGCTATTTCGCAGGTGAGTTGTAGCTTCTGCACTACATTCCAGAGAGGATCCAGGCGGGTGGAGCTGCCGATGAGGGAACTTCCGTAGCGGAAGGTGGACTGGTAGCCAAGCTCGAAACGGCGCAGAGGTGTCCAGGTTATTTTCGGCTCGTACTGCATCCGGTCGTAACGGAACGGCATGCGCTGGCCGTGCACCCATTGCTCCCCCCGGTTGCGGCTGAGGGTGTAGTCGAGGGAGGTGTTCAGCCTCCAGTCGTAAAAGCCCTTGGAGAGAGTTCCACGCAGGCTTTCCCCGGAAGAGATGTTCCCGAGTTCGTGCGCCTGCAGGGTGATTTGTTCGCCTTCGAAGATTTGTTCGTACATCCGGTTGGCATACTGGCGGTGGTAGCGGAACGAGAGGGAGGCGAAAAATTCCTGCACTGTGCGTTTATACTCGGTGTATGCCGAATACGTCTGCTGCTGCCGGAGGGAGAGGAAGCCCTTATTGACTACCGTGCTCCGGTAGTCGGTGCGATAGGGAGAAGTGTATAAGTCCGTCACGTCGCCATACGATTCCCGGTAACTTCCGGAAAGCGAGAAACTCCAGGCGTAATTGTATTTATACCGCAGGGAAAGCGAGGGATTGACTGCCGCCCGGCTGAAGTCTGCCCCAGGGTAGGCCGTCCATACGAGCGGTATGCCCAGCGAAGCGTTCCATTTCGAAACGTTCCATTGCCAGGACGGGATGGCATAGAGGCTGAATCCATTCCGGATATTGGTCCGTTGCCCGCTTACACCTGCGCTGTACTGATGGCTGACAGCTCCCTTCTTACGGTGTATCGCAAGCGAGTGGTCGGCGTATAGCTCGTTCAGGTTCAGCGCCTGCGACTCGTTGCCGATGTTCAGACGCGACGGGCGATGGTTGTAGCGGAGGAGCGAGTAGGCCTCCAGCGTATAGCTGCCGCTGTTGCGGATGATCCTGAAATCATTCCGCAGGCCGGCTTCGGGCGTTTGTATTTCCTGGACGAGCGGGCGGTTGCCGGTATAGGCGGACAAACTGCTGTGGTGGTTGCCGAAGGCGCGGAAGCGGTTGGTGAGGTATTGCTCGTCGGCATTCTTTTCGAGACTGAGGCCAAGCTCAGCCTGGCCGGAGCGGAGGCGGGTATGGCTTTGCTCGGCGATACGGACGGTATCGTCTGTCCGGTAATATGTCGTCTCGCTTCCCCGTTCCTGTTCGCGGCGATCGTGGGTATAGCCGGCATGGATGCGCAGGCGGGTTGTTTCGTCCGGGCGGTAGAGGCGGTTGGCCGAGAGCGAGTGTACCTCGTTGAAGAGGAGGCGTTCCTTTTTCAGCGGCGCCATCAGTGAGGGCTGGCGGAGGAAGGAAGGCGTCTCTGTTTCCCGGATTTGTCCCAGCTGGTTTTCAAACAGGATGTTTTGTTCTTCCGTTACATCGTTTCCCGTATTATTTCCTTTGTACAGATAAGCCGACTGGCTGCGGCGGCTCAGTTGCATGGCATTGAGGGAACCTTTCCACAGCAGCGGCGTGGCGCCCAGCCCGCCTTGGAGGAAGACCATCCATTTGTCGCGGAACTCAGGCCGCAGTTTCAGGTTGAGGGCAATGTTTTCGGTTTTCACCTTGTCCTGCAGGATACGGATGGGCTGATGGTTTTCGAGGATTTGCACCGTTTCCACCGCTTTTGCGTCGAGGTTGTTTGTCATCTGCCCGTAGCGTCCGCCCATCAGGTCCATGCCTTCTACGTAGAAGTTACTGATATCTTTCCCGTTATAGGATATCGCTCCGGCCTCGTCTATATTGATACCGGGGAGCTTGCGTATGACATCCCGGATGGATTCGTCCTTAGGCGAGAGAAACTGTGCCACGTCGTAGTTTATCGTATCCTGCCGCCCCCAGACACGTCCGGGGCGTATCTCCACTTCCCGGAGGTTGAAGGCTTGTTGCCGGATCCGGATGAGGAGTGTTTCTCCCGGGCGTACGGGTTGTTCGTGGGGTGCATATCCCAGCACCGAGACGAGTATCCGTAGCGAATCGCCCGTTTCGCCGGTCGTGAGGCTGAATAGGCCCTGTGCATCCGTCAGGGCATAGTTTACCAGTTGTTTGTTGCTTCCCCGGAGGAGCTGTACGGCGGCCGCTTCCAAGGGGGCTCCGTTTTCGTCGCTCACCGTCCCCCGGAGCGTTTGCTGGCCGAAAGCGCAGGTTGCCGGGAAGACTGCGGCCGGGAGCAGGATAAGTAGGGTGCGTAGCTTCATTCTTCCGTCCGTTCGATGGGGTTGTAAGGTGTGTTTTTAGGCCGTATGGATTGGCCTTCTTCGTTTTGAATCCGGACTTTTACGTTGGGATTCGAGGCTGTGACGTATCCTACCGGGTCGGCGGCATATCGTTCGTACTGTCTGTTCAGGTTCCGGCGCGAGATGGGTTCGTGTCCGGCGTCGCCATATTGGATGGATTCCTGTCCGCGGCTTTGGATGAGGCCGGTACATTCAAACAGATATTCTCCCCGGCTATCGGCGGCTTTCAGTATCAGTCCCGGCAGTCCGTGAAGTTTCCAGGGGCCTTCGCTGCGCGGGATATCGGGAGCGAACCAGGCCTCGTAGGTACGTCCTTTGAAACGACAGACCGCTTTCCGGCAAGGATAAGAAAGGATGGTCATCGTATCGGGCAGCAGTTCCCAGCCGGGGCGTTCGTTGACTTCTTCGCAGCGGAAGCGGTTCATGGCGAGTTGTTCCAGCGTAGTCACTTTCCCCTCAGGATAGTTTTTGTAGATTTTGTAGTTCACGCGGCTCTGGTAGTTGCGCAGGTGTTCTGCGATGACGTCCCTCGAAGCTCCGCTTGCCTTGTCGGCCTCCACCACCGAATCGGCCAGGAACTTGGCATAGCTGTAAAAGACGGAGCTTCGGGCGCCGGTCTTGAGCATCATCATTTCCTCCGTTTTGATGTCGGGGTGCAAGGTATCGGCTACAGACGTCATCCGGTATTGTGCGGTAAACAATACCTCGTCGATAGGTTCCGTTTTGAGCACTTCATCCGAATTTACGATATTGATAATCACCTGCGCTCCGGCATTCCTTACTATCTGCAGGCCGAGAAGTATCAGCGCTGCCATTGTCATTATTCGTTTCATATACATTATATATTTATAGGTTTAGTCTTTTTTTATTTTGAAGTTTCTGTCAACGATCACTACCGAATAGGCATCATTCAGCTCTCCAACGGAATCCGGCATATTGGCATATATCTGCCGTGTTTCCGGATTAACCAGCATCACGGGGCCATACAGCTCTTTATCCCATACGCTACGATTCTTTTTTGTTGCTGCCGACATCTCCCTGAAATAGCGGCTAATGATATCAGACGGATTCTTTTCTTGTCCAAAAGCGATATTGGAAAACAAGAAAGATATAATTACTATGGCTATTTGTCTCCTATTCATTTTATTATTTAATTGATAAATGATAATTCTTCACCGGGTGCAATTCAAATTGTCGCAGATTCAATGGATTTCTATCGTCCTTGCGAGGTACGAAGCAATCCAGGGTGCCCGCTCTGGATTGCTTCACCCTCCGGGTTCGCAATGACGCCTCGTAATGGCGATGCGACAATTTGAAATGCACCCCATGTACTTAGCAATTATTTAACGATTTGTTTTTTCAAAGGTAAATATAGGATGTTACATTCGCGCAATTTAATTATTAAAAAAAAAATGAAACATGAACAAATTTGAAAAACTGATTACATTACTATGCATAGGATTAGTAAGTTGTACAAGTTATGATGTAGAGAATTATATTTGAATATCCTCGATATTCAAAAAGACACTTATGTTTTTGATATTGCCGACAGTATTGCAGGAAGTCCATTGCTGACAAAAAGCGGAGACAATGCAAATTTGGCAGGAGAGATAACT
>JAISZA010000092.1 GCA_031269535.1 Tannerellaceae bacterium
AAGACATTAAGGTAGTTACAGCGCCGGGGTTCCACCTCTTCCCATTCCGAACAGAGAAGTTAAGCCCGGTCACGCCGATGGTACTGCGTAAAGTGGGAGAGTAGGTAGCTGCCGTCTTAAAGACAAAAGGGAGTCGTTCCGTCAGAGGAGCACTCCCTTTTTGTGTTTTCCGTTATATATTTTTAAAACTAAAGATATGCGTAGTATTTATGATTCCCGTCAGTATTTGAAATATTTCTTTATTCTCGGAGCTGTTGCCATTGCCATCGCTTCGGTGGTCGTATCGGATACGCTGATAAAAAAACTGGCAGAAGATGAGCGGGAAAAGATAGAGGTGTGGGCAGAGGCCGGACGAGTGATCGTAAACGAAGACAGCGATTTGAATATGGCGCTCAGCCTGCGTATCATTCAGGGCAATACCTCCATCCCCGTATTCCTCTGCGACGAAAACGACAGTATCATTGTCTATCGGAACATTGAGCTTCCCGAAAGAAATGTAGAGGCCTTTCTTGCGAAGAAAGTAAAGGAATTTAAAAACAAAAACCTCCCGATAAGTATCGACATAGGAGACGGAAGTTTCCAGTACCTGTATTATGATGATTCCATCATACTGAAACGCCTGCTGCTGTATCCTTATGCCCAGCTTTCCGTCGTCTTTGTCTTTATCCTGATAGCCTTCCTGGCCCTGGCCAGCACGAAGAAGGCGGAGCAGAACAAGGTCTGGGTAGGATTGTCGAAGGAGACGGCGCATCAGTTGGGTACACCCATCTCTTCCCTGATTGCCTGGATGGAATATCTGCGTACGAAAGCGATAGACCCCTCTTTACTGGCTGAGATGGAGAAAGACGTGAAACGCCTGGGAACCATCGCTGAACGTTTCTCCAAGATAGGCTCTGCGCCCGACCCTGTACCGGTGAATATCTCCCATTCGGTTCGTCTGGCGCTGGAATATATGGAGAGCCGGATATCGTCTAAAGTGAAAATATGCAGCCATTTACCCGAAGAGCCGGCTTTGGCTTTAATGAACGACTCCCTTTTCGCATGGGTTATCGAGAACCTGGTGAAGAATGCCGTAGATGCGATGGAAGGGCAGGGGACGATTACAGTTTGGCTGGAAATAACAACTAACTACCTTCTCATCGATATAGCGGATACGGGGAAGGGGATACCCAAATCAAAATTCAATGCAATTTTCAGCCCGGGTTATACGACCAAGACGCGAGGCTGGGGCCTGGGGCTATCCCTGGTGAAACGCATTATCGAATCGTATCATGGAGGTAAAATCTTTGTAAAAAACTCGGAGATAGGAAAAGGAACGACTTTCCGTATGGAATTACGAAAATATAAGGATTAAAAAGCCTCCGCCAGTTCGCCGATAGTTTTTCCCAGCACAGGATGCAGAAGTCCGGGGGCAATTCGGGCCAGGGGGACGATTACGAAACGGCGTTCGTGCATGAGCGGATGGGGTAGGGTGAGCCGGGGGGTATTCAGAATCCGATCCTCATAGAGCAGGATGTCGATATCGATAATCCGGTCCTGATACACGCCGGAAGTTTTAACCGTCCGTCCCATTTCGCGTTCTATCTGTTGGGTGATAGCTAATAGTCTGAAAGGGGATAAGGGAGTTTCTATGGCAAGGGCGACATTGAGGAAGTCGTTTTCCGATACGAATCCCCAGGCCGGGCTTTCATAGAAAGGAGAAAGGGCGAGAATCCTTCCCGCCCTTTGCGCTAAGCGCTTTATAGCTATAGCTGTATTCTTTTTTTTTTCGCCTAAATTCGCTCCTACGCCCAGGTATGCAGTTGCCATTTTGCCGGGTTTTAAATAATCAGCATGGCATCTCCGTAAGCGCCGAAGCGGTATTTTTCTTCTACTGCTTTCCGGTAGGCTTCCATCACCAGGTCGTATCCGCCGAAAGAGGCCGTCATCATCAGGAGGGTCGAGAGAGGCAGGTGGAAGTTCGTCACCATCGTTGTGGCTACGTTGAACTCGTATGGAGGGAAGATAAACCGGTTCGTCCATCCTTCGAACTCCTTCAGATGCCCGTCTGTACTTACGGCTGTTTCGATGGCTCTCATGACGGATGTCCCGACAGCGCATATCTTGTGGTTACCATCTTTCCCCTCGTTTACAATCCTCGCCACATCGGCGTTCACGATCATCTGTTCCGAGTCCATTTTGTGTTTGGTCAGGTCTTCCACATCAATTTCGCGGAAATTTCCCAATCCGGAGTGAACCGTGAGGAAGGCAAACCGGCAATCTTTTATTTCCAGTCGTTTCATCAGTTCGCGGCTGAAGTGTAATCCGGCAGCCGGCGCCACTACGGCCCCCTCTTCCGTGGCATAAATATTCTGGTAGCGCTCCTCGTCTTCCGGTTCCACCGGTCGTTCGATATAGCGTGGCAGGGGTGTTTCTCCCAGCGTATAGAGGTTTTTTTTAAATTCGTCGTGGTTGCCGTCGTACAGAAACCGGAGTGTGCGTCCTCTCGAAGTGGTATTGTCGATTACTTCCGCCACCATTGAGTCGTCTTCTCCGAAATAGAGTTTATTTCCGATACGTATTTTCCGTGCAGGATCGACCAATACATCCCATAGGCGCAGGTCGGGATTCAGCTCTCTGAGCAGGAACACTTCGATACGTGCGCCTGTTTTTTCCTTATTTCCGTATAACCGGGCGGGGAATACCCGGGTATTATTGTATATAAATACATCTTTTTCTCCAAAATAATCTAAAATCTCCTTAAATACTTTGTGCTCTATTTCTCCTGTTTTGCGATGTAGCACCATCATCCGTGATTCATCTCTGTTGGGAGTCGGATGCAAGGCAATTCGTTCATCCGGCAAGTTAAACTTAAATTTAGAAAGCTTCATACTCATATTATTAATCGGTTGTTTCTATCGTCATTTTATCCAGAAAGGCATCTATTTCTCCGACATTCAGACACATGTCGAGCGTTACGTTTCCTATTCTTGTGCGCTCCAGCGCTGTCAGGTGTGCGCCCGATTGCAGCGCTTGTCCGATGTCTCTTGCCAGCGCCCGGATGTAAGTGCCTTTGCTGCATACCACCCGCAGGCTGATAAAGGGCAGGTCGTATGCCAGCAGTTCCAGTTCTTCGATCACCAGGGTTTTGGGTTTCAGTTCGATCTCCCTGCCTTTCCTGGCGAATTTATAGGCTCTTTTGCCATTAATCTTAACCGCCGAGAAAGCCGGAGGTATCTGCCGGATTGTTCCGGTAAACGTTTTTAATACCTCTTCCACCTTCCCGCGGGTAATATGTCCGGTAGGATACACTGCGTTCACCTCTTCTTCCCTGTCGAACGAAGGTGTTGTTTCTCCTAATTTCAGCTTTGCCACGTATTCTTTCGTCTGGTACTGAAATTCTTCGATCCGTTTGGTTGCTTTTCCTGTGCACAGGATCATCACACCCGTAGCTAATGGGTCGAGCGTTCCGGCGTGTCCTACTTTGATCTTTTTTACGCGCAGTTTCCCCGATAGTTTATAGCGAAACTTGTTCACTAAATCAAAGGAGGTCCACTCCAGGGGTTTATTCAGATAAACGACTTCTCCTTCCAGAAAATCCATCAGCCAATCTGTAAATTATATCCCATTGCTATCAATATCAGAATAAGCCCTCCTGCCAGGATGCGGTAATACCCGAAAGCTTTGAAGCCGTAGCGGGTGACGTATCCGATAAAGAAGCGGATAGCTGCCAGCGCTACGATAAAGGCTACGATATTTCCAATCAGCAGAGCCGGTATATGCTGGAGCAGGAGCTCCGCTCCGCTGGGTTCGAGAAACAGTTTCAGCAGTTTGTAGGCAGAGGCGGCGAACATCGTGGGGACGGCCAGAAAGAATGAGAACTCGGTAGCTGTTTTGCGCGAAAGCTTCTGCGACATCCCTCCTACAATGGTAGCCATCGAGCGGGAAACGCCCGGAATCATGGCGATACATTGAAAGAGGCCGACGTACAAAGCCTGCTTTCCCGTTATTTCCTGCGATGCTCCGGGATGGTTAAACAACTTATCTACAAAGAGCATAAAGACACCGCCGGCAATCAGCATCGTAGCCACTACCCATACGTTTTCGAGCAAGCTGTCGATGAAGTCGCTGAACAAAAAACCGATAACGGCAGCCGGCAGGAAAGCAATCAAGAGTTTCCGGTAAAAATCCAGGCTCTGAAAGAAACGTTTCCAGTACAAACAAACCACCGACAGGATGGCGCCAAACTGGATAATAACCGTGAAAGCCTTCACGAAAGACGTACTTTCGACACCTAATAGGCCCTGGGCTATAATCATATGCCCTGTGGATGATACCGGCAGAAATTCCGTTAGTCCCTCTACAATAGCAATGATGATACTGTCAGTGATATTCATTTCTCCGCTTTTTTCTCCTGGCTGTTTCTGAGAATACCAAAGACCATCAATCCGAAACCCAGCATCGTGATAACCGGCGCTACAACAATGCGTTGCTTACTGAATATTTCCGGATTAAATGATACGCCGTCTTCGGGGATACCTCCCCCGCTCATCAGGGCAAAACCAATGGTGATAATCATGACGGAAACGGCAATTAAAACAAAATTATCTCTTCCGAAAGCAAAATCTTTTTTAGACATAGTTCCTTTTTTATATATAATACAATTTATCTACTTCCATACGCAAATACCGGTTGACTGCCAGTACGGTGGCAACAACGGAGATCGCTATTCCCAGAATAAATACAGTGACAAAAACAAGGAGCAACAGCCCCGTATCCAGCATTTGCACGAACCCGGCCAGCTCACGCTGTAAATAATACAACGCACTGATCAGCATTAATATTGCCAGAATAGAAGCCAGCATCCCACTTACTACATTGTGATTGATAAAAGGACGGCGGATAAAACCGGCCGTAGCTCCTACCAATTGCATGGTATGAATCAGGAAGCGCTTCGAATAAATCAGTAAGCGGATCGTATTGCTGATGAGCACAAACGAGATGGCCATCAGCATCAGGGCCAGTGTCAGCAATACGACGCTCACCCGCTTCATATTATCGTTTACAGTCTGCATCATGTCTTTCCTGTACAGCAGGTCGGACACAGAGGTATAGGCTCTGAGTCTTTTTTCGATGATTGGCAGGCTGTCGGTATTGGCATACTCGGAATAAAGTTTCACTTCAATCGATGCCTGCAAGGGATTGAAGCCGAGGAATGTTTCCGGATTCTCTCCCAATTCGTCTTCCAGTTCTTTGGCAGCCTGTTCCTTGGATATGTATTCCGTTGATTTGATAAAAGGCAATTCATCTAAGTTCTTTTGAATTCTTTTTATGTCGGCCTCTCTTATATCGTCTTTCAGTAGAACGGAAAATGAGATATTCTCTTTTACATAATCCGATAACTGGTTCCCTAATAAAGCCATCAGAAATATCAATCCCAGCAAGAAAAGAACCAATGCAATACTAATCACAGAAGTAAAGCGAGAATTAAAAAAAGAAACCATGCTTATTTTTTTATTTTCTGCCATCGGACATAAACTTATTTTTACCGTTAAACCTATCTGGGGAAAACCGTCAAACCAAAATTCCCCCAAATTGAATGCAAAAGAACAAATAATTTGTGGAATAGTGTATTTTTTTCATTTCTTTAACCAATACATGTGTCTGCTCCGGGTAAACATGTGTCCGACCCGGGATAAACATGTATCCGACCCGGGTCAAACACGTGTCCGACCTGGGTCAAACACGTGTCCGACCCGGGTCAGACAGCTGTTCGACCCAGGTCGGACAATAGAAAGCATCCGATACCGGAAAAAGAAAGATTCAGGAAGTTCTGAAGGAAACACAGTACATTTCTACCCCTGCAGGCAGGATGCGTTATCAATCCACAAAAAGTATTATCTTTGAGGCCAAAATTATGTTTATATATGCTGAAGAAAATTATACAGGAAGAACATATTCAGAAATCAAAGAAATATGTGGAAAAAGGGGATAGCTTCCTGATTATAACACATATCGCTCCTGACGGAGATGCCTTGGGGTCGTCGCTGGGATTGTTTCATTTCCTCAATGAATATGGAAAAGACAAAGTCTCGGTAGTGGTTCCGAACAGTTTTCCCGGTTATTACAAATGGATGCCGGGAGCCAAAGATATCGTGATCTATGAGAAATATCCTGAGTTTGCCGAACAACTCATCCGCGAAGCAGATGTGATCTTCTGCCTGGATTTCAATGAGCCTAAGCGCGTGGGGAAACTCGCCGGGCCTCTCGTGGCTGCCGAAGGGCGGAAGATCATGATCGACCATCATTTAAACCCTGCCGACTTCTGCCGGGTCTGTATGTCGTATCCCGAAATATCATCTACCAGCGAGCTTATTTTCCGCTTCATCTGCCGCATGGGTATGTATGAGCTGATAAACAAAGCGGCAGCCGAATGTATTTATACGGGAATGATGACGGATACAGGCTCGTTTACGTATAACTCCAATCAGCCCGAAATCTATACAATCATTGGCGAACTGATCAAGAAAGGGATAGACAAAGACCTTATTTACAGAAAAGTATATCAGGTATATCTGGAATCCCGGCTCCGTCTGATGGGCTATGTGCTGTACGAAAAGATGAAGCTCTATCCCAAGAAACGAACTGCCTTGCTCACCCTCTCGCAGGAAGAGCTGAAGCGCTTCCACTATATGACGGGCGATACGGAAGGCTTTGTCAACCTGCCTTTAAGCATCAATAGCATTGAATTTGCCGTATTCATCCGCGAAGACCCTGATTGCGTCAAACTCTCCTTCCGTTCGGTAGGCGATTTCCCCTGCAATGAATTTGCTATCCGGTATTTTAACGGAGGGGGGCATAAAAATGCTTCGGGAGGTGAATTCTACGGTTCCCTACCGGAGGCTGTAGCTGCTTTTGAAAAAGCGTTGAATGCATACAGCCCTGATAAACGAATTATATAAACATATCGTTGGTATTATGGCGGATAATGCGTACATTTGCCGTCGGTTTCTTATTTCTTAAATTACGTAAGGCATGAAAAAAGGTTTTAATATCGGATTGGTTCTCTGTGTTGTGCTGTGTGTTTTATCCTGTAATAATAACCCGCAGTATTCTGATATGCTTGATGCGCAAGAGCGGGCGATCAACCGCCTGATAGACGAAAACGACATTGAGATACTGGATGCTTATCCCGCAAACGGCGTGTTTAAAGATAATCAATTTATCATACTCGACAATGGCGTGTATCTGAATGTCATCGATTCGGGGAACGGGAATCGCGCCCAGGCAGGCAGCACGTCTGTTTTTTGCCGTTTCTTTGTAAAATGCCTTATTGAATGGCAATACATGGATACAACAACTGTTGACTATTTCAGAAACGGGACGGAGCCGATTACCTATGTGTATGGGGCTTCCTCTCCTTTATACAATAATAATACGGCCTCCTTCTTCAGTACCCTTCTTTTCTCAGGCCTGGAATATGTAGGAGATAGTTCGGAAGTAAAACTCATCATTCCTTTTCATCTGAATGGAAATAACTCAACATTTCTGCAGGCAGGTGTTCCCCTGTACTTTAGTAAGGTTCGGTATCGGTTTGACCCCAAATAAATCTGAAACATAATGACACTGATCAAATCTATTTCCGGCATTCGCGGTACCATTGGCGGCAGTCCGGACGAAGGCCTTAACCCATTGGCTATCGTGAGGTTCGTCGCAGCTTATGCGGCTTTCATAAGAGAAAACTCAACAGTAAAATCAAACAAGATTGTTGTAGGAAGGGATGCCCGCATCTCAGGCCCGATGGTCAAACAAATCGTCGTGGGAACGCTTACAGGAATGGGCTTCGACGTGACCGACCTGGATATGGCTACCACACCCACGACCGAATATGCGGTGATACAGGAACAGGCCTGCGGAGGAATCATACTGACAGCCAGCCATAATCCGAAACAATGGAACGCCCTGAAGCTGCTGAACGAACGGGGCGAATTTCTGAATGCGGAAGAAGGACAGCAGGTATTGGAGCGGGCGGCTACGGAAAATTTTGTCTTTGCAGATATCGAACATATCGGCCAGGTTATTCCCAACAATACCTATAAACAAAAACATATCGAAAGCATCCTGAATCTGGAACTGGTAGATGTAGAAGCCATCCGGGCTGCCGGATTCCGTGTCGCAATTGATACGGTCAACTCGGTAGGAGGGATTGTTATTCCCGATTTATTATACGCTTTAGGCGTGAAGGGAACATTCAAATTACACTGCGCTCCTCATGGGAGATTCTCGCATAACCCGGAGCCATTGCCTGAGAACCTGAGTGAGATCTCCGAATTGATGAAGCAGTCAAAGGCCGATGTGGGTTTCGTGGTCGATCCGGATGTAGATAGACTGGCCATCGTATGCGAGAACGGCGATATGTTCGGCGAAGAATATACTTTAGTTGCCGTAAGCGACTACGTCTTAAGCCATACCCCCGGCAATACGGTAAGCAACCTGAGTTCGAGCCGCGCTTTACGCGACATCACCTCCGCTCATGGCGGCTCCTATTATGCCGCTGCCGTCGGCGAAGTAAACGTAGTCGCCAAAATGCGCGAAACCCATGCCGTAATCGGAGGCGAAGGCAATGGCGGAGTAATCTATCCGGCAGCCCATTACGGTCGCGACGCGCTGGTAGGTATCGCTCTTTTCCTGACTCATCTGGCTAAAAAGAAAGTCAGCGTAAGCGAACTGCGTGCTTCCTACCCTTCTTATTACATCTCCAAACAGAAGGTGGAACTCAGGCCGGACATCCCCCTCGACGCTCTGCTGGAGAAGGTAAAAGAACAATTTGCATCCTGTGAGCTTACGGATATCGACGGAGTTAAAATAGATTTCCCCGATAAATGGGTACACCTCCGCAAAAGCAATACCGAACCGATTATCCGTATCTATTCCGAAGCCCGCAGCCCTGGTGAAGCGGAGGAACTGGGCCGGCAATTGATTCATCTACTCAACGAGATCAGTAAATAAAAAGACGTTGTCCCCCTGTCAGAGATATGCGAACCCCTTTCCTCCAATATCTATATTTGCAGAAGCCGGTCACGATGGTGCTGATTATCTGCGCCCTGTCGGTCTTGCCATGGATAGGCTTAGGCGATTTCTCCACGAAGGGCGAACCGCGTGAGGCAGCCGTTGCCATCTCGATGCTTGAGAGCGGCAACTGGGTTCTGCCGGAAGTCTATGCCAATGAATTTGCCTATAAACCACCTATGGCCCACTGGCTGATGGCGATATGTTCGCTGCCGCAGGGCTATGTCTCCCCCTTCACCTCCCGCCTGCCCTCTGCGCTGGCTTATATTCTTCTGATAGGGGTGACTTTGTTTTTCTTCGGACAAAGGATTAAATTTCAGGAAGCCTTTATCTGTGCGTTGCTACTGCTTAGCTGTATAGAAATACACAGGGCCGGAATGACTTCGCGTGTGGATATGGTGCTTACCACTTTTATTGTCATGGGCTTGTATGCGCTGTACCGCTGGGAAGACTGCCTGGAGTTGAAGGGATTGCCTGTCGTTATCCCGTTTCTGCTGGGCTGCGCCGTGCTGACGAAAGGCCCGGTGGGAATGATTCTTCCTTTGTTTGTGTTTGGCGTTTATCTGTTGATATTGAGAAAATACCGGCTGCTTGTTGTCTTTAAGGCCTTGTTTTATGTCGGCGTTTCGTCGCTATTTCTGCCGCTGATATGGTATGTCGCCGCATGGAAGCAGGGAGGAGAGGATTTTCTGAATGTGGTTTTAGCCGAAAACTTCGGGCGCTTCTTCCATATCAACGATTTGAATATCAATTATACCCTGGGGCATGAGAACGGAATATGGTACAATTTTGTGACACTGATTGCCGGTTTTATACCCTGGACAATCCTCTTTGTATTCTCCCTGTGCGGGATGAGATGGGCTAAGCCCTCCGGCTCATTCGGATCCATTCTGAAAAAGATGTGGAGCTGTTTCCTTTCGATGGAGAAGCTGAAGCAGTTCAGTCTGGTAGCCTTGGTTTGTATTCTTGTCTTTTATTCTTTCCCGTCCAGCAAGCGAAGCGTTTACCTGATGCCGGCCTATCCGTTTATTGCCCTGTTCCTGTCTCAGTTTGTGCTTTATATTACCCAGTATCGCACGAAAGTATGCCGTGTCTTCGCCGGTTTTCTGGCGATACTGACTTCGGTGGTGGCCGTGGTTGCCGGATTAACCCTGGCAGGTATTATCGACCCCGTAGCGCTTACGGAACAATTTACCCAGCGGACTTCGACCTTATTTACTGTCGGGGCAGTTACGCAGATGCTGGCTTCGCCCGATGTACTGACGGGCGGTATCTTTATCCTTATGCTGGCAGCTTTAGTCACCGTGTTTTATCAGATGCGCAAAAAGATAAACCTGAAAATGCTTTATGCCGCAATCTTTCTGGTTTTTACGATCAACCTGCTTATCGACGGAGTGATTATGCGTGCTGTCCGCAATGCCGGTTCTTCCCGTCCCTTTGCCGAACAGGTACGGAGAGAATACCCACTGGACAAAAAGAATATGTATGTCATGAACAACCTGAAGCTATATGTCAATATGTACGGCCTGAACTTCTATCTGAGAAACAGTTTCCATAATTTCGAAAAGGAACAACCCGCCTCGGGCTATTTCTTTGTAGCCGAAAAAGATATCGAAAAGGTAATGACAAATTACGAAAGCCGGTACATCTTCACTTTCCTCACTTCCTCGGAAAAAGAAATCAGCGATCTACGCCAGAAGATACACCTCTTTCGCTTCACCCGCCGGTAATACCCCCCCCACCGGATTATGCGTTTATTCTGCCATGCGGCGCCGGACAACTTCGTAGATAAGAAGGGAGGCGGCTACGGATACGTTGAGAGAACCGATGGTTCCGAGCAGAGGTATCTTTACCAGATCGTCGCATGTACGGAGGTTTTCGGCAGAGACGCCGGTATCCTCAGCGCCCATTACGATGGCTACCGGGCCGTCGTAGGAGACTTGGGTGTAGGTGTCGGCAGCTTTTTCGCTGGCAGCGATCACCTTTACTCCACTCGCCTGAAGGAAATGTATCGCCTGCCCGATGCTCTTCTCCTTGCAGACCGGTAAGGTATGCAAAGCGCCGGCCGACGTTTTTACCGCATCGGCATTGACTGTAACACTTCCTTTCGAGGGTATGACGATGGCATCCACTCCCGCACATTCGCAGGTCCGGGCTATCGCGCCGAAATTACGGACATCTGTGATCCCGTCGAGTAATACGATAAAGGGCTCCTTCCCCTGTTCGTACAAAAAGGGGAGGATGTCTTCCAGACGCTGGTAGGCGACGGCGGAAACAAAGGCGATTACTCCCTGGTGGTTTTTCCGTGTCAGGCGGTCCAGACGTTCAAAGGGGACGCGCTGTACAGGAATATTCTGTCCTTTCAGGGCTTCGAAAAGCTCTTTGGAAAGCTCACTCTGAAGCTCGCGCTTCATTAAAATCTTATCTATTTCTCTGCCGGCCTGTACGGCTTCTATGACGGCCCGCAGGCCGAATATCATTTCATTTTCTTTCATGCTTTTTATAATTGTAACAACTCACGCGCATTGGCGATGGAAGCCTCTGTCAGGGTGGCTCCGCTCAACATGCGGGCTACTTCTTTTATCCGTTCAGCGGGGGTTAATCGGCGTATCTGCGTAAGCGTATGTTCGGTTGTATCTTGTTTATAAACGAAGTAGTGTTCTTTTCCTTTCGATGCTATCTGGGGGAGGTGGGTAATGGCAATTACCTGCATCTTTGCAGCCAGTTCCCTCATGATGCCTCCCATTTTATCGGCAATATCGCCGGATACGCCCATATCTACTTCGTCGAAGATAATGGCGGGCAGTGCGGTAAAGCCTGCTATCATGGCTTTTATGCAGAGCATCAGGCGTGATATTTCTCCTCCGGAGGCTGTTTGAGCCACCCGTTCCAGCTCGCCGTTCTTATTGGCCGAGAAGAGGAAGCGCACATCATCCATACCATCGCTTTCCGGTTCGGCTTTACCGGCAAAGTCGATGCGGAAACGGGTATGAGGCATCCCTAAGTGTGCCAGGCTGTTAATCAGCTGCGACGAGATGTGTGCGGCTGCCTTCCTGCGTTGCCCGCTCAGCAGGGAGGCCTGTTTCAGGAGTGCCTGGCGGGAGGCTTCCTGCTGAGCGCTTAAAGCCTTGAGTTGTTCGTCGGAAGAGTCTATTTCCGAAAGTTGCCGGCGGTATGTTTCCCGCAGAGCGATGAGTTCTCCGACGGTGGAAAGGCGGTGTTTCTGCAGCAAAGAGTACAGCGTATCCAGGCGTTCGTTTACCCATTGCAGGCGTTCAGGGTTTGAGTCGATATCTTCTTTCCTGACATCAATCTCAGCAGCCAGGTCATGCAGGTCGATATAGGCGGTACGCAGGCGTTCGGCAGTTTCTTTTACGTCGGGATAATAGCGTTCCAGCGCCTCAGCGGTAGCAAGGGCTTCCCTGATATAGAGCAGTCCGCCTCGCTCGTCGCCGTTCAGCAGTCCGGCAATTTTATAGAGAGCCGCTTTAATCTCCTCGGCATGTGAGAGTACATCCTGCTCTTCCTCCAGGGCTTCCAGTTCTCCTTCAAGCAGTTTGCTCTCCTCCAGCTGCTGCAGCTGGAAGCGGATATATTCTTCATCCTGTCTGGAGCGTGCCGCTCTCTCCTGCATTCCGGCAAGCTCTTTCTTCACCGACTGGTAGCGGGCATATTCCTTCCTGTACGCAAGGAGCAAAGGTTCGTTCTGCGCCATCACATCCACTACGCGCAGCTGGAACTTCGTATCCGCCAGCAAAAGGTTCTGATGCTGTGAGTGAATGTCTATCAGGCGATTGCCCAATTCTTTAACAACAGTCAGCGCAGCAGGCGAGTCGTTTACGAATGTCCGCGTTTTGCCGGAAGCAAACAGCTCACGACGGAGGATGCAAGTCTCCGGCTCGTATTCCAGTTCATTCTCGCGGAAGAAAGGTTCCAGTTGATAAGGAGAAATATCAAAGACAGCTTCAATCACGCATTTATCTTCTCCGCTCTTGACGCTCCTGGTATCGGCGCGTTGCCCCAGTACGAGAGACAAAGCGCCTAAAATAATAGATTTACCGGCTCCCGTCTCACCCGTTATGACAGTGAACGAATCGCTGAAACGAATATCCAGACTGTCGATCAGCACATAATTCTGTATGAATAAAGATTTCAGCATACGTGTAGTTATTGGGTCAGCGCTTCCAGACGAGTAGAAGCTGTGGGGTAAAGGTTCGAAAGCATGGTCCGTCCGGCCTGTTTCTCCTGCATATTCGCTTTGGAATAAATCGCAATGACCTCATCCAGCTTGGCATCCGAGAACAGTTGCAGCAGAACAGAGGAAGGGCGGGCGCTTTTGAGCTGCTCCAGCGCCGGGAGGGCTTCGAGGATGGTTGTACGTCCGCGGTCTGCATTGGCCGCCATCTCATCCAGGCCTTTCCGGTGGTAATTATACCACATCTCACGGAATGTCTCGGAGGTATTCTCTGTCAGCGCCGTGATAATGGCGTGGCGGTTGCGGTCATTATCGAATGCTTTCCAGCCGTTCCATGCCGGTTGCGATTGTGCAAGGTTGACAATCTGCTGTGCCTGCTGGAAGAAAGCCGTCCCCCCCTGGGGGGAGAAGCTGTCGAAATCGAACCCGAGAATAAGATATATGTAATAAACGATGGTAGCCGTCAGATTACTCTCCAGCGTATTCTCCGTATATTCCAGGGGTGAAAATTCCACGTATTCGAAGTCAAGCTGCCTGTCCTGGAAATTGAGCAGGGTCGTTGTATATCCCGAATTATATACCGGGCGGCGTGCCTGTATCAGCATTTCCGATTTGAAACTATTGTCGGTATGCTCATTAACAATGAGGTTCATTGTGCAATCAATCTTTTCATTCACGGCGAAAGCGGCATCTGTCCATTTGCGGTTGTTGACAAATTCCATCAGTGCATTCTGGAGCGAGGTATATACCTGTTTGTTTGTGCCCTGTATTTTGTCGCTATTGATGGTGATACGGGCATTTATTTCCTGGGAGACAGCAGCAAAAGCCGTTGTCAGAATCAGCAGGCATACGCCTGTTATTTTACGGAATCCGTTCATTTCAGTAATGTCTGCAATTTATCTACAATATCCGAGGCCACTTCGTGTTTGCTTTTCAGCGTATAATCGGTTATTCCCCCTTTATTATCCAGAATACTTATCTTATTGGTATCTGTCCGGAAGCCGGCGCCTGGTTCGTTCAGTGAGTTCAATACGATGAAATCCAGGTTTTTCCTTTTCAGTTTATCTAAGGCGTGAATCATTTCGTCTTTTGTTTCCAGGGCGAATCCTGCCAGTATCTGTCCTTTCCGCTTGAGTACTCCCAGCGAAGCGGCAATGTCTTTATTGGCTGTCAGGCGAAGCGTGATCGCTTCTTTATCTTCCCGTTTCATCTTTTCCGCAGAAACTGTTTCCGGGCGGTAATCGGCTACGGCGGCGCAGAGGATGGCGGCGTGCATATCGGAAAAAGTAGTGATCGCCTCCAGATACATCTCTTCGGCAGACTCCACGTCGATACGTGTGATGCCAGGATGTTCCGTAGCGATGGATACCGGCCCGGCAATCAGCGTAACCTCCGCTCCTCTGCGGGCACATATTTCTGCCAGAGCAAATCCCATCCTGCCTGAGGAGTAATTACCGATGAAGCGCACAGGGTCGATTTTTTCATAGGTCGGCCCGGCAGTTATCAGTATCTTTTTCTTATGAAGCAGGTTCTGAGAGGCAAAGAAGTTCTCCAGCTGTTCAACAATCTTATCGGGTTCTTCCATGCGGCCTTTCCCTTCTATGCGGCTGGCCAGTTCTCCCTCGGTAGGTTCGATGATGTGATTGCCGAAGGAGCGTAATTTATTTAAGTTCTGTTGCGTGGCCGGATGAGCAAACATATCCCGGTCCATTGCCGGAGCGACAAAGACGGGGGCCTTACATGAAAGGTAAGTAGTGATCAGCATATTATCGGCTATGCCATGGGCCATTTTCCCGATGCTCGCTGCCGTAGCCGGGGCAACCAGCATCACATCCGCCCAGAGTCCCAGGTCCACATGGCTATGCCAGGTGCCGTCGCGGTTGGAGAAGAACTCACTGATAACCGGATGGCGGCTCAGGGTGGAAAGCGTAAGCGGCGTAATAAATTCTTTTCCGGCAGGGGTTATGACTACCTGCACTTCGGCTCCTTTCCTGATCAGTGCACGGATCAGATAAGCCGCTTTGCAGGCGGCGATGCTTCCCGTTATACCTAATATAATCTTTTTATCTTTCAGCATATTGTTTGTATCAATATAAACCATATATGAAACGTTCCTGTTCTGCGATTTATTACAGTCGCAGGCTTAAAATCTCCCGTGCTGCTTTTGCATCGATATGTCCCTTTTCGCTTAATTTCCATCCTGATTGATCGACAGGCCTGGTCAGAGCATCTAAATCGGTTTCTTTGATACCGTATTCGTGCAGGCGGGTTTTCAGTCCCATCGTGCGGAAAAACAGTTCTACGGCAGTGATTGTTTTTTCTACCCGTTCCTCTGTGCCGCCTCCGGTAATACCAAAGACGACTGCTCCGAGGCGGAGTATCTTTTCCTGTTTTTCGTTCTGCATATACTGCATGACGCCGGGTAAGATGACGGCCAGTGTTTCTGCGTGCGCCAATCCGAACTGAGCCGTCAGCACGTATCCTATGCGGTGCGACGACCAGTCCTGCGGGACGCCTTGCCCTATCCATCCGTTCAGTGCATTGGCAGCGGCCCACATCAGGTTGGCCCGGATGTCATAATCCAGAGGTTGGTTCAGGGCTTTGAGTCCTTCTGTGCGAATGACGCACATCAGGCTTTCGGCAAAAGCATCCTGTACCTTGGCGTTGACGGGATACGTCAGGTATTGTTCTATGACATGGATAAACGAATCGACCACCCCGTTTGCTACCTGACAGGCAGGCAACGAATAGGTTACCTCCGGGTCCATCACGGCAAAGCGGGGAAAGACCAGGGGGCTGGCAAAGTTCAGCTTCCTCCCTTCCGACACGCGGGATATAACGGCCCGCTCATTCGTTTCCGAGCCGGTCGCCGCCAGGGTAAGGACGACGCCTATGGGCATTGTCCGCCTGATCGTATCTCCCCGGGAAAGAATATTCCAGGGATCGCCTTCAAAGTAAACAGCGGCAGCGATAAACTTGGTGGCATCAATAACCGAGCCACCTCCAGCGGCAAGGAGGAAATCCACCTTTTCTCTTTTCGCAAGCTCAACGGCCTGCATACAGGTTTCATAATGAGGATTGGCTTCTATGCCGGAAAATTCCCTTACCTGATAGTCTTTCAGGGCTTCCTTTACCTGGTTATAGACCCCGTTTGTCTTTATGCTGCCCTTTCCGTAGATCAGCAGGACGCTGCTGCTTGCCGGGATCAGGCTTGATAAACGAGCGATGCTTCCTTTACCGAAAACGACTTTTACAGGATTGCAGAACTCAAAATTATTCATCTTTTATTTGGAATTAAAACCTCTCAGTTTGATTTCAGTAAGCATCTTTTTCGTATTCAGGGGGAAATCACCGTTCATGATCCATGAGTAGTAACCGGGGTCGTTCTTCAGTACTTCCGTTACCAGATGTCCTTTGTATTTTCCGAAATTGATCACTTCTTCCTTCTTCTCATTGTAAACCATGCGTCCGGCAAAATCTACATTATTATTGTAACTGGAATATTGCGCAAGAAAAGTAATATCGTTTTTCAGTTCGGAGTAGCGGTCTAACTGAGCTTTCAGCACTTCATAAGTAGCTTTCGTATCCGCTTCCGCCGTATGAGCTTTTTCGAGGTCTTTGCCACAGTAGAACTTATAGGCAGCAGCCAGGGTGCGTTGTTCCATTTTATGGAAAATGGTTTGTACATCCACAAACTTGCGCCGGTTCAGGTCGATATCTATATCGGCGCGGAGGAACTCTTCTGCCAGCATGGGTATATCAAAACGGTTGGAATTAAATCCTGCCAGGTCGCATCCCTCGATCTGGGCAGCCAGGGATTTGGCTATTTCTCTGAAGACAGGGCAGTTTTTCACATCTTCGTCTCTAATCCCATGAATAGCCGTCGATTCAGGCGGGATAGGTATGCCCGGATTGATCCGCCTTGTTTTCGATTCTTCTTTGCCATTGGGATATACTTTTACAAAAGAAATCTCAACAATGCGATCTTTAACAATATTAATACCCGTTGTCTCCAGATCAAAGAAGATCAACGGGTTCCTTAAATTTAACTCCATCAGCTCTTGATTAGTCATTCAACATCATCGGCATAAGAAGCATCAGCAATTCTTCATTCTCTTCGTTTTCGGTAGGAATGATCAAGCCCGCACGGGAAGGATCGGCTAATGCAAGCACGACGTGCTCCGATGCGATATTCCCCAGTATTTCGATCAGGAAGGTCGCTTTAAACCCTATTTTTAATTCTGCTCCGCTAAAATCGCATAGGATTTTTTCTTCCGCGGAGGTTGAGTAATCAATGTCCTGCGCCGAGATAACCACTTGCCCTTCCATAACATGTAGTTTCACTAAGCTGCTTGAGGCGTTGGAGAATACAGATACACGTTTCAAAGCGTTCAGGAACGAAATACGGTCGATCGTAACCCGGTAGGGATTCTCTTGCGGGATGACGCTATTGTAATTCGGGTAACGGCCTTCTATCAACCGGCTGATCATTTCAAAATTACGGCCTGCGACATAGGCATTGTTATCGTCGAACCTGATCTGCACTTCTTCCGTTTCCTTCGCCAGGATATTCTTCAGCAGATTGGCCGGTTTTTTAGGTAAAATGAAGGAGGCCCTTTCCGGAGAGTGGATCGACAGATCGCTCAGGCGTACCAGTTTATGCCCGTCTGAGGCAACAATCGTCAGGTTTTCCTGTTGGATATCAAAATAAATACCGTTCATTACCGGGCGCAATTCGTCTTCCGCCGTAGCAAACAAGGAGCGGCTGACCCCGTTCAGAAGTTTCTGAGCGCCCATGGTGATGCTTGTATAGGTTTCCTTCAGGGGTTTCTGTTGTGGGTACGTATCCCCTTTTTGTCCGACAAAGTTATATCTCCCGTTCTCGAAGTGAATCAGTATCTCCATGCTTTCGTCATTGATCTCAAAATTCAGAGGTTGTTCGGGGAGCTCTTTCAGAGGCTCAAGTAGAATCTTTGCTGTTACGGCAAACAAACCCGAACCTTCAGCATTCTGCACTTCCACCGAAGTAAGCATCCGTGTATCCACATCCGAAGCGGTTATTTTAAGTTTATTCCCTTCCAGTTCAAAAAGGATACAATCCAAAATAGGCAAAGAATTTTTGGATGCTATTACTTTACTTATTGATTGCAAGCGGGATAACAACGCAGTGCTTGATACGTTAAATTTCATAATTTCAATTTTTATATATTGTTTTTATATTGTTTATTTATTGTTTTTAATTCGTGTTTCTTATTTAATTTTCGACCGAACAAAAATAAGAAAAATATTTTCCATTACTGCCACTTTTCGTTGATTTTTTTGGTTCTCCAGGTCTGGGTGCAGCTAAGAGAAGGCTGTTCCCCGGAGGATTCTTATGCTTTCCGGAGAAACAGCCGCTTTTTCTCTCTCGCGGTACAGGAGATTTCCTGTATCGGTAAACCTCCGCTTATTCCCTCTGATGTTTACTTAATTTCATCACCGAAGGGATGAAAAAAGAGACCATTCCCAGGAAACAGACCGCACAGCCCAGCAGTACGAAAGTAGCAGATAATCCGATACCGTCTGCCAGCAAACCCGTCCCAAGAAGGCCGGCCACCGAAGGAAAAACAGATGCACTTATAAATAAGGAGAACACACGTCCCAGCTTTTCAGGCGCCATATTTTCCTGAATCAATGCCGTCAGGCAGGCTCCGTAAACAGAAGCGCCTAATCCGCCTATCCCCGTGAGAATGGCAAAAAACAGATACCCTCCGGCTCCGGCAGGCAGCAGACCGGAAAAGGCAAATTCCAGTCCGAGCACTACATACATCAGGTTGATGAAGAGCACTTTGTTTAATGGCCGGCTGTTCATACCCAGCCAGGCGCCTCCCAATAACATGCCTGCCCCCCAGACCACTTCGATCAGGCCCATCTGAAGAGCCGTACCTCCAAAATAGTTCAGCGTCATTAGTGGAAACAAAGCCGCTATCGGGAAGATACAGACGGAGGAAAGTACGGAGATCAGCATCAGCCAGCCAACGCCCCGGCACGACAGGATTTCCCCGAAGCCTTCCTTCATATCCCGCCACAAATCCTGTTTCTCACCGGCTTTCGGTTTAGGCGAGGGAATGGCAATGAATAGTAAGGATGCACAGGCCACCAAGGCACCGAAGACATCAAACAGCAAAATAATCTCAATATCCATAAACGTAATCAACAGAGCAGCAATGGCTGGGCCTGCTATACTGCAAGCCGACTGAATCATCTGATTGATGCCCGCAATCCTTGTCAGTTCCGCTTCGGGCGCCAGCAGCGGGACGGATGCCGACATAGCCGGCGCATGAAAAGCCGAACCCACCGACCGGAGCGCCAGCAACAGATAGATTTGCCAGACCGCCGCTTCGCCAAAGAAAAACAAAGAGGCCATAATCAAAGTAACAAAGGCAATAAACATATCGGCGACAATCATCACTTTTTTCCTGTCCCAACGATCGATATATACCCCAGCAAAAGGGGCAATCAGAGCCTGAGGTAAAAAGGCGGCAACGGAAGCCAGAGCCAGCGTTTCGGCCGATTTCGTTTCAAAACTAAGCCATAGTATCATCGCAAAACCGATGATCATACTGCTGAGGATGGACACGAATTGTCCGGTCCATATAATAAGGAAATTCTTTTTCCAGTCTTTCATATTATAATGTAGATTAATTAAATGTAGATTAATGGTAATACAAACACTTCTTCAATAAACAACGTATTGAAGACAGAAGAATAAAATCAAAGCCCTGTCGGCCTTGGTTACTTACTTGCGGATTCTGTAGAAAACAGTAAACTTCAGGAGTTTCATCGGATTTTTTCTTTAAAATTGCAGCAAAGTTAGCATTTCCTTTTTAATCTGCAATACTCCGTTTGGCAGGGGGTGCAATTCAAATGGTCGCATCGTCATTACGGGCCGTCATTGCGAAAGGGAGGGTGAAGCAATCCAGACCGGGCACACCCTGGATTGCTTCGTACCTCGCAATGACGACGGAAATCCATTGAATCTGCGACCATTTGAATTGAAAATCGACGTA
>JAISZA010000113.1 GCA_031269535.1 Tannerellaceae bacterium
GGTGCAATTCAAATTGTCGCAGATTCAATGGATTTCTATCGTCATTGCGAGGTACGAAGCAATCCAGGGTGCCCGCTCTGGATTGCTTCACCCTCCGGGTTCGCAATGACGCCCCGTAATGGCGATGCGACAATTTGAAATGCACCCAAAAAAGGTAAAAATTTGCTCCCGTCCGGTTTTTTTTCGGACGGGAGCAAATAAAAAACCGGACGGGTGCGGATTTCTGCCACGGAGAGAGCGAAATCATTCCGTCAGCCGTTTTTTATAGCGCATCAAGGCTTCCACATAGTAATAATCAGCGTAGGTGAGGGGAACATCCACTTCGGAATTGCCGGGGAGATGGCCTACACTATGCCTGAGGATAAAATTGCCGTTTTCACCCACTTCTGCGGTATATTCAGGTGAGGCCAGGGTACGGAGCTGTTTTTCCACTACGGCCAGATACTCTCCGGAGAGGGCTTCGTTTACGTATCCGCTAAGCTCAATCAGGGCCGAACAGATGATAGCGCCTGCCGAAGCATCCCGGAGCTCATCGGGGATATCGGGCGCATCGAAGTCCCAGTAAGGAATATAATCATCCGGCATATGGGGATGAGAGAGGAGGAAATGAGCGATATGCCGCGCCTGCTCAAGGTAAGAGGGGTCTTTCGTCTCGCGATAGGCCATGGTATAACCATACAGTCCCCATGCCTGTCCGCGGGCCCAGGATGAGCCGGCAGAGAATCCCTGGTGGGTCTGCTTCACATGGGGGGCGCCGGTAATGGTATCGTAGGAGACCACATGAAACGAACTGAAATCGGAACGGAAATGTTGTTCTTTTGTTTTACCGGCATGGCTTATGGATATCGCATGGTAGCGGGGATCACCCGACTCGCGTGAGGCATAGAACAAAAGCTCCAGATTCATCATATTGTCTATAATCACCGGGTATTGCCACTTCCCTCCGTTGGTATTATCCCACGAACGTATCAGGCCGATAGCGGGATTATAGCGGGTAGAAAGTGATTTGGCTCCGGTAAGCAGTACGTTGCGGTAGGCGGTGTCGCCGGTCAGACGGTAGCCGTTCCCGAAGCTGCAATAGAGCATAAAACCCAGGTCGTGCGTATGGGTGTTGTATTGTTCGGGCAGTATCCGGGCCGTGTATTGCCGGGCATAGGCCAGTAATTCGGGTGTCGGGTTGTTTTCGTACAAATACCATAAAACACCGGGAAAGAAACCACTGCACCACCATCCGGAATTGGAAACGACCATTTCTCCGTTGATGAACGAGCGGGGTAATACGCTGTCTTGTCCGGCTAATTGCTGTGCCATCCGCAGCGATTGTTGTCCGGCAGCAGCCAGGGCTTCCTCTATCACTTCGCTTAGCGGTTTCTCCTTCGCCGGCGTACAGGCCGTTATCAGTAGGCAAAAAAACAGGGATTTAATTAAAGATATCTTTTTCATTGAATTAAATATTGTAAGTTAGACATTGTTTGGGTGCAATTCAAATTGTCGCATCGTCATTACGGACCGTCATTGCGAACCCCGAGGGTGAAGCAATCCAGACCGGGCATACCCTGGATTGCTTCGTACCTCGCAATGACGACGGAAATCCATTGAATCTGCGACAATTTGAATTGCACCCCATTGTTTTTTATCTGGGTTCCCAGCCTTTCTGATATTCCCTTGCCCAGTGCCTGCGTTGTACCTCTTCTTCTCTCAGATGTCCGTTGGAAGTATCGACAGCCAGTGGGCGGTTGCCTTCTTTATAGGAGATATTGGCCAGATGACAGAGCAGTGTGCTGACGACACCTTGTTCGAGCGAAGAGTTCAACTTTTCTTTTCCCCGGATGGCCGCAAAGAAGTTCTGCGGATGAAGGGCATCCAGGCCATCGCCACTTCCTCCCAGTGCCGTACTATGGCTTTTGGCAGAGGATTTGCTTTCGCGGATTTTGCGTCCGCGTAAATCGAATACTTCATATCCGTCGCGGTTGATCACGACAGTGCCCTGGGTTCCATAGACAATAGTGCCCCGGTCGCTGCCAAAGGTTTTGTATCCGTTGCGGCACTGGCATTTCCACTTTATCAGTTTGTCGCCCGGAAAGGTAAAGACCACATCCATCGTATCGTACATAGTCCAGCCATCGTCTTTGAAATGATTTTTGTAAGCAAACGAAGCCACCTCTTCCGGATATTGAACCTGCAGGGCCCAGCGGGCAATATCCAATTCGTGCATCGCATTATTCCCCGATTCGGCAGTTCCGTACTGCCAATACCAATGCCACATATAATCCTGCCAGATATCCATAAAATCCGTGCGCGGGGCCGGTCCCTGGAAAAGCTCCCAGTCCAGAAAATCCGGCACTGCCACCTTCCTGGGATTATTCACCCGCTCCCGGTTGTTGATGTAGAACGTCTCTGCTTCATATACTTCGCCCAGCTCGCCGGCATGTATCTGCCCGATAATTTCTTTGCTTTCCGCCGAAGAGCGCTGCTGTGTTCCCACCTGTATCAGCCGATCCGGGTAGCGTGCCTGGTAGCGTAGCAGGGCTTCCCCCTCGGAGGGATTGTGTGTTACGGGTTTTTCCGTGTAAACATGTTTTCCTGCTTCCAGGGCGAGCCAGGCAGCCGGCGCATGCCAGTGATCGGGTGTCATATTGAATATGGCATCCACCTCTTTATCTTCCAGAATTTTGCGAAGGTCTTTTTGTCCTTTCGGTTTTGTCTTCAGCAAGTCCGATACACGTGCAACGGCTGCATCCTGGCGGCGGCTGTCCACATCGCTGACATAGAGTACGTCCACATTTTCACAGCTTGTCAGCGCCTGTGAGATGGAAAAGAACCGCCTGTTGCAGCCGAACAAAGCTACCCGGATACGGTCGTTCGCTCCCATGATACGTCCATAACTTTTTGCGCTCATTGTATTTGCTCCTATCAGCAAACCGGCTGAGGCCAGCCCCATTGTCTTAATAAAATCTCTTCTTGTTTTCACACTAGTTTCAATTATTTAAAGTTATCTCCAACATTTCATTGATATCGTTTTCCCTGCATCCAGGGCAGATTTTCGTGCCGGTAAAAGGGTTCAGGGCGGATAGCAGGCTCCCGCATCCGTTCAGGGGGCAATGTATGAAAAATTTGAAGAATCTCCAAAAAAGTAATACTTTTGGGTACAATTCAAATTGTCGCATCGTCATTACGGGCCGTCATTGCGAACCCGGAGGGTGAAGCAATCCAGACCGGGCACACCCTGGATTGCTTCGTACCTCGCAATGACGACGGAAATCCATTGAATCTGCGACCATTTGAATTGCACCCTCCCGCGGAAAGGATTAAGGATTAAAAATAAAAAGTTATGGGGGAGACGGAGGAGGGTAACTGCATTTCTCTTTATCCGTATGCTGTGCCATTGCTGTTGGCACAACGATCTGCTCCCGGGGTGTCCGGAGAAATCCGGGATTCTTTAAAGTGTTTGCCCCGGGGGACGCTGTTACCCGCTTCTTCAGCAAGCAGGCTTGTTTATGTCTGCAACAGGCCGATATCCCTCATTACTTCCGAAAAGACAGAGTCGGGCACCTCTGCGACAGGAAGTGGGTGGAAAGATTTACGCCCGAAGAAAGCGATCTGTTCCAGTGTGGAGGCTTCCATATCCGCCGGGCTGAGCGAATGCGACAAGACCGAGATGACGGCCACTGCATCCTCGACATAAAATACCTTTTGCCATTGTTCTTCGCCTGTGGCTACCCAGCGGCGTTCTTTCAGTACGCTTGCCATCCGGCCCGGCAGTATCCGGTCGCCGGCATGGCGGAGGGGGCAGAGCAGGCTCTGTTCTTCTTCCGTCTTATCATATACTTTACGGAAGACCTGTTCAAAGGGCTGCTCTATCCCTTTGTTGTTCAGGTATTCCCGGTAATATGCTTCTTCCTGCCGGCTGTGCAGGTCCAGCGGATGCGCCAGGCGTAGTTCGTCTGCCGGCTCCAGTGCAACGAGGCTGCCATTGCTGCTCAGCAATCCCTCATCGGTGCAGAAACCCATCACTCCTTCGTGCGAGATGAAAACAAGATGTTTCAGCAAAGGGCTGATAAGAGGGTGTTTCCGGAAGGCTTTCAGTTCGGAAACGAGGAAAGGCGTTCGCTCTTCCATCGCCTGTTCCAGCATAGCTTCCGAATGGGCAAACAGGTTTTTCATCCGTTTGTTGACCTCTTTGAGGCGGACGACGTAAGGGTCTTTCCTCAGCTTGCCCGGGATATTATTCAGCTCCTTCCCTGCTTTGAAAAAGTGTATGCCTGTTTTGCCTGCTCTGTTTACTTTGATATAGACTTTCACTCCCTCTTTCTCGTGGGGTACAAAGCAGGGTTCGATTTGTTTGAACGAGCGTGTTTCCATGCTCCATATCAGATGGTTTACATTGGGATAGCCGGCGTTCTGAGCCAGATTCCTCATGCCCAGTTCCACGGCTTTTTTTTCGCTTTCCTGCCGTTGCGAGCCAAAGTCTTTGCTTTCTTTGAGGAATTGGTGCAGGTAGCGGTATCGTTCGGGCAGGTCGTTGCCCGAACGTTTGCTGAGGGGGATGAGGCAGTAGATCATCAACAAGTCTCTGTTTCGCTTTTCTTCCACCTGTTTTCTGACTTCCTTGAGGTCTATCTTTCCGTTCACGGCGTCTAAAAAGCGGGATAGTCTGGTATATTCAGCTGCCGGAGTGATGTATCTGGCAGCTGAATATACTTTCTCAAAGCGCCTGTTGCCCAGATTGCGGCAAGCTTCGTGGAACCACCCGATATCCAGCGCCCCTGAGCGGAGGTCTTCCGGGTCAACGGGCGTAAAATGGGCAATGGTCGCTTTCAGGCGTTCGTCGCAGCGTTCGTTGCTATGCGCGTGGAAGAAACAGGCAGCGCTTTTCAGGCCTTTCCAGCCGGTATATTCTTCTACGATATCGAGCCATTGGGGAGCATAAATGGCGGCTTCTATCAGGCGTTCGTGTGAAATATCTGCCTGCTTTACCAGAGGCGACAAAGTCGCTGCCGTATCCGTATCCGAAGGATAGCAGACGAGGAGTAAGCGGCTTAAGACTTCTTTGCGCGAATAATTCGAGTTGTAATAATAGTCCACCCGTCCGAAAGTATCCTTGTCGAAAGCTTCCAGCAGAGCGACCCATACCTCAGCGCCTTCGATCCGTTCGAGTTTCATTGCCAGATGCGACACTTCTGTAATCGGTTCTCCCCGTTTGAGTTCGATACTCAGGATATAGGCCAGGATGTTTTTCACCATTTCTTTCAGGGGGGCCAGGTCTGTCCCGCCATACGCTTTCAGTTTGTTTCGCTGCCAGGGCTTCAGTGTTCCGCCGAGGAACGAAGAAGCCAGGCTGAGCGAGTCCTCCGCATTGACCCGGGTGAGGAGTTCCTTCAGGAGTTCCGATTCGGGGATCAGCCCCAGCTCATACGCATAGCCGAAATCGAAAACCGACAGAGGCCCCTTCGGTAGTGCAGCCGGCGGCTGGGTAGTGAGGTATCCCGACTTACGATAATACTGGTAGCGGAGCATGAAATAGGAGGTAAAAGCCGTCCTGGATTGTTTTCCCCCGAAGCTGTCCGTCATCCAGTAGCTGATGCTGCTGTGTTGATGGAGGAATACCGTCCGCTGCTCTTTTTTCATATACGTTTCGTGCATAAATTCTTTCCGTGCATGTCCTTTGTCAAGCAGCGGAATGAATGAGGCCAGGATGTTTTCAGCGACCGAATTGGCATAAGCCGCATCCCAGTACTCCTCGGCCAGTAAAGGCATAAGTGTGTTTATCACATTCAGATGCGGCAGTTTGGCCAGGGCCACCTTCAATCCATACAGGTCAAACCCGTAGAACTTCTTTATTTCGGAGATGAACTCTTTGTACATAAATTCATAGACCTTATAGCTCTGTCCCTCGCCCCAATGGGTAGAGAGGGCAAAAATGAGCTGGAGCATCGTCGGGAAGTTCACGATTTCTCTCCGGTAGAAATCTCTCCATACGTGAGGAAGCGGGTAACGGTCTAATCTCTTTCGGTTTCCTTCCGCCCCCTGTACTCCCGGAAAGCTATTCCCCAGTACGCAGGCAAGGCCGGAGGTCGAGGTATATTCATAAGAGGCATGGCGGGCTATCAGGGCATTCAGCCTTTCAAACAGTGTATAAGCCGAAGGCAGGGAATGCCCCAGCAGTTTGTTGAAAAGAGGAGTCTGTAGTAAAGGGAATGTTCTTTTTATATTAAAATCAATATCGGCTTCCACGACAGGCAGGGATAAGACCTCTGTTGCCGCGGAAGGATCAAGACTTTTCAATTCGATAGCTTGTACCGGGTTTACAAATAGTTGCATGTATTTTTCTGTCTTAGGTATAGTGGTCACAAATAAACAAAATAATAGGCAGGAAAACAAAAAAGTTGAAAGAAATTACATTTCCTTCACATTATTATACCGGAGGAGCCAGGAATTGAACTGACGGGTCATCATTCATTCCGGGGAAAGCCGGTCATAAAATCCCGATCAGTTTCTCCAGTTCCATGCTTCTCGAACCTTTGAGCAGGATATGAAAGCCTCTGGGGGGGCTTTGGCTGAGGGCGTCGGCCAGGGCATCGGTGGTAGGGTAAGCGGTGAAGGCTCCGGCAGCGGCCTGGGTAAAATGCCCGCCACAGAGGTAAACCTTATCGAACCTGCCGTTTGTTACCTCCCTGAGTATTTCCTGATGCAGGCGGAGGCTGTCGTTTCCCAGCTCTTTCATATCGCCCAGAATGAGGGCTTTGGGAGCAAAGGGCATCGCTGCAAAGTTGCGCAGGGCTGCTTTCATGCTGCTAGGATTGGCATTGTAGGCATCGATAATGAGGCTGTTGTGGAGGGTCTTTTTCAGCTGGGAGCGGTTATTGGAAGGTTCATACGAAGCGATCGCCCGGCAGATACGTTCGGCAGGTATTTCGAAATAACATCCTACGGCCACGGCAGCCAGTACATTATCCAGGTTATAGGCGCCGACAAGCCGGGTCGTTACGGTATGCTGTTCCCCCGCCCGCTTCCAGCTGAAGGCAAAGAAAGGCGGGTCGCCCGCCACCACCTGCCCTGTAACGAAAGCCTCGTCTGCGGAGCCATAGCTCAGCTGCCGGATACCTCCGGCCATCGCCCGGAGCCGCTCGTCTTCTTTTCGGATAAAGACCAGGCCCCGGTTCTCGCGGATGTAATCGTAGAGTTCGCCCTTCGTCCGGAGGATGTTCTCAAACGAGCCGAATCCCTCCAGATGGGCTTCGCCGACATTGGTAATGATTCCGTAATCGGGGCAGGCTATGCGGGTCAGTTCGCGGATGTCACCGGGCCGGCTGGCGCCCATTTCAATCACTGCCATCTCGTGTCTGCGGGTTAAGCGCAGCAGGGTGAGCGGCAGTCCGATCTGGTTGTTGAGGTTGCCTTCGGTATAGAGCAGGTTGAACTTCAGGGAAAGCACGGCGGCCAGCAGCTCTTTTGTCGTTGTCTTCCCGTTCGTACCCGTAATCCCTATCAGGGGGACGCCCAGCAGGCTGCGATGCCGCTGCGCCAAGCATTGCAGGGTTTGCAGCGTGTCTTCTACGACGATGGTACGTTCGCCCTGATAGCAGTCCGGATCGTCAATGATGGCGTAATCAGCGCCTGCCGACAAGGCTTTTCCGGCAAAGCGGTTTCCGTCGAAGTGATTCCCTCTCAGGGCAAAAAACAGTGAGCCTGCCGGACAACGGCGGCTGTCGGTCGTGATTTGCGGGTGATGCAAAAACAGTTGATACAAATCTGAAATATCCATCTATTAAAAGCTTATCCGACGCAAATGTAAGAGATTATTGGAAATATACCACACAGAGGGTATTTGCCGAACGATTTTATACATTTATCTTTGCGTTATCAGATAATAACAAATAAAAAATTAACACAAACATGGGAAAGATTGCAAAGCAACTGACAGACCTCATAGGGAACACTCCCCTGCTGGAGCTGTCGAATTACAACAGCCGGAAAGGATTGAAAGCCAACCTGATCGGGAAATTAGAATATTTTAATCCGGCAGGGAGCGTCAAAGACCGCATCGCTTTGTCGATGATTGCGGATGCCGAAGCCCAGGGCCTGCTGCAACCCGGCTCGACCATCATCGAACCTACCAGCGGAAATACAGGAGTGGGGCTGGCTTTTGTCTCTGCTTCCAAAGGATATAAGCTGATCCTTACAATGCCGGAAACGATGAGTCTCGAACGCCGTAACCTGCTGAAAGCACTGGGCGCAAACCTGGTGCTTACGCCGGGGAGCGAAGGGATGAAAGGCGCCGTAGCCAAAGCCGAAGCGCTGCAACAGGAAACACCGGGAGCCGTCATCCTCCAGCAATTCGAAAATCCTGCCAACCCGGCTATCCACCGCCAGACCACCGCACAGGAAATCTGGAACGACACCGATGGAAAGGTCGATATCTTTGTCAGCGGAGTAGGGACAGGAGGTACGGTCACAGGCGTAGGCGAGGTATTGAAATCGCTCAATCCGCAGGTTAAAATCGTGGCCGTAGAACCCGCCGACTCACCTGTCTTGTCGGGAGGCAAACCCGGCCCACATAAAATACAGGGAATCGGAGCAGGCTTTGTACCTAAAATATACGACGGAAGTGTGGTGGATGAAATCATCCTGGTCGCCAATGACGAGGCCATCCGCACCAGCCGCGAACTGGCCCAGCAGGAAGGGCTTCTGGTAGGAATCTCATCGGGCGCTGCCGCCTACGCCGCCACCGAACTGGCCAGACGGCCCGAAAATGAAGGAAAACTAATTGTCGCCTTATTGCCTGACACAGGCGAAAGGTATCTGTCTACTGTTCTTTATGCATTTGAGGAATATCCGCTGTAACAGCGGATATTTTTTTGCACTTATACTCCCGTCCGGGAAAAAACCGGACGGGAGCAAAAAAATACGGCAAAGGCCCATGCCCTGCCTTACGAAATACCGGAGGACAGCGCTTATTGCAACTTAAAAGTAATGGGGAGGGTATAGCGTACCGCTACGGGTATGCCCCGCTGTTTACCGGGTGTCCATACGGGCATCAACTGAATGACACGCAGAGATTCGGCATCCAGCAAAGGCTCTATGCCTCTGGTTATGACCGGATCACTTACCCGCCCGTCGTCATTTACGATAAAAGAGACAATGACCCGCCCTTCGATTTTCTTAGCTTTCGCTTCTTCGGGGTACTTCACGTTGGTTGCTACAAACTTAAGGAGTTCTCCCTCTCCGCCGGGAAAGCGGGGCATCTGTTCTACTACGGTGAAAACCGGCTTTTTGTCGTCTTGAGGAGCTTCCGGCTGTACGACCGCCTCCTTCTCACCGGCCGCATCGGCGACAGGCTCCGGCGCGGAGCGGCTTATACGTGCAACGGCTTCTACATTGGCCAGCAGCATGAGCAGGGCTGCCAGCGGCAAAAACATCAGATACTTTGTCCGCGCTATGGCTCGGGAACGTTTTTTATTCATCATACAAATTCTGTTTTTTAAGTGTAATACATTAAAATTATTATATAAATTGGCTGCAGCCTGATGATGGTGATAGGTAAGACCCAGGAGATGGTATTGATACGCCCGGCTGTCGAATCCGGAAGCTAATACCTTATTGTCGGCCAGGTATTCGAGATTATAACGCTGCTCCCGCCTGAGCAGCCAGGCGAATGGGTTCATCCAGCAGATGATACACATCCATTCACTGATAAGTACGTCGATGGAATGCCATTGGGAGACATGGGTGCGTTCGTGGGTAAGAATTTCATCCGTTTCTTTTCCGGGATAGGGGTCGGGAGGCAGGAAAATCAGCCGGAAGAAGGAGAAGGGACCCGAAATTTTGTCTGATACACAGACTTTCGTATCCCCGATTAACATAGGCCGGCTTTTCAGCGCCAGCCAGAGGATGCGCCCCGACTGCATCAGGAAGCGCAGCGAGAACCAGGCGACCCCCGCCCAGTAACACGCGAGGGCGATGAGCCGGAAAATCGTTTGCCCCTGGGTAGCCGCAGCCGCCTCCGACTGGACTTCCACCTCCGGCAATAAGGTTGAGTACATCAGGATAAGCCCCGAGATCGGCTCTTGTTCTTTCACCCATTCCTGAATGTTCGGCAAAGGATAAACAAAGGCTAAGCCGAAACACAACAGTAAAAGCAAACGGCGCAGCTGGAAAAAAGTGTCTTTATGAAAGAACAGGCGGTAAAAGGCGTAAAACAACGCAAGCGCTATATTTACTTTCAGGAAATAGGCGATATCCGGTGACATGGCGGTATGCTTTCTGCGTGATTACTTTTTCCCTGCTTCAATCATCCGGATAATATCTTCCAGGTCGGTTGCCGAAATCTTTTGCTCTCTGGCAAAGAAAGAGACCATTTCCTTGTACGAGTCTTCGAAATAATGGCGTACGACGTCGCTCATAAACGTGCGTTTGTAGTCGCTTTCGCCTATCAGGGGGATATACCGGTAGATATTTCCGTACTGTTTACACTTGACATATTTTTTGCGCTCCAGATTTTTTACTACGGAGGCCAGGGTTGTGTAGGGAGGCTTAGGCTCCGGATACCGGGCTAATATATCCTTCACATAGCATGGCCCCAGATGCCATATACAGAGCATTACCTGTTCTTCCTGCAGACTTAATTTTTCCATGATACTTTAATTGAATTACGATGATGTCGCAAATCTACGGATATTTCGTAATGCAAAGTTGTTTCGCATGTTAAATAAAACTAAAGGCCCGGAAAATCCGCCGGCACAACGCCTTAATTCACCACCCAGCGCGAGTCGTGCAGATAGGTATTGGGTTGTTTGTAATAAAGTTTGTCTTCTTCGGGAATCTGGAGAACATAGGATTTACCTCCGGTGATCAGCCTGCGGTCTCTCAGCCAGGGGTTGAAGCGTTTCAGGTCGGCATAGGTGATTCCGTATTTCTGGGCAAAAACAGCTAAGTTAGCGATGTCGGCAGAGACGGATATACCTTTGGTTTTGATGGGTTTGTATAAATCGCGGGTAGTTAATACGAACCCATAGCGGTAAGGGTTCTCAAAGATTTGCTTGATGGCCATGATCCGATAGGGATACCGGGTGGTTTCTTCCACGAGCCAGAGGTCGAAAGCGCTATCCACGCCCTGCTGGGTCAGTTCGCTGCTGATGCGGCCCATGCCTGTATTATAAGAGGCGGCTACATTTATCCAGTCGCCGTATTTATTGTAGGCGTCCTTCAGGTACTTGCAGGCGGCGGCAGTTGCTTTTTCCACATGGCAGCGCTCATCTACCGTGGGGGTAATCGTCAGCCCGTATTGCCGCCCGGTCCCTTCCAGAAACTGCCACATCCCGACTGCGCGGGCCGGCGAGGAGACACGGGGGTCGAGATGACTCTCGATCACGGCAAGGTATTTGAAGTCGTCGGGGATACCGTATTTCTTCAGTATCGGTTCGATCAGGGGGAAATAACGGTTAGCCCGCTTGATCAGCAGCAACGTAGTGGAATGAAAATAGGTAAAGCTACTCAGCTCCCTGTCGAAAGATTCGTGCATATGATACCGCGTGAGGTCGATCGTCCTCCCGCAAAACGCAACGGCGGCGGGCAACGGGGGCGATACGGTCATCGACGAAACCACGGGGCGTTCGTCTTCTGCCTTTTTCGAGTCTTTGGAACTGAGGGATATACACGCGGATACTCCGATGATCCCACTGATTAAAATACCTGTTATCTGTTTATTCGATAATCTTGTTTTGTCCATTTTTAGGTCTGATTATATTTATATGTCCTTTTAGTGAATGATTTTTCCCATCGGAGCCTTTCGCTTCAATCACATAGAAATAGACGCCGGGCGGCACGTATTTTCCGCCTTTCTTTCCATCCCATCCCTTCGCGGGGTCTGTCCAGTAGAACATTTCCACGCCCCAGCGGTTGAATATCCAGCCTCTGAAACTGACAAGGGATTTGTAGGCAACCCTGAATTCGTCGTTGACACCGGGAGATGTGCCGGGAGAGAACACATTGGGGGCGCTCAGGTAAGGTACGCCTATTTCTATCGAGACGGAGTCGGTCCAACTACACCGGCCGGTGCGGTCGCCAATCTCTAAAGTAGCGACAAACACTCCCTCGTCGCGGAAAGTATAGTCCATACTGCGGCCTGTAAAACTGAGGATAGTCTCCGTCTGTTTTTCCTTTTTATGTACGACCGTCCATTTGCAGAAGGCGGCTACAGGCTCATTGGCAATGGCTTCGAAATGAACATCGACAGGAGCGGAAAGCCCGTTGCCTTTGCCCGACATATTCGGGCCGTCGAGCGAGAGCACCGTTGTGTCGAGCTGCGCCCTGAGGGCGACAGCCTGGTATGTCTCCGTACTTGCCGATTGCTCCATTCCGAAATGGCGGGCGAAAAGGTCGCCCTTCAGGGTAATTTCCGTATCGCACAAAGGGGGAACCAGGGGAGCGTTAAAAGGGTCGCCGGTAAGGGTACCGGTGAAGGTCTGCTGAGAAAAATAGTTACCTTCATCGGCATACTCCAGTGTGTTATAGACTACTTCAAACGAACGCTCTAATTCTCTCCGCAAGCCGTTGGGGGCATAATAAATCAGCTGAGGCATCCGGGCCGTTCCTTCGAGCCATAGCTCGTCGCAGGGATTGTCGTTCTGGGTCACCCGCAGGTCCTGAACGGAAAAAGCGTGCCTGCTGTAATCGATAATCCAGATGTAGCGAGGCAGTGCGCCGGCTTCTTCGACGAAGTATCCGCATCCTTCCTCGATGGTATGCAAGGTCGATGTTGTTCCTTCCTGCACAGCGGTAAGCTCTTCCGCTTCAATCGCTTTGCTTGTATAGCGATACCAGCGGTGAGCGGCCGAAGCCGAGGTATATTGAAGCCTGAGCCCTTCCACGCCATGTACCAGATAGACCTGCAGGCGGTTGGGCGTGTCGTCGAGAGCAAGCAGAGGGAGTCCCTTTCCCCCGCTTACCGCATATTGCGCATGAAGAATAGCTGTGAAAAACAACATACTCAGTATTCCGGCAACTTTTACAGAATCTTTCCTCCACATAGTAAAATCATCCTAATTAGTTTTCAAAATTAGTATTTTATACCAACATACATTATCTTTGTCGTAAATATTCCAATTCAAACAATGAATAAAACAATTACTTGTATTCTGCTAACAGTATTTAGCTTCAATACCTTGCCTCTTTATCCGCAGGAGAATAACAGGCAACAGGCTGTAATTGATAACGCTCAGGACAGCGATATATTTTATCACACAGTCGAGCGGGGGCAAACGATATATTCCATCGCTGTCATGTATGGCGTGGGAGAGAGCGACCTTCTCCGCCTGAATCCGGGCAGCCGCGAAATGATCAAAGTGGGTGAACAGCTGAAAATACCTCAGAAAAAAGCCGCCCCCGCAGTTACACCTGCGAAAGAAGACCGCAACTATTCATTTCATACCATTCAGCCGAAAGAAACGCTTTATTCCCTGTCGGTGAAATACAATGTACCGGCGGCAGCTATTGTGGATGCCAATCCCGGCCTGTCGGTCGCTACCTTCCTTATCGGGAAAAACATCCGCATTCCTCTGTCGGCAGGCGCGGAAGTTGCTCCGGCCCCGGAAAAAACCGTTACCATCAGAGAGATTGAATACAAGGTGGAAAAAAGGGAAACACTCTACCGGATCAGCCGCAAGTTCAATGTCGCCCCCGATGACCTGATTGCCCGGAATCCCGACCTGAAGGATGGAGTAAAAAGCGGTATGCGCATAGTCATACCCATAAAAGAAGAAGCGCCCCCCGTCCGGCAGAATACCGCTTCTGAGGAGAGAAATGCAAACGCCTTGCTGTCGGTTCCCGTAGAGATGAATAAGCCCGATACAATCAGGCTCGCGCTGATACTGCCTTTTCTGATAGAAGAGGCGGGCCCTGCTTCCGGTACCAACCCTTTTATTGAATACTACGAAGGGATGTTGCTGGCTATTGATAGCCTGCGCAACCGGGGCGTCTCCGTCAGGCTTACCGTCCGCGACTATGGCAACGGCACAAAGAAATTAAACGAGATACTGCAGGAAGAGGCTCTGCGGGAAGCCCACCTGATTATCGGAGGAGCGGTAGAGAATGAGCAGATTGCTCTCATCGCTTCGTTCGCTAAAAAAAATGCGATACGGTATGTCATCCCTTTTACATCCAAAAATGATGAAGCCTTGTCGAACTCTTATGTGTTTCAGGTCAATACACCTCATTCGTATTTATATGCCAAAGCAACGCAGGCGGCATACGATATGTTTTACGATTATAATATCATCTTTGTCGAGACCAATGCCCGCGACGATAAGACCGAGTTTCTCCGTACCTTCAAGCAAGAACTGTCGCAGCATAATACAGCTTATAAAGATTTGATATATACTGAAGAATCCTTCTATGCCGACCTTGAGTCTGTGCTGAGAAGAGATAAAAGGAATGTCATTATCCCGGCTTCGGGCTCCCTGGAAGCGCTGAATAAGATCAAGGCACCGCTCCGCGCCTGTGTGGAAGCCAATCCCGACTGCATCGTAAACCTCTTCGGCTATCCGGAATGGCAAACGTACGCACGCGAATGTCTGGAAGACTTTTTTGTGCTTAATACCTATATCTATACTTATTTCTATGCAGATAATCTCTCGCCCGAAGTAGGGCGCTTCAATTCTAAATATAAGATATGGTTCAGCAAAAATCCGGCCAGTACCTTCCCGAAATACGGCATACTGGGATTCGATACCGGGATGTTCTTTTTGAATGCCATCGGCCAGTATGGGGTGAACTTTGAAACCAATTTAGGGAAGATCAGTTATAAAAGCCTTCAGACCGGCTTCCGGTTTTACCGCGTGAACAACTGGGGAGGGTTTGTCAATACCAATTTATTTATCGTCCACTATAACAAGGAAAATTACAGGATCATACGCCACGAACTTAAATAATGACCATGAGAGGCTTTTTCATACTAATCGCAGGATTGGCTTTGGTTATCGAAGCCGGGGCGCAGACTACATTCAGGCAGGAATTTTCGGCGGGAGCTTCTTTCGGCATGGGCGTTTCTTCGGTCAGCTTTGTCCCCAAAGTACAGGAAAATCAATTACTGGGTGTACACACCGGGCTGACAGTCCGCTGGCTGACGGAGACCTTTGCCGGACTCGTCCTCGAGATCAATTATTCGCAGGAAGGCTGGGACGAACATTTTGACGACCCTGCCTTCCAGTACACCCGCAGGCTTAATTACGTCGATATCCCTTTCCTTGCGCACTTCTATTTCGACCTCAGCAAGCATGTCCGTTTCTTTGTGAACGCAGGGCCGAAAATAGGCTTTCTCCTGAATGAAAGCACAGAAAAACGCATCGACGACTCCGCTTCGCCTCCCATAGACGAAATCACCGGAAGGCCTCACACCTCGGAACAATGGAATAAAGCTGTTGAAAATAAATTGGCGTGGGGAATCTGCGGCGGGCCCGGATTTGAATTGCGCACAGGAATCGGCTGCTTCCAGCTGGAAGGGCGTTATTATTATTCGCTGGGAGATATCTTCAGTAACCGGAAGGCGGATTATTTCCCCAAATCTTCCACCCAGGTCATTTTCGGCAAACTGACCTACCTGATACCCTTAAAAAGAAAGACCCCGCATAAATAAACGGAGTCTTTCTTTCTAAATCCGGTATGCTTACCGACAATTTTCTATCGTACAGAAAGACAAAATCCCACAAAAGCCGGAAATACCGAGCTCGGAGCCAGGAATTTCTCGCTTCGGGTGACAAACGCCTCACCCGAAGCAACAAGTATCCTCCACCGACAGGAGCAGGCCGGAAGGAAAGCAGAGCCCATTAAGATTTCAGCAGAACACCCGTCTTTCAACTCTTGTAACTCGTAACTCGTAACTTGTTACTCGTAACTCGTAACTAAAAACTTGCATTTAAACTATCACCCAGCGGCTGAGTCCGCGTTCTTTCGCGTTAAATTCGGCGCCAATCTTCACTATCCGGCGCTCATCCGTAGTATAAGGTATCAGATAGCCTTTTTCATCAATCTGCTTCAGGGCATCC
>JAISZA010000032.1 GCA_031269535.1 Tannerellaceae bacterium
ACCGGCAGCCTGCCTCTGAAGCTTTTATTTGTCCGACCCGGGTCAAACAGCTGTCCGACCTGGGTCGAACACGTGTCTGACCTGGGTCGGACAGCTGTTTGACCTGGGTCGGACAAATGAAAGTATCCGATACCGGAAAAAGATTTACTTCCTCACGGCTAAACTCAGATTTGATTACCCACCCGATTCGACATAGAGCCATTTTTTATTGAATCCGACACCCACAAAATGCTTACTTTTTTCTGTTTTGATCTCACTATTTTAAACCGCACGAAGTATAATACGCATTTGCCTTGCCGATTATTTGCCAGAGTTGGGTGCATTTGACTACGTCAAATGCACCCCGGAGTTTGGTTTCTATGAAAATATTTTTTAGTTTTGTGAGGTCAATAATAGAGAAGAAGGGATCGTATGAAAAACTGGATGAGCATAATCTGTTTGCTCCTATGTATGCCCCTGGGGGCACAAACAAAAGTGACGAAAAAGATAGCCGCAAAAAGCAATGACTTCGGCATCACGTATTCGCTGCCGAAGACGTTGTTGATCATCAACGTGGAAGTAATAAAAATAAAAACAAAGGCCGCTCCTTACTACCGGTATGCGGAGAAATACCTGGGCGTGAAAAACCCGGTGACAGAAGATAAAACCTCTTACCAGCTGGGGAGGATCAGCCTTTCGGGTAAAGGAATTCCCGATATCGACAACACCTATATCGTGGAATTTAAAGCGGGGACGACGGCTCCTTATGTCTATCTGACGGAAGACGGGCTGATCTGCAGCATCAATGCCGAGTACGAAGCTCCGAAGGAAGCAGAGGCCCCTCAGGAAGCCCCCGCAGTGGAGCCGGAACAGAGCGGAGGCGATGCGGCGGTCTTCTTTGAAGAATTATTAATGGCAGGCTCTACAGCCAAACAGGCCGAAGTAGCGGCCCGGCAAATCTACCGCATCCATGAGAGCCGGCTGAACATCCTGACCGGAGAAGCCGATAATCTCCCCCCCGACGGCGAGGCGATGAAGCTGGTTATCCAGCAATTAGAGCAACAGGAGAAAGCGCTGACCACCCTGTTTACCGGTAGCAGCAGCAGAGAAACAAGCTATTACGACATCACCCTCACCCCTTATGAAGACCTCGAACGGGAAGTATTGTTCCGTTTCTCGGAATTGCTGGGGATCGTGGATGCCGACGACCTCGCAGGCGAACCGGTCTATATCAGTCTGAAAGCTGCCGACCTCCCCGCCGCCGCCCAGGCTGCCGACCCCAAAGAAGCGGAAAAGAAAGAAAAGATGCGGAAAGGCATCCTCTATAATGTACCCGGAAAAGCAGGCGTGGAAATACTGATGAACCGCAAGTCTCTGTATAAGGGCGAAATACCCATCGCACAGTTTGGCTATCTCGAAAATCTTGCTCCCACCATGTTTGAAGACCGGAAGAAACCGGTAAAAGTATATTTCTATCCGGAAACAGGCGCCATCCGGCAGATCATTCAGTAATTTTCAATCACCTAAAAATACAATACACATGTTTAAAAATCATCCTAAAGGATTAATCGGAGCCGCTCTCTCCAATATGGGAGAACGCTTTGGCTTTTATATTATGATGGCCATCCTGCTCTTGTTTCTTATGTCTAAATTTGGTTTGGAAAAGACTCAGGCCACAATTATTTATTCCATCTTTTATGCGTTGACCTACGTCCTTGCCCTTGTCGGAGGATTCATTGCCGATAAGACAAAGAAATATAAAAGGACGATCTATACGGGTTTGCTTCTGATGACCTTGGGGTATGCAATCATTGCCGTGCCCACCCCGACGCCTGTCCCCCATTTCACGACCTATCTTGCCCTGACCTGCCTGGGCCTGTTCGTTATCGCTTTCGGTAACGGGTTATTCAAAGGGAATCTGCAGGCTGTTGTCGGACAGATGTATGATAATCCGCAGTACTCGGAAAAAAGAGATACGGGGTTCCAGATCTTTTATATGTTTATCAACATCGGCGCCTTGTTTGCACCACTTATCGCCGTAGCCGTAAGGAACTGGTGGGTGGAGCACAACGGCTTTGCCTATAATTCCGACCTGCCGGCGCTCTGCCATCAATTCCTGAAAGGCACGATCACCCCGGAAGCAGCCCAGCGCCTGAAAGAACTATCGGAAGCCGTAAGCCCGCACACGCAGGCACCCGCCGACCTGGCGACATTCGCCGGAGCGTATCTGAACATTTTCAATACCGGATTCCATTATGCTTTCGCAGCCGCTATTCTGGCCATGCTGATCTCGCTGATCGTCTTTTTGTCGAACAAGAAAAAGCTGCCTAACCCGGTGAAAGCCGGTCAGAAAAGAGACAGCCAGTCTGTACAAATGGATGCGAAAGAAATACGTCAACGTCTGTATGCGTTGTTCTCGGTATTTGCGGTGGTGATATTCTTCTGGTTCTCCTTTCACCAGAACGGCGTCACGCTGACGCTTTTTGCCAACGATTATACGAATCTGAGCATGATCAATATCAATCTTGGTTTCACAAGCATCAAAGGGGCCGAGATCTTCCAGTTCTTCAATCCCTTCTTTGTCGTATTCCTTACGCCTATTGTCATTGGCTTTTTAGGCTGGCTGCGAGCCAGGGGCAAGGAACCATCCACGCCGAAAAAGATAGCGATCGGTATGGGCATAGCCATGGTGGCCTTTATCGTGATGGCCTTGGGATCGTTCGGTCTGCCGGACTCGGCGACGGTCAATGCCATGGGAGGCCTGCCGGACGCTGCGCGGGTAACGCCCTTCCTGCTGATTGGCACTTACTTCATCCTGACGATAGCCGAATTGTTCATCAGTCCGCTGGGCTTATCGTTTGTCTCCAAAGTAGCGCCGCCTCAATATCAGGGGATCATGCAGGGCTGCTGGCTGGGCGCTACGGCTCTGGGGAATCTGCTGCTGAGCATAGGTACATTTTTCTACGAGAGCATTCCAATCTGGGCTACCTGGTGCGTATTCGTGGTAGCCTGCCTAATCTCGATGTGTACCATGCTGTTTATGTTGAAGTGGCTGGAGAAAGTGGCCAGATAAAAAGATACTCCTTTCTTTCAAGACGACCAGGACCAGCACTATAGAAAAACAGGGCGCACGGAAAAGACCGGCGCCCTGTTTGTTTATCTCCGAGGAGCGGAGAAACTATTCAATGAGTTTGATACGTATCCGACGGAACCAGACGTCATCGCCATGGTCCTGCAATCCGATATATCCCTCTTGATTGTTGCCCCCGCAGTTTGTGAGTAATTCATACGCCAATGGCCATTTCTCTTTGGCAAATTTGCCGGCGTTCAACAATTTCTTCCACTGGCTTGTCCACAAATGATATTCAACCACCGGTACCTCGTTCTGGTAATGGACAATCGTTCCTTTGAAGCAAAGGATTTTTCCGGTGTTCCATTCGCCATAAGGCCGGGCATTTTGCGGTTTAGCCGCAATCATATCATACAGGGAAGCCGACATGCGGTTTCCATCCTTTCCCAATCCGGCATCGGGATGATTCTCATTATCCAGTATCTGATACTCAGGCGCCGAGATGTAAGACGGCTGTCCTTCGACTTCCTGTATGTAGAAGAACACGCCGGAGTTAGCTCCTTTCGCCACTTTCCATTCAAACTCCAGTTCGAAGTTTCTGAATTTCCGTGCAAAGAGGATATCGTTCCTGCCAGCGCCTTTTTCTTCTTCGCGAGCTGCACGGATATGAATCGCCTCCTCATCGACAGTCCATCTGCCGGGCAGGTCGGGCCTGTTATAGCCTCTCCATCCGGCCAGGGTTTTCCCGTCAAAGAGGTTTCTCCAGCCACCGGCTTCTTCAGGAAAAGCAGCCCAGTCGGCCGAAGGTAAGCCTTCCGTCAGTTTATATTCGTTGACAACAACTTCCTCAGCGGCAAGCGCCTCTTCTCCGGCAGCTTCTGTCTTCCTGCCTCCGCCACATGATTCCAAACCACACGCCATAATGACAATACTTGCTAAAAATACGAATTTAATCATTTCTTTTTACAGCCATTAGCCCTGTACAAGGCTTATTAGGGCATATCAACCAGCTTCCAGCCTTCGCGGTAATTGTGCCTGACTAATTCTTCGGCAAACACTTTCGCATTGATCGGGTCGGTATATTTTTTGTTGAACGTAGGATGCCCGTCCGTGATGGTAAAGCCATCGGTGGTTACAATCTTTATTTCTTCCTTGTCGTCGATGTTAGTGAACTGCATGCTTTCGCCATTCCATTCCAGCACCTTATTCAAGGTTTGCAGCCGCACGGCGAGTACGCCCATGGCCACCATTTCGTTGAATGGGCCTGCTTCCGAGAAGTCGGATTTGGATTTGACACGGTTGGCCGGGTTTTCCTTACAAGCGCGTACCCAATCCAGTTCGTGTGCTCCGCGTCCTTCCACGCGGCGTTCCGTCTTAGGCACATTGGGTGTGCGTCCGGAGAGCAACCAGGGGCCGGCTCCGTAGCAGCCGCAAAGCAGCGTATCTTTTGTTCCGTGGAAGATCACCAATCCACCGCCGGTGCCCATCAGCTGGCGTCCCTGGGGGAAGCCTTTGGGGCGGGGGGGCATCATACCTCCGTCGTACCAATGCACTTCGACTTCCGGGAAAGCCACCTTCGGCAGATTCGGGCGCGCCGGATAAGTCAGTATCACATGCTGCGCCTGGGGAGCGCAATCGTTCAGTAATAAAGTAGAAGAAGCCTCGGCTTTAATCGGATAGCCTAATCGCAGGGCCTTGAATACGGGATGCAGGATGTGGCAGGCCATATCGCCCAGGGCTCCTGTGCCGTAATCCCACCAGCCGCGCCAGTTCCAGGGATGATAAATACCGTTGTAAGGCCTGAGGTTGGCCGGGCCTGTGAATAAATCCCAATTCAGCGTAGAGGGTATCTTATCCACCTTGGTAGGCGTAACCAGTCCCTGCGGCCAGATCGGGCGGTCGGTAGCCGCTTCCACTTTGACGATATCGCCTATCTCGCCGTTCCATATCCATTCGCACATCAGGTTGACACCTTCTCCCGACGAGCCCTGGTTCCCCATCTGGGTAGCTACATTGTATTTAGCCGCCAGCCGGGTCAGTAAACGGGATTCGTAAACCGAATGTGTCAAGGGTTTCTGTACAAAGACGTGTTTGCCCAGTGTCATCGCATCCGAAGCAATGATAGCATGGGTGTGGTCGGCCGTGGCTACGATCACAGCGTCGATGTCTTTACCCAGTTCGTCGTACATCTTACGGTAATCCCAGTACTTCTTTGCCTGGGGAAAGCGGTCTAAAACAGCTTTCGAGTATTTCCAGTCAACATCGCACAAGGCGACAATATTTTCGCTGCCTTCCACGGCACGCAGATTACTGTTACCCTGACCACCTACACCCACCGCGGCAATATTCAATTTATCCGAGGGAGCTGTAAATCCGTGAGATTTCCCCAACACAGTATGGGGGACCATAGTGAAAGCTGCCGCAGCAGCCGTGCCTTTCTGCAGAAAGGACCTTCTTGAAATGTTATTCATGATAATTAGTTTAAAAAAGTGAAACAATGAGATCAAAAACACTGATAAACTGCCTCCCTTTCAGCACACAGTAACCGAAAGGAAGACAGTTTTTTTTCATTGCTGCAAATATAAGACTATTTTATTATGAAAATGGTGGATAGCCCGGATTTTGTACCAATTTATTATTCGTTTGCCAGGCATCCTGCGGAATAGGAAACAGTAAACGGTATTCCGGAGATTTGTTTGACCTGAGATAACCCGGATCAAGGAATTTGCCGAAGCGGATCATATCTTGTCGGGTTAAATTTTCCCACGCGAATTCCAAACGTCTTTCCAGATACAGGTCGTCCAGCGTGGCAGCCGTATAATTATGTTCTGCATTGCCGAAGCCTCGTTCACGAATCACATTGATCAGACGGGTAGCCTCCGCGTTTTGTCCCAGACGGAGCAAAGCTTCAGCCTTCATCAGATAGACATCTGCCAGGCGGAAGATTGCGAAATCGTTTTCCTGGTCCGAACTGGCCAGACCTACTTCAAATTCCCATTTGTTTGCACGGGCGCCGTCATGCTGATTCACTTCTCCCCATTCGGTTCCTTCTTTCAGCGTACCTTCCAGCATGGTAAAGTCTATCGTATGGATAAGCTCAAAGCCATGAGCAGTAATCAAAACTTTTCCTGTAGCCGGGTCGATCATCGGGCCAATCAGGAAGGAGCCTGTTTTACGTTTGTCGGCGTCGTCGAATTGTTTTACATAATCCGGCTGGGCGCTGATGCCGTTCCAGGTTCCCTGCGTCATACCCAATGCGATAGGATCGAGATAATGCAGTGTCCGGTTATGCAGGTGGTTCCCTCCATCCGCTTTACCAAAGCAAATCGGGAAAATCGTTTCTTTGGAGTTCTGATTGTTAACCACGAAACTGGCTTTCCAATCCGGTTCGATGATATACCCCAGCTTCATCACTTCGTCGCAGGCATCAATTACACCCTGCCAGTTCGGAGTGCCGTTCCATACATCTGCATTCAGGTACATTTTGGCTAAGAGCGTATAAGCAACACCTTTGGTAAACTTACCGTAGCTACTGGAAGTTACGTCGTTGCGCAATACGTCTTTGATTGCATTCAGTTCGTCAATCACAAACTTATACAATTCTTTTCTCTGCGTAATACTCGGCAGTTCCGTATCGTTATAGTCTATTGCCAGGGGGGCATTTCCAAAGTTGTCAATCAGCATATAATACCAGAAGGCGCGTACTCCGCGTATTTCAGCCAGTGTTCTTGCTTTCAGTTCGGCATCCATATTTGCGCCTTCGATGATGTTATACACCTGGTTGCAAGTAGATACCCCTTGCGTACAAGCATTCCAGGCGCTTTTTACCATGTTGGAACGAGCGGTCCAGGTATGCAGTTTCAGTTCCATGTGGCCACCGCCATCCCACCAGTCTCCCCCTCTGCGGGTAGGGCTAATGGCCATATCGGCTGTTTCTTCAATCAGGCAGAAGAAGTCGCCCGGCCATATATCTTTCAATTTCTTATAGATCGGTGCGATAATCGAGTTAATTTGTGCATCGGTCTGCCCAAATTCGTCTGCCGGAATCGAGTCGTACACCTCTTCGTCGAGGTTCGTACAAGAAGGCATGCTCCACAATAAGGCGCATCCTGTAATTAACGATAATATATGTATTTTTTTCATATTCTTGATGAATTTAAAATATTAGAAATTCAAACTTACTCCTACAGAGAATGTTCTTGCCTTCGGATAAAATTCACGGTCTTCCACGCCCGGCGCCAGCCCGTCATTTCTATTCATATTCGTTTCAGGGTCTAATCCTTTATAACCTGTCAGCACAAATAGATTTTGTCCGGTCACATACACCCGTGCTTTATCCAGCCAGTTGATATTTTTTGTATTGAATGTATATCCCAGCGACAGATTGTCTAAGCGCACATATGAACCGTCTTCAATGTAGAAGGAAGAATATTCGGGCACCTGGGTCAGTTCGTATATCAAAGGGTCATTCAGCGCATTCCCTCCGATCAGATACCCGTTCTGGGCATAAGCCATACGGGAATGATTCAGTACATCGTTACCGATCGACCCGCGGAAGAAGAAGGACAAATCCCAGCTCTTGTAATTGAAGGTATTGTTCCAGCCAAAGGTCAGATCCGGTTGTGCCGAACCGATGTAGGTACGGTCTTCTTCCGATGTCTGCCCATCGCCGTTTACATCTTCCATAACGTACTTACCGTTTGCATCCAATCCTAAGCATTTCCATCCATAGAATTGTCCTACCGGATAACCTTCTTCTATGACGTGTGTTGTATTGCTCGAACCTCCGCGAATCCAGGCATCTCCCACGAGAATACGGCTGGTAGTATAGATATCATTCGACAATTTGGTTATTTCATTTTTGTTATGCGCCAAGGTAAGGGAGGAGTTCCAGTTGAAATCCTTTGAACGGATGGCATCCACATTCAGAGCTACTTCGATCCCTGTATTCTGCATATCGCCTACATTGGCCATCATCTCGCCGAATTTATAAGGCGGGGTCGGCACTTTATACACGTAGAGCATATCCGTCGTGCGTTTGTCGTACCATTCAATCGTACCGCTCACACGTCCATTCAGCAAAATAAAGTCTAACCCGACATTCAACATGGCCGTTTCTTCCCATTTTAGGTTGGGATTGGCATTCTGGCTGATCTGGTAAACGGTTAGCCACGAACCATTATCGTAGTACGTACCTTGGGTACCGTAAAGCTCCAGTGTTTTATACGGATCCAGGCCGGATTGATTACCGGTGATACCATATCCGGCGCGTAGCTTCAGGTCGTCCATCCATTTCACATCCTTGAGAAAAGATTCCTGCGAAACACCCCAGGCAGCCGATGCCGAAGGGAAAGTACCCCACTTATGGTTGGCCCCGAATTTGGAGGAACCATCGCGACGCATGGTCGCTGTAATCATATAACGTTCAAGATAGCTATAATGCGCCCTGCCGAAGTAAGAGATGAGCTTACTCATATTACGGTTGGATTCTACATCGGTGGGTCTCAGCCCTTGTCCGGCCTGCAAGTTATCAGCGCCCAGCATATCGGTAACAAAGTTACGGTTCGCCACCTGAACATGTGAATACCCGTTTCTTTCCCACGAATACCCCAGTATCGCATTCAGTTTATGTTCTTCGCCTGTGCCGAAAGCCGTATTGTAATCAGCCGTCCATTCCATCAGGTCTTTGTCCCATATTCGGTTGCGTCTTATGGCCTTACCTCCGTCGTTACGTCCTTGCTCCGTTTCGGAATTATAATATTCGCTTCTTTCTTCCGTGTTCCGGCTTTTATACAGCGAAGCTTTTATATCCAGTCCGTCTAAGAGTGTAAAAGAGATATCTCCATTTCCATAAAAAAATTGATCCTTATAATTGTTCTGGTTATAATCCTGATTTCTTACCGGGTTACCCTGATCGTATTCAAGTGTATCAAACCATGTTCCATCCTCCAGTTTAACCGGATAAACAGGCAACATATTATATGCCAGTACAAAATTACGGCCCGAAAATGCGTTGCGGTCGGTCAAAGTAGCCGACCCGGTCAGACCCACTCGCAGGCGGTTATTGATCGCACGTTGCTGGAACTGGAAGCGGAAATTGTAGCGATCCATATCGTCGTTGCGTATCACACCGTCTCTCTGTAAATAGTTGAAAGAGGCGCGGTAATTGCTGTTTGAACTACCTCCCGACATAGATACGCTGTGATTCTGGGAAACACCTGTACGCGAGATTTCATCAAACCAGTCGGTACTGGCGCCGTAACGGTCGTAAATAGAAGTATCCAAACTCTTACTGCTTGCGTATTCGCGCCATTCGTCGGCCGTCAGCAAATCCGGTTTGTTTGCTAAGGTAGATATACCCAGATAGCCGTTGTACGAAACAGCTGTTTTAGAGCCTGACCCCCTCTTGGTCGTAATCAAAATAACCCCTCCTGCCGAACGCGAACCATAGATGGCTGCTGAGGAAGCATCTTTCAATACAGAGATAGATTCAATATCCTGCGGAGATACCGATGACATATCTCCACCGGGTACGCCATCAATTACAATGAACGGCCCCTGATCTTTCTGTATTGTGGAAGTACCTCTCAGACGAATGGTAGGCGAACCTGTTACAGAGCCCGAACCCATCGAAATATCCAGACCGGCTACCTTCCCTTGCAGCAGGTCGGCGGCATCACGGGTAACTCCTTTATTGAAGTTCTCTTCCGATACATTAACTACAGAGCCGGTAATCTCGCGGCGTGTCTGTGTACCATACCCAATGGCTACCACTTCACCCAGGTTCACTACGGAAGGGTCCAGGGTTACATTAACAGTGTTTCGTCCTTCGATGGCTTCCTCTTTCGTGTTATAGCCCACGTAAGAGAACTGAAGAACCGCCTGCTGGGCATTACTGATGGTCAGTGAATAGTTACCGTCTAAATCGGTAATCGTACCATTGGTGGTACCTTTTTCTACAACATTGGCGCCAATAATTGACTCGCCAAACTCATCCAGCACTTTACCTTTGACTGCTGTTTGTGCAAACACAGTCGTAAGGCAGAGAGACATCATCAACGAAAGGATGCCTATCCTCCGAAGTGAGCCAAATAAACAAATAGCATTTTTAACTTGTTTCATAAATAATAATGAATTAAAGTTTAACAAAAAATAATACTCTTTTGATTGAGTGCAAAAATACGTAAAGACTGCATGAGCATTTAAGAAATCGGCCATATAGTAATGGATTAGTAAACGGATAGTAGGTTAGTGGTATATATAAAGCACTGACTATTCGCAGCTTGTGTTTATCCTTGTTTTGTATTTTGGGAATTAGTTGTGTGTATGGTTCCGGACGAATTACGAAGTAATCGACCGTCGGCCAGCCGTTGCGAGTCCAGGTTGTTTGCCATAGCGGGGTAGAAGCGGTCGGCTTCGGGCGAAGCGTTTGTCACCGGAGCGGGAATTCCTGGCCCGGAGCTCGGTATTCCTGGCTCTGAGCTCGGTATTCCT
>JAISZA010000105.1 GCA_031269535.1 Tannerellaceae bacterium
ACTGAAGCTCCCGCTTCTGGGGCAAATCCCCTTAGTGCAATCTATCCGCGAAGGAGGCGACAGCGGCGCCCCCGTCGCCCTGAACCCCGACAGCCTCACCGGAGCCGCCTTCCGCGCCCAGGCAGAAACGATAAGCCGGCAGGTAAAACTCCGCAACGAACAACTCCCCCCCACCCATCGCGTCAGCCTCTCCCGCGGCTAAGCACAATCACTTACCGTCTTACAGGTCTTTGCGACAACGGAAAACGATAGTGTTTTGTGTTTAATTTCTTTTTCAACGTATGCCAAAACCAATTCTTGATCGTTACTCTTCCCCTCCGTTCCTATATACTTTCGTTTCAAAACCTATATACTTTCCCCTCCGGATCTAATATATTATCACTTCAAAACTATCATACTTTTACCCCGGAGGCTGCATATTCAGCCTCCGGAACCTATATTGTTTTTTTCTGTTTTCATCTCACTATTTTAAACCGCGCGAAGTATAAATGTACTGTGTTTCCTTCAGAGTTTTCTGATCTTTCTTTTCCGGTGCCGGATACTTTTATTTGTCCGACCCGGGTAAAACAGCTGTCCGACCCAGGTCAGACACGTGTTCGACCCAGGTCGGACAGCTGTTTGACCTGGGTCGGACAAATGGAACTTCTTCCTCTGATTATAAACGTAACAGACTTTACTGCATCAGAAGGCCGCAATTTCACTACTGTTCATTCTTTATTTTCGATTACCCACACAAAACGATATAGAGCCGAAATAATACGATTTTTCCGCATTGTTTTCTCACTTTTCCGGAGCTGAAAAAAAGGCAGGCATACTCTTTTGCCTCTTATGATACATCTTCTTTTCCCGGGGACTCAGTTTTTTTCTCCCTGAATCACTGGAAAATATAGGGAGACTGAGCAATTATATCCGGAATTTTGTACCTTTGCGGCTTATTACTTTTTAACAGGATAAAGAACGATGGCAAAAGAGCTGAAAGAACTTACTCCAAGAGGAGAAAACTATTCACAATGGTATCAGGATCTGGTGATTAAAGCAGACCTGGCAGAAAATTCCGCTGTTCGCGGATGTATGGTGATCAAACCCTACGGGTATGCAATCTGGGAAAAGATGCAACGCGCTCTGGACGATATGTTCAAGGAAACGGGGCATGTGAATGCCTATTTCCCTCTGCTGATTCCCAAATCATTCATGAGCAAGGAAGCCGACCATGTGGAGGGCTTTGCCAAAGAATGTGCTGTCGTAACCCATTACCGCCTGAAGAATGCCGCCGATGGCTCGGGCGTGGTTGTCGATCCGGCAGCCAGACTGGAAGAAGAACTGATCATCCGCCCTACTTCGGAGACGATTATATGGCATACGTATCGCAACTGGATACAGTCGTACCGCGACCTGCCTATCCTGATTAACCAATGGGCCAATGTCATGCGCTGGGAGATGCGTACCCGGCTCTTCCTCCGTACGGCCGAGTTCCTCTGGCAGGAAGGGCATACGGCCCATGCCACCCGCGAAGAAGCCGAAGAAGAAACCCTGCGTATGCAGGGCGTATATGCCCGCTTTGCCGAAGAATACATGGCGATGCCGGTAATCAAGGGAAGAAAATCGGAAAGCGAACGCTTTGCCGGAGCGCTGGAGACTTATACCATTGAAGCCATGATGCAGGACGGGAAAGCCTTGCAGGCAGGAACATCCCACTTCCTGGGGCAGAATTTCGGGAAAGCTTTTGACGTGACTTTCATCGACAAGGAAGGAAAGAGCGACTATGCCTGGGCGACCTCATGGGGAGTCTCTACCCGTTTGATTGGCGCACTCATTATGTCGCATTCCGACGATAACGGCCTCGTACTTCCCCCGAAACTGGCTCCTATCCAAGTTGTGATTATCCCTATCTATCGCAATGCCGAACAACTGGCGCAGATCAGCGAAAAGGCCGGACAGATCGCTGCGAAGCTGAAAGATTTGGGTATCACGGTGAAATACGACGATGCCGACAATAAGAAACCAGGCTGGAAGTTTGCCGAATACGAACTGAAAGGTATCCCCGTGCGCCTGGCTATGGGAGGCAGAGACCTGGAAAATAATACGATAGAAGTGATGAGACGCGATAAACTGGAAAAAGAAACCATCCCATGCGAGGGCATCGGAGAATACGTCGCGAACCTGCTCGGCGATATCCAGCAGCATATCTACCGGAAAGCCTTTGACCATCGCACCTCCCGCCTTGTCGAAGTGGATACGTACGGGGAATTTAAGGAAAGGATAGAAGAAGGCCTCTTCATCTGGGCGCACTGGGACGGTACGCCCGAAACGGAAGAACGCATAAAGAACGAGACGAAAGCCACCATCCGTTGCATCCCGCTTGAAGGCGATCCGACACCGGGCCAATGTATGCTGAGCGGCAGAGCCTCGGCCGGACGTGTGTTGTTTGCCCGCGCTTACTGAAAAAACACCCCGCCCCGGATGTCAGTAAATCCTGGCCAGGGCGGTGTCGAACTCGCTGATGATATCGGCGATGTCTTCCAATCCTGCCGAAATGCGTATCAGTCCTTTGGAGATATGAGCTTTCGCAAGCTCTTCGTCGCTGAGCGAACGGTGGGATGTCCGGGCAGGGTAAGAGGTCGAGGTGGATACGCCCGCCAGACTGGGAACGAACTTAATGGTTTCCAGATTCCGCAGCAGGGCATACGCCTGGGGCTCGCCGCCCGCCAGGTCGATGCTCAGCATCCCTCCGTAGAGCTTATTGTTGAATATCCGTTGCGCCACGGCGTGCGTAGGCGAGGAGGAGAGCCCCGGATAACAAACGGCCCGGATGGCCGGATGGGTTTCGAAATAGGCTGCCAGCTCCTGTGCGTTTTGCGAATGTTGTCTGATGCGCAGCTCCAGGGTGCGCAGGCTGCGGATGAGCAGCCAGCCGTCGAACGGACTCAAGGTAGGCCCGAACAAAAGCCCCGAAGCATAGATGCGCCCGATCGTTTCCTTGTCGGAGACAACAATTCCGGCTGTTACGTCGCTATGCCCGCCGATATATTTCGTGGCGCTATACACTACGATGTCGGCTCCCAGAAGAAGCGGCTGGCAAATGACAGGCGTGGCAAAAGAATTGTCAACAATCAGCTTCGCTCCGTGAGCGTGAGCCACCTGCGCCAGGACTTCCAGATCGACCGTTTCCATCGTGGGATTAGAGATGGTCTCTACATATACGATGCGCGTATTGGGCCTGAAATAAGGGGAGATATCCTCGTTTACAGGGTCGGCAAAGCTCACACTGATATCGAAGCGCGCCAGTTCGCTCCGGATAAACTGGAAACTCCCTCCGTAGAGCACATGGGCGGCGATGATATGATCGCCGGCCTTCACTTGGGCGAGGATGCTGAGCGAGATAGCCCCCATCCCCGACGAATAGGCCAGGGCGGCTTCGCCCTCTTCGATGCCGCTCATAATCTCGGCCAGGGCATCGTGTACGGGATTCCCGTTACGGGTGTAAATGTAACCTTTGGCTTCGCCTTCATATACCTGGTCGAGCGACTCTGCATCGTCGAAAGAAAACACCGACGTCATGGTAATCGGTATCGTTTTACTTCTCGATACCGATTCGCCGGACCGCTCACCCAGGTGGATGAGGCGGGAAGAAAATCGTTTATCCATAGCTGTATCTATTTGTCGTTTGAATTGATGGAGCCAAAGGTACGGATATGTATCCAATCGGCGTATGCCTGATCCTGGGGATTTTTTTCCAGCCTTTCTTTTTCATGGAGATATTTCTGCGTTTGGTTGCCATAGCGTTCCCGGTCGGCTCCTACGGGGCATACTTTGATGCATACGCCGCAGGGGTAGCGGTATTGTTCTTTCAGCTCCTTATGATAAAGGGCGCATCTGGATTTATCCATCGCGGCGACGGGCTGTCGGGTATCGGTAAACGAGCCTGTGGGACAGCATTTCTGGCATAACCTGCACCGGATACAGAGGCTTTCTTCTATGATGGGATCGGGAGCGAGGATGGCATCGGTCAGCACGGAAACAAGACGTACGCGCGGGCCGTATTCGCGCGTCAGCAGCGTATGGTTGAAACCGATGGTTCCCAGCCCGGCGTATCTGGCGGCCAGCACATGCGAGAAGGCTGCTTCGGGGCGAGCGACCAATACGGAGATATCGCCGTAGCCGTCGCGCGGGAAAGAGACGGCGCGATGGCCTTTGCTGTTGATGAATACCGCCAGGCGATAGGCCATCTCGTCTAATAAACGGTTCGTGGTGTTGTATAGTTCGGAGTAAACGACAGAAGGAGTCGTGTCGAGCACAGGGATAAAGACAGGTACGGCCAGCACAATGACGGTCCGTGTAAACGGGAATACCTGCTGGGGGAAGAAAGCCTCCTTTGTTTCAGCATACTCCGCCCAGCGTTCCACGGGAGCAAAGCCTGTCAGCTGGGCTCCTGCCTGCCGGGCTTTGCGGATGATCAGTTGTCTGAGGTTGCCTGCCGCCATCGTTTACCAGCCGGGGATGGCTCCTTCCCTGAATTCCTTTCGCGCGGCAGCTATCACTTCTTCACTCTGATAGGAGCGGGCAAAGCGTTTTACTTTGTCCTCGTCTTTATTGTCTTCGCGGGCTACAATAAGATTCACGTAGGGCGAATCCTTGTCTTCCACAATCACGCCGTCGCCAAGATAGAGGCCGGCTTTTACGGCAAAGCTGTTGTTGATAACAGCCAGGCTCACCTGGCGGTCGTCTAAAGCGCGGGGTAATTGCGGCGCTTCGAGTTCGAAGATATTCAGCTTCAGCCGGTTCTCTTCGATATCGATCAGACGGGGCGCATATCCCCGGCCGGGCTTCAGCTTGATCAGCCCGGCTTTTTCGAGCAACAGCAGGGCGCGTCCCTCGTTCGTGGCGTCGTTGGGTATGGCGATGGTACTTCCCTCTTCCAGTTCGCTGAGATTCTTTATCTTCCTCGAATAGGCCGCCATGGGATAGACGAAGGTAGGGCCTATAATCGCAAAATGATAGCCCCGCGCAGCCGATTGTTCTTCCAGAAACGGCCGGGTCTGAAAGACATTCACGTCTATATCTTTCTGGAAAAGAGCTGTATTAGGCATGATGTAATCGTTGAAGGCAATAAGTTCTACTGTAAGCCCGTATTTCTCTTTCGCTACTCGTTGGGCAGCCTCGGCCACTACATACTCAGGCCCCGAGACTACCCCCACCCGGATATAATGCACATCTTCCTTCCCTCCCTTCCTGCATCCCAGGCATAAGACGACAGCAAGAAAACACAAAATTAATCGCGCACGAAGCACGAAGCACAAAGCAGGATGCGTCTGCATATTTTGTTCCCTATTCACCCAATCATTTCCCATTGAAAATCCTCCATTCTTACTTTTTAATTCTTAATTCTTAATTAATTCGTCTAATTTCTGTGGTCTGTTTTTTTCGATATATAATTTCCCGCCATCTGCACTAAGAATACCAGGATCACCAGCAAGGCAAGGACGATGTTCATTGTCACCATATCGTACCCCACGTATCCGTACTGATAACCGATCTGCCCCAGTCCTCCGGCACCTACAGCTCCTCCCATGGCCGAGTAGCCGATGAGGGTAATCAGAGTAATCGTGATGCAGTTTATCAGCGAAGGTAAGGCTTCGGGTATCAATACTTTCCGTATGATCTGGAAAGGCGTGGCGCCCATTGCCCGCGAAGCTTCGATCAGGCCCCCCGGTACCTCCAGCAGGCTGTTTTCTACCATACGGGCGATAAACGGGGCCGCTCCTACGCTCAGCGGTACCAGGGCAGCACACACACCGATAGACGTCCCCACAACCATGCGTGTAAACGGTATCATCCACACAATGAGAATAATGAAGGGTATGGCGCGAAATATATTGACGACAGCCGACAACAGCCCATTGACAATACGGCTCTCGCGTATCTGCCCTTCGCGTGTAATAAAAAGGACAACTCCCAGCGGCAGGCCCATGACAAATCCCAAAAATCCGGAAGCAAATGTCATGACCAGCGTTTCTCCAATTCCTTTCAAGAACAAATCAAACATCTTATATAAAGTATGACAGGTTAGTATCCAATCCTTTCTCCACCAGCTTTCCTTCACGGAGGACGGCTACATCATCGCAGATAGCTTTTACCACATCCATCTCGTGTGTAATGAGCAGGATAGTGATACCCAGCGTATTGTTTATCTCTTTCAGCAGTGCGAGGATATTGCGTGTAGTAGCCGGGTCGAGAGCGCTGGTTGCTTCGTCGCACAGCAGGACGCCCGGCTTACTGGCCAGCGCCCGGGCAATGGCCACCCGTTGCTTCTGTCCGCCCGACAGTTGGGCCGGATAATCGTGGGCCTTGTTTTCGAGGCCTACGAGTCTGAGCAGTTCGGATACCCGTTTCTCTATCTCCGCGCGCGGCATATCCGTCAGTTCGAGAGGGAAAGCCACATTGCCCGATACATTGCGCGAAGCCAGGAGGTTGAAGTGCTGGAATATCATTCCTATATTCCGGCGCACGCGCACAAGTCCGGCAGCGGACAGCCCCATCAGGTCGGTACCATTCACAATTACCTTGCCGCCGGTAGGACGTTCCAGCAGGTTGACGCAACGGATCAAGGTGCTTTTTCCGGCTCCCGATTCGCCGATCACCCCCATGATCTTCCCCTTCGGAACATGAAGGGAAACATCTGATAAGGCGATTGTTACTTTGCCCTTTTGCCTGAATTCCTTGCTTATGTTTTGCAGTTCTATCATATTGTGGCCGCAAAGGTATGCTATCTCTTTCCTCGCCGGAATACCCTGTACAGGGTATTTTTAGCCGGCTTTTTTACATTAGAGTTTATGTAAATTATATTTTGTATGCTGCACGCGCGTGCGTACCAATGTTGTGTCGTCCTGATCCCGTCCGGAATAAATCCGCTCCCGTCCGGGATAAATTTGCTCCCGTCCGGGAATAAACCGGACGGGAGTGAAATGGATATAGGTTTCGGGGGAAGAGTAACGGTCCTGCACTCAGAGATGGATGTAAAATAATTGCTGTGTAAAGAGTTTTAGTTTACTGTTTTTTATAGCTTTGCCTGTAAAAAAAAGACCGATGAACGAAAGTGTACTTAACGGGCTGTTAAATCTGTTTGCCGTGTTCGCTTCGATTGTGAAAATAGAAAAAGAACAAGCGGTACAAGCAGTCCATTCTTATTTGTCGAGCCATTTTGGTGTCCGTTCACATGAGGAACATATCGAGCTGTACAATGAATTGCGTAGTATGTACGACGATTCGCTTTATGCAATCAATAAGGAAAACGTAGTACATAATATATGTAAGCAAATGAAAGTGAAACTCACAGTGGAAGAACAGCTCTTGCTTTTAGTGCGTTTCATGGAGTTTGCCTGTAAAAACACGGAGGAGCCCGGGAGGCACCTACCGATGTTTCGGGCTGTCTCAGAGATATTTAATATTCCGCAGGATGAATTTGATGATGCTTGCGCCTTTATTGAAGGCGCCCCCTCGGCCTCCATCCTGACGATTAGCGGCGAAGAAAAAGAGGCCACCGATCATATCAGGCGCGAAGGGATGGAAGGCGAAATAAACGTTTGGTTTATCAGACGTTTTGGCAGGTATCTCTTTACATACCGCGGGAATGGTGCGATTTTTATGAACGATATACCGGTGGCTCCCGGCATGTTCTACAGCTGGCAACCGAGCAGTGTGCTGAAAGGGCCTCATTTCCTGCCGGTTTATTTCAGCAATCTGCTGGCTGTTTTTAATAAAGATAAACAAAGAGACCGTGTGTTCCTTGCAGGCCGTGAGATTCATTTTACGTTCAATAATTCGACTGCCGGCCTCCATAATTTCTCCTTCGACCTTGAATCGGGGCAGTTGGTGGCTATTATGGGTGGAAGTGGGGTAGGGAAATCAACCTTGCTGAGCATTCTGAACGGAAGCATCCGCCCCGACCAGGGTTCAGTCAGCATAAATGGCTATCCGGTAGCCTCTTATCAGGCACGGCAACTGACAGGTTTTGTGCCTCAGGACGATCTATTGATCGAAGAGCTTACGGTTTTCCAGAATCTGTGGTTTACAGCCCGTTTCTGTTTTGATGGCATCCCGTTTCAGGAGATAGAAAAACGTGTGAATCAGGTATTGGAAGATTTGGATCTGAGCGAAATAAAAGACCTTGAAGTCGGTTCGCCTCTGAAAAAAATGATAAGCGGCGGACAACGTAAACGCCTGAATATAGCCCTGGAACTTATTCGTGAGCCGGCTATTCTCTATTTAGACGAACCTACTTCGGGACTCTCTTCTTCCGACTCCGAAAAAGTGATGATGCTGCTGAAAGAACAGACGCATAAAGGGAGGCTTATCATCGTAAATATCCACCAGCCTTCGTCTGAAATCTATAAACTTTTTGACAGGCTCTGGCTGCTGGATAAAGGTGGTTATCCCATCTACGACGGCAATCCGATAGAGGCCATTACCTATTTTAAACATGCAGCGAAATACACCGACCAGGATATCAGCGTATGCGGCGCGTGTGGGAATGTAAATCCGGAACTGATACTGAATATCATTGATTCAAAGAAGATTGATGATTCCGGTAATCAGACGAATATCCGTAAATTCACCTCTGTGGAATGGCACGGGATGTACCTCAGGGCCCGCCCTGCTTTCCAGGCGGTGAAGACAGCTATGCTACCTGATAATAAGCAGAAACGCCCTTCGTGGCTGAAGCAGTTCCTTATTTTCTCGCAGCGGAATAGCTGTACCAAACTGGCAAATCTTCAATATCTGGTAATCGCTTTGCTGGAAGCTCCTCTCCTAGCATGGATTGTCGCCTTGCTGACAAAGTTTGTGGCAGATGAACATTATACCTTGCTGAGGAATAAGAATTTCGTTTCGTATATCTTTATGTCGGTAATCGTCGTAAGCTTTATTGGACTAAGTATCAGCGCCGAAGAGATCATACGCGACCGCACCATCCTGAAGCGCGAACGCTTCCTGCGCCTGAGCCGGAGCAGTTACCTGAGTGCCAAGATGCTTTATCTGTTTGTTTTATCAGGGCTTCAGACCTTCCTGTTTATTGTTGTGGGGAATAGCATTATCGGGGTCGGATACGAACTGTTTTTTATCTGGTGGAGCATTTTGTGGACAACTGCTTTTCTGGCCAATCTTACCGGCTTATGGCTTTCGCAGACACTTAACTCCATCGTTTCCATCTATATAACGATTCCTTTGCTGTTGATTCCCCAAATCTTGCTTTGCGGATTGGTCATTCGTTTCGACGACCTCAATTCCGCTAAGCCGGGGGGGAACAACCTGGTTCCTCTGACAGGCGAAATAATCCCCTCCCGCTGGGCTTTTGAGGCCTTGATGGTGGAACAGTTTACAGATAATTCCTATAAGCGTTTGTTTTTCCCGATAGAGAAAGAACAGTTTCTGGCACAATATTACAAAGATATCCACCTGCCTAAGCTCCGCGCCCTGGCAGAAGAATATACGAATGGCGACTCTACTTTGAAGCAAACCATTGACAACGAAATACTTCTGCTCGGAAAGGCTGCCCACATCGCGCCCCTTCCTACCGGCGAACCCTATGCCGTTTATCTGGATAAAGCCGATTCGGCCCTGCGTATCAGAGCACATAATTTCACCGCCTATTTCGATCAAACACAGGAAAAACTAATAAAAGAGAAGGGGAATGAATGGCTGAATAATCTCAGACAAACACATCATAATGAAGCTATTGAAAGTCTGGTGACAGGCCGTGGGAACCCTTTCTTCAAAGAATCCGGACACCGGATTTATCCCCAGATAGGGCAGATTTATATGGAACCTGAAAACCCCTGGGGAAGGACAGCTTTTTACAGTCACGAAAAGCGCATAGGAATGTATTATTTTTCAACTTATTTCTTTAATTTAATAATTCTTTCTTTCTTTGCTGTTTTGGTTATAATAACTATATTCGCAGAAATTCCAGGAAGGTATCTCAGGAACAGAAATGAATAGTAATAAAGATTATAAATTAAACTCGAAAGAAGATCATGAAAAAAAGTATGATGGGACTGCTCGTTGCAGCAGTTGTTTTTAGTTTGACATCGTGTAGTGGTACTAAAAAAGCGAAAGAAGACGGAACATCCCAGATAGAGGAAGCTGCCGTTATAGCAGGAAGTGTACCGAAAGCATTCTTAACAGAAGAAGTGAAGGCTGAAACAATCCTGCTACTGAAAGACCTGCCGGATCCGGAAATCTTTTATCGCATCGCTACCGATGAAGTGAAAATCGGGATAGGTAACCTGAATTTCCTATTGCCTGTCTCGAAAGTTTCCGAATTGACCTCTCCGGCACAGAAAGCCTGCGCTGCGGGAATCTATTTTGCCGACTATAACGTACTGAAAGTGCTGGGACAACCAACCGCCGAAATAGAAGGCGCACTGGCTGAGTTAACATCTGCCCTGAATATCACTTATGTACTGAATATTCTGCAAAAGCCGGCTCCCTCCTCTAAAGAAGACCTGACTAAGTTCTTCAGTGAGCAGGAAGATCAGATCATTCAGGAATTGGCAGCCAACGATAAAGTGGATATCCAGATTGAATTGCTCAGTGGGATAGCTGCCGAACTGGCGGTAGTATATGCCAATCCGTCTCTGGTTGTACAAGGCGACGCTACTTCGGCCGGGCTTACCGACAATCAGATAATGCGCCTGGAAATATTAAACCAGATAACCGCAGACTTAACTGCTTATTATCCCGACCTGGCACAGCTGGGAGAAACCCTCAGCCCACTGAAAGATAAAGTGACTTCTATCCAGACAGCCCGCAATGCCAATGCTGAAATTCTTGCCATCCGCGATGCCCTGCTGAAATAAGCCATTTTTTAAAACGATAAAACAAAAAGCTATCTCTTCCCCGGTGCAGGGAAGAGATAGCTTTTTTATTTGAAAGGAATAGCGGCTTCTCCTCAAGTGCCGAATCCGGTGCTTTATTGGTTTTATTTTTTTTATCCTTGTTTCTTTCTTTTAGAATTGCATTTTGATAGTTTGAAATTTATGCGTTTTTTAATAATGTGTTTTTGTTTATATTGATAAGTTGATTAATGACTAGTGTTTAAGCTGTATTTAATTGTATTGTTTGCCGATTGTTTTTACATTCTTTCCAGTCTCGGAATCTGTTTGATAAAACATCCTGTATAAAAGCAAAATAGCTTCATCTTTTTTTTCGGATATAATTCAACTCGATTTTAAATGTGGGAAATGCATCTGATTTTCATAATCGGGTATAAACCTCCCGGTGATATTGTATAATGTGTTATAGGAGCATTTATGTAGCCCCTTGCTTGAACTGAATGTTTACTGTGTTCTGCTTTATTCTCTTTTTTATTCTTTTGATGCGTTCTGTTTATAAAGAATCGGGTAGATTATACTTTATTTTGTGTACATACGACCTCCGCGAAGTAAAACGAAGAATATATGCAAGATCAGCATGTAGCCGATACCTTATATACAAATAGTTTGATTGGATACGGGTTAAGCAATAAACTCCACATATTTCCAAACATATTCAACGCATAAGACATCATTATTTACATATATCCTGTATGTTTTTCAACGCACGTTGAATATATAAATACAGAATTGAAGCATACATGAATGCGTATGCATGAATAAACATAATTGTTGTATAGGGATAAAAATACCCGCGTTTATCCTTTGTAAAGGATTGATAATAAAGTAATATCGTCTGACTGTATCGTGCCGGCAGCGAAATTGCTGACCGAGTCCGTTATTCTCTTTACCATTTCGTGAGGGTGGCAAGTTTTCATTAACTGGCAGTTTTCCAGTAAGCGGGCATTGCCGTATGGCTCTTTGAGGTAATTCATAGCCTCCGTTACGCCATCGGTATATAGGAACAGACTGTCTCCCGGGTGGAGAATCAGCTCTTTTTCGTGGAAAACGGTATCGTGAATGGCGCCGAGGATGAGGTCGTTTGTCAGCGGAAGGAAGGATGCCTCCGCCTCCTCTTTCCGGATAAGCACAGGAGGATTATGCCCTGCATTGCAGTAGGTGACAAGTCCGCTCCGGATATTCAAGATTCCATAAAAGGCAGTGACAAACATATCGTTGACACTTTCCCGGCACAAGAGGTGGTTCGAACGTTTCATACACATAGAGGCCGAATTTTCATTCAGCGCAATGGCGCGGATCACCGTGCGGCTGATGGCCATAAAAATAGCAGCCGGAATCCCTTTTCCCGACACATCCGCTACGACAAAGCCCAGGCGGTCGTGGTCTATGAGAAAAAAGTCATAGAAATCGCCCCCTACATAAGCGGCAGCATCCATGGAAGCATAGATATCAAATGTATCCAGTTCGGGGAAGGGAGGAAACTTTTTGGGAAGAATCGTCTGTTGTATTTCCCTGGCTACTTTCAGGTCCGACTGGATAGATTTAAGCTGGGTATGTTCTTTCTGGGCATTTTTGATAAATGCGATTTGTTCGATTGCCTTTTCAATCGTACATTCCATATCCTCCAGATTGATAGGTTTTGTCGTAAAGTCGAAAGCGCCCCGGTTCATAGCTGTGCGTATGTTTTCCATATCGCCGTAGGCCGAAACCATGATACACTTCAGCGCCGGATTACGCATCTCATTTATTTTAGTCAGCAGCGTTAGTCCATCCATCTCCGGCATATTAATATCGCTTAAAATAATATCGAAATCCGGGTGGGCAAGTATCATTTGCAAGGCCTCTACTCCATTATGGGCAAAAGCGAACTCATATTCCCTTTTTTTGATTTTCTTGCGAAAATATTGAGTCAACAATATTTCCATATCCTGTTCGTCATCGACGCTTAATATTTTAACGGGCATAGACTGTTTTTTTATGAGATGGGTAGCGAAATTGTAAACCGGGTAAACTCGTTTACCTTCGTTTCCATTTCGATTGTTCCGTTATGTTTCTTTTCTATGATAGATTTACTGATGGATAGTCCCAAGCCTGTCCCCTCCCCAATGGGTTTGGTGGTGAAGAAAGGTGTATATAATTTCTCGCTCACTTCGTTGGAGATACCGGTGCCATTGTCTTCAATAACAAGCTTAATCTTACCGGCCTCTTTCCGTATTTCCACCTTTATAGTCGGTTCGTAAGGCGTACCGGAAGCTTCTTTCGAGCGACTGAATACGGCATGACAGGCATTATTCATGATATTCAGGACGGCACGACTCACGTCTTGCGGGATGAGATTCAACAGGGGAATATCGTTTTCATAATGTTCTATAATGCTGACGTTGAAATTTTTATGTCCAGCTCTCACGGCATGGTATGAAAGCCAGATATACTCGTGTACCAATTCTTTCAGATCGGTAGGCGTATAGTCGTCTTTTCCCCTTGAATACAGGAGGATACCCCGTATGATGTTTGAGACGCGGTTGCCGTTTTCCTCTATTTTGGCAATATTGTTTTTCAGGTCGGAGAGGATATCATTCAATTCTTCCCTGGAGTCGTGAGGGAGCGAGTTTTCTACTTCCAGCACGACATCTTCCATATCCTTCAGCAGTTTACCGGACAGCTTGCTGAAGTTGATAACAAAATTCAGCGGATTCTGTATTTCATGCATGATGCCTGCGCTCAGCATCCCCAGCGATGCCAGTTTCTCCTGATTACGTATCTGTTTTTCCAGATATTCTATTATTTTATCTGTTTCATTCATTGGTTTTCAGTATTTTGATGAATGGGTATAGTAATGGTAAATTCGCTGTACCGGTCTTTTTCACTCCTGACCGTCAGGCTTCCTTTATGATTCAGTATCACTTCGCGGCTGATATACAAGCCTATTCCGGCAGCCTCGGCAGTAGGTTTGGTCGTGAAGAAAGGCTCGAATATCTTGTCTTTGATATGGTCTTCGATACCTATGCCATTGTCGTAAACCTTTATCTCAATCTGATCTCCCTGCTTCTTGATACCGACGGAGAGTTCAGGTGTGAATATTTGTTTACCGGCTTTTTTCAGCAGGGCATACAGGCTGTTTTTGAAGAGATGGAGCAGTACTTTGCTCATCTGCTCGATGTGAATATCTATCAGTAGCGATAAAGTCAGTCTCTGAAGTCTTATTTGTATCTTGTTTTCCTCAATTTCTTTGGCAAACAGTTTGGATACGACATCTATATTAGCTTTGCAGAGGTTGTTGATGTCGGTAGGTACCATCTTGCCTTTGGGGTCTTTAAGCAATTCTTCCATGGCTTTGACAATTCGGACGGTATTGGCCCCGTGTTCGCTTATTTTGGTAAGGTTTCCGCTTATCATACGGAGTATTTCCAGCGTTTCGGCGTACGATTCTTTCGTCATAGCGGTTTGTCCGTTTCTCAAATCTCTTTCTAAGCCCTGGATAAGTTCCGCTGAGAGTCCTGCAAAATTATTAATATAATTCAGCGGATTGAGTATCCGGTCGACCAATCCTTTCGTGAGCTGGCCTACGGTAGCAAAACGTTCGCTACGCACTAATTCATCCTGCGCTTCGGCGAGGGCAGCAAGGGCGGCCGATAATTTTTCCGACTCCATCAAGACCTGGTCACGCTGCACGCGAAGCTCAATGGTCCGTTCTTCAATGACTTTAGCCAGATACTCCTTCTGCTTGAGTTGTCTCCCCAGTATTCCTTTGGCTGCATAAAGGATAGTAAGGAGCCAGAGGATGATCCAGGTAACCGTCTGCTGGCCGTAATAAAAAGCAAAAATAATCGAAATAATACCGGCCAGAAGCACTCTTTCGAGGACAAGTATCCTTCGTTTCAATACCTCTATGTGTTTAATATCAAAGTCGGGCATAAGTGTTCAGTGTATTTTTTTTATCATGGTTAATACATTCTTATTCCCCGTACGGCAGTACGACACCTTGGTCATCAGCTGTTTGATAAGGAATGTTCCCAGGCCTCCGACAGGTCGCTTTTCCAAAGGGAGTAAGATATCCGGTTTTTCCCCATCGGTCGGATCGAAAGCGATGCCATAGTCGGTAATGACAATACATACTTCTTTTTCACTATGTTCCAGATGGATAAAAATATCTTTGTCCGTTTCACCGGGATAAGCATATAAGATAACATTCACTACAGCCTCTTCTATCGCCAGCTTCAGGTTCATACGAATGCCCGGGTTTAAATCAAGGCTTCCGGTAGATTGCAGGAGAAACTCATCCAAATGAGTTAACTGACTGATTTCATTCTTTATATGTAGTGTTTCTGCCATCTTTCGGAGACATTTCCTGAAAGTTATTCGATGGTAAGTATAGATGAGAAACCGGTAATATGGAATATTTCCATAATCTCCTGCCGGATATTTCTCAGCCGCAGTGTCCCCCCTTTATTTTTCATCCCTTTTTGCAGCGTAAGGAGGAGGCGAAGTCCGGCGCTGCTTATATAAGTCAGGCCTTCCCCGTTCAGTACGATATGTTTTTGTTCGTCCAGCAAGGCTTTTTGCACCTCTTTTTCAAAGTCGGCAGCCGTCAGCGTATCTAATTGTCCGGCAAGACTGATTATCATTTCCTGTCCGTTTTCAACTGTTATCTTCATATCAATAATAAATTAAGCATCGAAGAACAAAAGTAACTATTTATCCTTGTTATTCCTTATTATGTGCAAAGTATTTTTAACAACATACCTCATTGTGAAGCCTTCAGGTTTAGTTTTTAATATTTTAACAAATTCAGAGGCAGACAACAACCATCCCTCCTGATAAGTAACAGGCGATTCATCCTGCCTTATCAGTAAAGAACTCTATATCACGATAATCATACCGTGATAAATCAAACATAGCATGAATTTAACAGAGGCGCATCAAAAGCCCTCCCAAACGTCATTGCGAGCGCAGCGAAGCAATCCAGACTACTATCAATCAATAGATTAGTTAGTGAAAACAAAGACGTTCCGTAAAACTTCTGAGTCCCCCAACGAAACGATTAAATGCAAATCTCCCCTTTAACCAGGCGGGAGCCGCCACTATTCACTGTTCACTATTCACTATATTCAGTAGGCGTTCCTGTCTCCCAGAAACATACTGACGATAGTCCGCAGGATGATAGAAATATCCAGTGTGAAAGTCCAGTTTCTCATGTACCAGAGGTCTTTTCCAACCCTTCGTTCCATATCTTCCGTCCGTCTGGTTTCCCCCCGGCAGCCGCCCACCTGAGCCCACCCGGTGATTCCCGGTTTGATGGTATAGCGCAGCATATAGTCATCTATCAGAGGCGCATACTCATCGTCTGTCCATAATGCGTGCGGACGGGGGCCTACGACAGACATTTCCCCTTTCAGGACATTGATAAACTGAGGCAGTTCATCCAGGTTTGTACGGCGTAAAAACCTCCCGACGCGCGTCGTCCGCGGGTCATTCTCAGTAGCAGGTTTTGTGTCTTCATTTATCCGCATACTCCGGAATTTATAGCAGCGGAAAATCTTTCCTTGTTTCCC
>JAISZA010000166.1 GCA_031269535.1 Tannerellaceae bacterium
TTAATGTATTTGCACAGGAAAATAAATCGTTCGTACGATTGGGCCTGAGTACCGGCTTATCAGACAGTCCTTCTTATTCTTTCGCCATAGAATACGGGAAAATATTCCGCCATCTGGAAGGAGGTTTGAAATTTTCATACTATAACACTTTTCCTCTCAGTAATGAAAATAGAAGTGTTGGCTTTATAGACAGAGGAAACGGGCAGAATGTATTTTTTACCGACGCTAAATACTATTCCGGGAAAAAATATCTGTCGCTGACGTTGAACATCGGATACAATATACTGTCGTTATTCAGCGATAAACACAACTTTACGCCTTTTGTCGCGTTTGGTTGCGGCAGTCTGACGAAGCTGGATAACACTTTTGCAGACAATACGGTAAGTCTGGATTATGATTACAAGATAGCCTTTGAATATGGCTTCGGAGCAAGATATGAATATGCCTTAAATGACAAAGTACGGTTAGGGGCATACTATAAATATTATAACTTTCTCGAACGCAATATTCTGGGTGTAAACATCAGCCGGATATTCTGATTCACAGACACCGGACTGCGCAATCGTAAAAATGATAAGGCTGCCCTTTCTTTCGGAGGGCAGCCTTCTTATTTACCTCCCTCCCCCAATCAATCAGAATGTAAGTTTTGATTTTTTAACGATTATAATTTGGTGTATAAATTACCATACTATATGATGGCAGGCAAAAGTCCCGCTTATGTCGGTACAGACGCCATCTACCCGACACTCACGGCTTCATCTCATAAAAATTGTAATGCGTATCTTTATCATCTCCTATTTTTAAGTATCTGCGGCTGATTACCGGCGATGTACTCTCTCCGGGATAATATTCGGCAATCAACAGGTAACCGTCTTTTTCTCCCGGTAATTCCATCAGACAAGGAAGAATCTTTTTTGCATAAGGAATAATTTCCATATCCATATCCTGTTTTACTACGATATCACCTTTACTGTTTATCAATTTCAACCGTAATTTCCCGGAAGAAAGCGTTTTGAAATCATTTATCCCTATCAGATTAAATACCAGGTTGCTCTTGGGTTTATAAGGAGGCAGATGTTTGCTGTAACGCTGGTCCGGAAGATTTACAAAAACAGCCTGCGGAGCAAAACAGTGCTTAAACCATTGGAATGAAGGGGATACTTCAAGGTTCTTTATGTCGTTTATAAACCAATCGCCGGTAAATCCATAGTTATTTGTCAGATGGCAGAAGGCCAGTACACCGGCAACCGACCTTTCCGACCGTAACCATTCTGTTTCCAACTGCAGCCAATAGGCTTGTAAATCTCTGCGCTGAGCCGGGGTTGCCTTTTCACCCAAATAGTAGTTATAGTTGTTTACAGTCAGTTTGGAAGGTTTACCATTTCTCCATAACCATATCCATCCGTATTCGTTTACTAATTGAGGGACACCTGCGTCCTGCACATTCCGAAACCCTTCCCAGTTATCCAGATCGCCCAGATTGTAGGGGTTCTTTTCAAAATAATCATTCAATGCCTCCGAATGCATCAGCGTAAGGGCGCGATAAGGATGAGGCTCATCCATTTCGTCGTTTCCTCCCATGTGCTCCGAAGTCATATATCCGGCGTCCCAGATGCGGGTAGGGTCCAACACTTTCAGCTCAGGAATAAGTGTGTTTCCGATAAATGCATCCCTGTTTTCGTTAATCGCATCCCAGATAACAATACTTGGATGATTCCCGTCACTCCAGACCCAGTTTGTATATTCCTTTCTGACCTGATCATCCCAACCGTGATTCTGCCAGTAAAACCATTCGTTCTGTAATACGATACCGTATTCGTCGGATAAATCGTACCAGAAATCCGGTACGATACCGACGCATATCCGCATGGCATTCCAGTCAATCGATTTAGGCAGATCGATCAGGAGCTTTTTCACCCATTCCCTGTCCCAAACCAGATTGCTACAGTCCGGGTCTTCAAAGAAACGCTGGAGAGTGATATTAGAACCTCTCAGATAAAACTTATCCCCATTGAGCGTAAAGAATTTTCCTCTCCGTGAGAAGTCGCGCATTCCGAATCCTACCGTATAACTATCCGCCAGCTTGTCTTTGTCGTATATTCTTACTTCGCCTTCATACAGAAAAGGAGAATCAGGTGTCCATGGCTTGGGAGCCACTATCGGAATGTTTGCTTCAAAATAGCTGATATTATCTCTTTTAGCGGTACCGGTTATTACCTGACCGGAGATTGTTTTTCCCGAAACTTTTTCCTTTATCCGAATCTCGATCCGGCAGGAGTCCTGCATGGTTTCGCCATACAACATCTGCGGATGGTAAGCACTCAACAACCGGGTCTTCACAGTAACCGTATGTGTCGCCAGAGAAGGCAGGAACAAGACCTTATCAACTTTGATTTTCCCTGTAGCGGAAAGGAATACATCATCCCATATTCCCGGCAGGTAATGCACTTTTTCTTTATCCGTACTGCCTGCAGCCTGACTGGGTAGCCAAGCCCTGTCACCTACCTGTATGATGATTTCGTTTTCTTCACCAAACCGCACTGCTTCTGTGATATTCATGTCAATAGGCGTATAACATTCCATTGAAGAACCAATCAGTATACCATTGACATATACGACAGTCGTATATTGGCTTTTCTTAATCGTCAGGTAAATCTGCCGGTCGTTCAGACGATTGTCTATTTCCACTATCCGCTTGTACCAGCTATACATAGGAGTATAATCTCTGTTGAGAAAGTTAAACTGCTCAATCAGTTCCGTGTCAGACGGCCGTATGAAGAACTTATCGTATTGCTCAATCCGGGGAATGGCCAGATGTACCAGGCCTGGTACGGGGATTTTCCGGGTATATCTGGCAGGAGGGAAGGCGGTTTTCGTTTGTTCAAATTGCCATTCTCCATTCAGGGATATGATTGTTCTGCCTTTTTCTTCGGCCCACAGCCAAAGAGAACAAAAACAAAAGATAATCGTCACTATATTTTTCATGTCATCAGATATTATGGGTTATATTGTATTTTTAAGATAAACTTGCTTTGCATGAAGGGTGCATTTAACTACGTCGGTTTTCAATTCAGATTGTCGCAGATTCAATGAATTTCTATCGTCCCTGCGAGGTACAAAGCAATCCGGGGTGCCCGAACTGGATTGCTTCGCTCCGCTCGCAATGACGACCCTCCCCGCTCCGGATTGCTTCACCCTCCTTCGCAATGACGGCCCGTAATGTACCCTTGCATGAAGATGGGTTTGCAAATATACTATGAATAATCCTGAATCATCTTCAATTGAAAAAACAATCTTTCGCAGGAGAGATTATACTTTCATACTTTTCTTTTAAGCAAAAAACACTTTTTAGGGAATAGGATTTTTTTTTTTTTGTATGTTTGCGCAATGTTATACAAACAGTAATGTGATGAATCCAATTGAACTAAGTGAACAGGAGGTATTCAGGCGTAATAGTCTGGAACAGTTGCGTAAGTTGGGAATAGAGCCTTATCCCGCTGCGGAGTATCCGGCGAATGCCTGGTCTGAAGAAATAAAAGAATCTTTCAGTGACGAAGCCCCTGAGCGACGCCAGGTACGGGTCGCAGGACGTATCATGAGCCGCCGTATCATGGGAAAGGCTTCCTTTATGGAGTTGCAGGATAAGGACGGCAGGATACAAGTGTATATCTCGCGCGACGACCTTTGCCCCGGAGAAGATAAAGAGCTATACAATACCGTCTTTAAGAAATTACTCGACATAGGCGACCTGGTAGGTATCGAAGGATATGTGTTTCGTACGCAGATGGGGGAAATCTCTGTCCATGCCTCGCAACTGACGGTGCTGGCCAAATCCCTCCGCCCGCTTCCCATAGTGAAGATGAAAGACGGGGTGGTGTACGACGGGTTCAATGACCCCGAACAGCGCTACCGTCAGCGCTATGTGGATTTGGTGGTAAACGAGGGTGTGAAAGATATCTTCCTTAAACGTACCCGGATATTCAATTCGATGCGTGAGTTCTTCAATAGCCGGGGGTATATCGAGGTGGATACACCTGTATTGCAAAGTATTCCCGGTGGAGCTACCGCCCGTCCGTTTGTTACCCACCACAATGCACTGGATATTGAGTTGTATCTGCGTATTGCCAACGAACTTTATCTGAAACGCCTGATCGTAGGAGGTTTTGAGGGAGTATATGAGTTTAGCCGCAACTTCCGCAACGAAGGGATGGACCGTACGCATAATCCCGAATTTACCTGTATGGAAATCTATGTGGCGTATAAAGATTACAACTGGATGATGTCGTTTACCGAACAACTGTTGGAAAAGATATGCCTTGACGTACATGGGAGCACGCGCGTGCCATTCGCCGGCAGGGAGATAGATTTCAAAGCACCTTACAGGCGTATCCCCATCATAGACGCTATCCGGGAACATACCGGAATCGATATTAGCGGAATGCAGGAAGATGAGCTACGCGAAGTATGCAGGCAGACAGGCGTGGAACAAGATGCAACAATGGGTAAGGGGAAGCTGATCGATGCCATTTTCGGCGATACATGCGAAGCAAACTACGTACAGCCTACCTTTATCACGGATTATCCCATTGAGATGTCGCCGCTTACGAAGCGACACCGGAATAACCCGGAACTGACGGAGCGTTTCGAGCTTATGGTCTGCGGCAAAGAAATTGCCAATGCCTATTCCGAACTGAACGACCCCATCGACCAGCGCGCCCGCTTTGAAGAACAGCTGAAACTGAGTGAAAAGGGAGACGACGAAGCCATGTTCATCGACCAGGACTTCCTTCGCGCTCTGGAATACGGGATGCCGCCTACCAGCGGCATGGGTATCGGCATGGACCGCTTAGTGATGTTCCTTACCGGACAGGAAAGCATACAGGAAGTATTGCTCTTCCCCCAGATGCGTCCGGAATGGAGCACGAATACCGAAAACACTTAAACCATGAAACTGCCCGGTAAAATTGCGATTATGGGTGGGGGAAGCTGGGCTACGGCTTTGGCGAAGATTGTTTTGTCCACACAGAACAAAATCCATTGGTATATGCGCCGTCCCGACCAGATTGAGGAGTTCAGACAATTAGGCCATAATCCCAGCTATATTACAAGCATACGCTTCGATACGGAAAAGATAAAGTTTTATTCTAATATTAATCAGGTAATCCGCGAATCGGATACATTGGTGTTTGCCACCCCATCTCCTTTCCTGAAGCAACATCTGAAAAAGGTAAGGACACCGATGCACGATAAGTTTATCGTCTCGGCTATCAAAGGACTTGTCCCCGACGAAAACATGCTGGTAACAGATTATTTTACCGAATACTATCAAACGCCGGCAGACAATATCGCTGTGATAGGCGGCCCCTGCCATGCGGAAGAGATTGCCCTCGAACGCCTCTCCTATATCACATTAGGATGCACGGATATAGAGAAAATCAGGCCCCTGGCGGATGTCTTCCGTAATTCGTATCTGAAGAATACGCTCAGCCGCGATGTGGCAGGGATTGAATATGCCTCTGTTTTGAAAAATGTGTATTCCATTGTGGCAGGTATCTGCCATGGAATGAAATACGGCGATAATTTTCAAGCGGTGTTCCTTTCCAATGCCATTCAGGAGATGCGCCGGTTTGTGGATGCCGTAGGCGATGCACGACAGGATATTACCGACTCGGTCTATCTGGGCGATTTATTAGTCACGGCCTATTCGCGCTTCAGCCGCAATCGCATCTTCGGAACGATGATAGGCAAAGGATACTCCGTGAAAATAGCCCAGCTCGAAATGGAAATGATAGCCGAAGGGTATTACGGCACAAAGTGTATCTACGAAATAAATGAGAAATACAAAGTAAGCATGCCTATCCTGGATGCTTTATACGGTATATTATACGAGAAGAAATCACCGACGACGGTGATCCATAAATTAACAGAAACATTCAAATAGCGTACTATGAGAGGTATTACACTTAACATCGACAAGGTAACAGGCTTTGTCGGCAAAGAACAGGTTTATGCCTGGGAAACAAAGGCAAAAGCAAGTATTGAAGCGCTGCATAAACGGCATTATGCAACGGGCGCAGGAAATGATTTTTTAGGTTGGCTGAACCTCCCCTCTTCGGTTACGGAAGCGGAACTGGCGGATATTGAACATACTGCCCGGCTACTCCGCACGAAATGCGAAGTCGTAGTGGTTATCGGTATCGGAGGCAGCTATCTCGGAGCCAAAGCCGTACTGGAAGCCTTGAACAACAGCTTCGACTTCCTGCTGAAAGAGCGCAGAAACCCGCTTATCCTCTATGCCGGACATCATATCGGAGAAGATTATCTGTATGAGCTGGGCGAAGTACTGAAAGGGAGACCGTTCGGACTGATCAATATCTCCAAATCGGGCACAACGACCGAGCCGGCCCTGGCCTTCCGTATCCTGAAGAAACAGCTGGAGGATGCCGTCGGACGGGAAGAAGCCCGGCAGCGGATCGTGGCCGTCACCGATGCCAGGAAAGGCGCCCTGCGCACACTGGCCGATCAGGAAGGCTACAAAACATTCGTTATTCCCGACGATGTAGGTGGCAGGTTCTCCGTACTCACCCCTGTAGGACTGCTCCCCATCGCCGTAGCCGGCATCTCTGTCCGCGACCTGATCGCCGGGGCTGCCGATATGGAAAAAGCAACCGGCCCGGATGTGCCTTTTGCCGAAAATATAGCGGCTGTTTATGCCGCTACCCGCAATGAATTATACCGGAACGGAAAGAAGATAGAAATCCTGGCCAACTTCCACCCCAAACTCCATTATATCGCCGAATGGTGGAAACAGCTCTACGGCGAAAGCGAAGGCAAGGAGCATAAAGGCATCTTCCCCGCTTCCGTTGACCTGACGACAGACCTTCATTCGATGGGGCAATGGATACAGGAAGGCGAACGCTCGGTTTTTGAAACAGTAATCTCCGTAGAGAAGCCCGACCGGAACGTCCTGATACCAGCCGACGAAGCCAATCTCGACGGCCTGAATTTCCTGGCCGGTAAACGGATAGACGAGGTGAACAAAATGGCTGAATTAGGTACCAGTCTGGCGCATGTGGATGGCGGAGTGCCCAATATACGCATCACTATCCCCGAAGTAAACGCCTATACGATCGGCCAGCTCTTCTATTTCTTTGAGAAAGCCTGCGGTATCAGCGGCTACCTCCTGGGGGTTAACCCCTTTAATCAACCGGGAGTGGAAGCATACAAGAAAAACATGTTTGCCTTGCTGAATAAACCCGGATTTGAAAAGGAATCGGAAGCTATCAAAGCCCGTTTATAATGATCAAAGCAGTATTATTCGATATGGACGGCGTCTTATACGATTCGATGCCGCTCCATATCTATGCCTGGTCGGAAGTAGCCACCAAATACCGCCTGAATCATACGCCGGAAGATTTCTATCTTTTTGAAGGGCGTACCGGGGGCAGTACATTGGACGAGCTGTTCCGGCGTACCTGGGGGCGTGATGCGACAGACGAAGAGAAAAAGAGAATCTACCAGGAGAAAACAGAGCTGTTTAATCAGGCAAATACCGGACGGATCATGCCCGGTGCTCCGGAAGTACTGGCAGAGGTAAAAGCTCAGGGCATAGAATCCCTGGTCGTAACGGGGTCAGGGCAGCACAGCCTGATAGATAAACTGAATCAGGACTTCCCCGGCTGCTTCGAACGGGAGAAGATGGTGACAGCCTTCGACGTACGGTATGGCAAACCGCATCCCGAACCTTACCTCATGGGATTGCTGAAAGCAGGTGTCGAAGCGGGCGAAGCCCTTGTGATAGAGAATGCCCCTTTAGGCGTCCGCTCGGCGGTAGCTGCCGGTATCTTTACCATTGCCGTCAACACCGGCCCCCTGCCTGATAAAATCTTATGGGACGAAGGCGCCCGTCTGCTTTTCCACGATATGCACACACTAGCCCGGAACTTTGCTTCACTCATCCGCACGATATAAACTAGGGGCGGCAGGTTATAAGCAATTAGAACTGCTCCAGTACGTCGATCCGTTTTTGGATCGGAGGATGGGTGGCAAAGAGGCCGCTTATGCTGCTAAGCAGGCTTTTGGCCTGCCGTCCGGGATGTTCGATGAACAGTTGGGCTACGTCTTCGCGTTCGACGGCTTCAATACCCGGGTCGGCAGCTATTTTCCGCAGAGCGCTTGCCAGCGCATATGGTTTTCTGGTCATCTCCGCAGCACCGGCGTCGGCCAGGTATTCGCGCTTCCGGGAAATGGCGAAACGCATCAGGGTGGAAAAGAAATATCCGATAGCAGCTACAACAAGCGCCAGTAATAAGATGGCGATAATGGAAGCCCCGCTGTCTTTTCCCTGCTTCCGTGAGGAGCGGGGAGCGTGCATGACCATGCGCAGACATATCTGCGAAAGCATGGCGAATATCCCGACAAAGACAATCGAGATGATCAAAAGCCTGACATCCCGGTTGCGGATATGGGAAAGCTCATGCGCAATGACTCCTTCCAGCTCGTCGTCGTTCAGCTTTCCGATTATACCTGCCGACAGGGTGACTGTATATGTTTTTTCATTGATACCGCTGGCAAATGCGTTCAGCGAATCGTCGTCGATCACATTTATTTTCGGCATCTTCATGCCCTGAGCCATGCAAAGGTTCTCTACCAGATTATATACCCGCTTGTTTGCTTTCCGTTCCAGCGGACGGGCGCCGGCAGCATTCCGTATGATCCGGCTATGGCCGAACCAGGCGATGATGAACCAGAGAAAGACGCCTCCTATGATGTAAGGAGCGAGCTTCACAAACAAATCGTTTACCGGATACATCAGCCCGCCGGCTTCCTGAGCAGGCTCCTGAGCCAAAATGCCCGCCCGGAAAGCCAAGAAGCAAAACAGATAAGTCAGAGCGACCACCAGACAAGGAAAAAGCAACAGCAGGAGCAACGAACGGAAGTTGTTCCTGCGCTGCTGTGTGTGTATCCCGATATATTTCATACCTTAAAACTGTATTTTAGGAGCCTCTTCGTATGCGCTCCTTTGCTTCCCTAAGTCGAACATCATTTCTTTTTGGAAGCCGAACATGCCGGCAATGATATTGGACGGGAAGGTCTGAACGGCATTATTAAGCTCTTTGGTGGCGGAGTTGAAATAACGTCTGACGGATGAAAGTTTATTTTCGAGGTCGGCTATTTCTTCCTGCAGGTGCATGAAGTTCTGATTCGCTTTCAGATCGGGATAGGCTTCCAGCGTGATCCGCATACCGGCAAGGGCCGAACTGAGGGCATTCTCGGCTACGATTTTATCATTTATCGTTTGCGCATTTACTGCCCCGTTACGGGCGCTGATCACCCTGTCTAAAGTTTCCTTTTCGTGAGCGGCATAGCCTTTAACGGTCTCTACTAATTGCGGCACAAGGTCGTGCCGTTGCTTCAGCTGCACGTCTATATCGGCAAAAGCATTCTCACGGTTGTTTCTCAGTTTTACTAAGGAGTTGTACATTGAACCTATAATAATGGCCAGTACAACAATAATTCCAATAATAATAAGCAGTGTCATAATACATATATTTTAATTCAGGGCCAAAGATACATTATTTATTCAGGGTAAACACATTTAATTTATTCTATAAGGGGAAGGGAGGGTATAAAAAAATTAGAGGGTGTCTCCCGACATCCCCTAACCAACTTTGTTAACCTTAAATCTAATACTATTATGAAAAAACCACAATGCAAATGTACGGGCTTTTTCCTAATAAGCAATAGTAAAAGTGCTAAATATTGTTTTGTTGGATATAAAAAATGCTAATTCATGCCAAATGCTTTCATAATCGCATCAGATTGTTTTCGGAGATATACTCCAGGTAACTGACCCAGATCGCCACTAATGGATGTTCTGTTCGACTGAAATTGAGATAAAAGAGATGAAGTTGATGTGCCTGTATAAGGATCCGTGGAAGTCCATATATACAAGGTAGAGATAGTAACATTTAATTCCTCATTCCTATATAGAGTCCCCACTTGATTCATTATGCCTCTTATGTAGGAATCGACAGCGCTCGTGCTTCCTTTTGACTGATACAAGTTATACTTTGTTTCAAGATACAATCTTACGTACCGGTTAGTTGCTCTCAAAATCCCCTTTGAGGCTTTTGTGTCTTCCAGTAAAACAGCAGGACTATAATCTGCATCGGAATCGTCCACCGCATAACAATCGAAAGATGGGCGTTGCTTCAGCGCTTTATCGTTGAACAAAAGATGTTTTCCCGACTGTGAGTCTAATGCAATGTTATAATTACCTTCGTCTGTGCAAATCAATCCCATAATTTCATTCTCGAAACATGTAAGATCAACAATACTCGAGGGATTATCTTTTACCGCTCCTCGATAGTGTTTAAAATTCATGTTGGGTTCAAACACATTGCCGTCTGAAGTTTTTACTTCATTAAATTTTTAATTGATTCTTATAAATACTTTGGCGGAGGGATTTAACTCGTTGCCCAGGAACATCATCTTTTCCAGCACTTCGCTCCACACCTCCTCTCCATCGATGAGCAGGCGGCATGCCTGATTATCAAATGGGAGCAGAGTCCACACATCGCATAAATAATCATAAACAGACGTAATATCCTGATAACCGGGATGATTGCTTGTTATCTCCAACGTATTGTCGGGCCGGAAGTCATAGATAATCTCGTCGCAGGAAAAATCGACGCCTGTCTCCATGTCTTTTATCAGTTTCCAGCGGCCGGCGATATTGTCTGTCAATCTGCCTCCACTTACGGCTTCGGGAGGACAGGCCACATTCCTCAGGTAATTATTGAGCAAGACCTCCTGTCGTTGCTTTTCAAAATCCTCTGCGCTTATCCTTACGGCCTCCCATGAGTTACGGGGAGGATATCCGGGCGAAGTATAATACAGTGTATCCCTCCCTTCGCTAAGGCTGATAAGCCAGATGGTATCGGCAAACGCGCCGGCCTTGACAACCCACTCAATGCCATAGCTGTTTTCCTTCCATTCCACAGTTTGCAGATTGTAAACAGTATCGCTCCCGATCGCCTTCCCATAAAATGTGAACATCGGGTAGTGGCTTTCCGGCACGGTTTTCCACCAACCCTCCACCAAATCGGTCACCCCGTTCCGGTGCACCCCCTTAAAGTAGGTCCTGCCGTCAGAGACTTCTTCCGGCTTCGGCGCATCCTTCGCATCGCTGCATCCAGCGGCCAATATGACCGGGGCAATGATGAGAAAAATAAATTTCAAAATGTTTTTCATAATAATTCTTTTATTATATGTGAGTAAATTAGGTGTGAGTGACTTTGATTAAGTTTCAAAGTCTTTTCACTTTGATTGCAAACTTACATAAAAAAATGATTTCCCCATAAACTTCCGACTAAAATCTATAGGATATCAACTCGTAACTCGTAACTCGTAATATCAGCGTCTTTTCAATTTGATTGTAAATATATGCAAAGGCTATATGCAGGATTGTTGTATATTTGCATCTTCAGATAATGAAAAACAGGAATGAGTCAGAAATATTCGTCGGTATTATTGGAAAATGCGGTCAATGCGCTGGCAACGCTTCCGGGAATCGGGAGGAAAACAGCGCTGAGGCTGGCGCTTTATATGCTGCGGCGGGATCAAAGCTACACCGAAGGCTTTGCCTCTGCTTTGCTGGCTTTACGAAGGGAAGTGAAATACTGCCGGCTGTGTCATAATATATGTGAGGGGGAGGTCTGCACGATTTGTGCCGACCCGCGTCGCGACCATGCGACGGTCTGCGTGGTGGAGAATATCAAAGAAGTCATGGCTATTGAGAACACCGGACAATTTCGTGGTGTATATCATGTGCTGGGGGGTATTATCTCGCCTATGGAAGGTACAGGCCCCGCCGACCTGGAGATAGAAAGTCTGGTGCAGCGGGTGTCTGATGGGGGAGTGAAGGAAGTGATTCTGGCGCTCAGCACAACGATGGAGGGAGATACGACAGGCTTCTTTATCTATCGTAAGCTCTCGCCGTACACCCTGCGGGTATCCATCATTGCCCGGGGCGTCTCCATTGGCGATGAGATAGAATATACCGACGAAATCACTCTGGGACGTTCCATACGGAACCGTACGGAGTTTGCGCTGAATAATGAATAGTAACTAATTATTAATTATCAATCCGAAAGAATGAAGCTATCGGTTATTATTGTCAATTATAATGTAAAGTATTTTCTGGAGCAGTGCCTGCTTTCGGTTCGTATGGCTGTTGCAGGGATAGAGGCGGAAGTATTTGTGGTAGATAATCATTCTACGGATGGGTCGGTGGATTATCTCCGCCCGAAATTCCCGGAGGTTATTTTTATAGAGAATCCCGGCAACCGAGGATTTGCCGTAGCCAATAATCAGGCAATCAGGCAATGCCGGGGCGAATATGTCTTGCTGCTCAATCCCGATACCATCCTGGGTGAGGAGAGCATCCGCACGCTTTGTTTCTTTCTGGACGAACACCCCGGAGCTGGTGGTATCGGGGTGAAGATGATAGATGGCCATGGTATTTTCCTTCCTGAGAGCAAGCGTAGCTTCCCCTCTCCCTGGGTCTCTTTCTGCAAGATATTCGGCCTCTCGAAGCTCTTTCCCGCTTCCGGATATTTTGCCCGTTACAGCCTTCCTTATCTGAATCCGAATAAACAGCATCAGGTAGAGGTGCTGGCCGGCGCTTTTATGATGCTCAGGCATGAAGCCCTGGATAAGGCGGGATTATTCGACGAGGCGTTTTTTATGTACGGTGAAGATATCGACCTTTCGTACCGCCTGGTACTGAACGGCTATACGAACTATTATATTCCCGAACGTGTTCTGCATTATAAAGGAGAGAGTACGAAGCGCGATGAGATTCGTTTTGTGAGGAATTTCTATGGGGCAATGCTTATTTTCTACAAGAAATATTATCCCCGTTCGGGGTGGCTGATGTCTTTTCTCATCCGCCTGGCCATCGGACTGAGGGCATTTGCCGCTACTCTTTCCCGCTCAGCCGGAGGAGGGAAGGCCCGTAAAAGGAAGATAAAAAAACGTCGCCTGCTGGTTCTTTGCCGCGAAAAACATTTCGAATCCGTAAAAGCAGCCTCTGTAAAGTGTATGCCTGAACTGGAGTTTGTTAATTTGTGGGACCTGGATACGGAGCGCGTGATGGATGCTATCTGCCGGCGTAACCAGATGAAAGCTTTTACAGATATTGCTTTCTGCTATCCGGACCTCAGGTTCGAACAAATGCTTTTATTTATGGACACTATGGTCAATAAGAAAACAACATATCACATCTATAATAAAGAGAGCGGCCAGCTGGTCTCTCCCAAAAAACTATGACACTGCTAAGAAACGACAACCTCCGCCTCCGCCTCCTGGAACCTGAAGATTTAGACCTGCTCTACGCATGGGAAAACGATTCGTCGCTCTGGACATCAGGTAGTACCGTATCTCCTTATTCACGCTATACGCTGAAGGAATACCTGGCGGAATCTCATCTTAATATATATGAAGTGAGGCAATTGCGCCTGATGATAGAACTGCTGGCCCCGGGGACAGCAGCCGGTCTGGCAGACCTGTATGATTTTGACCCGCATAACCGGAAAGCGGCTGTAGGCATATTACTCGACCCCCGGCATCAGGGAAAAGGCATCGCTACCCAGGCTTTAAACCTGCTGGCCGATTATGCCTTCTCTTTCTTGAAGTTGCACCAGCTCTATGCGTATATCCCGGTGGGCAACAAACCCAGTGAAGCCCTTTTCCGGCGTTGTGGTTTCAGCATCTCAGGTACCTTATCCGATTGGATATCCATCGATAAAGGATTCTCGGATGTCTTATTTGTTCAACGGATAAATTAAACGAACCGGGTGGAAGACTTTTTAAACCAACTGAATGAGAACCAGAGGGAAGCGGTAGTATATACCGGTGGCCCCACCTTGGTTATCGCAGGAGCCGGTTCGGGAAAGACACGTGTCCTGACCTGTAAGATCGCTTATCTGCTGCAACAAGGCATCCCCCCGCAAAGCATCCTGGCGCTTACGTTTACCAATAAGGCGGCCCGGGAGATGAAAGAACGTATTGCTACCCTGGCAGACCCCGCCCAGGCAAGGCGATTGTGGATGGGGACGTTTCACTCCATCTTCGCGCACATCCTGCGCCGGGAAGCGGAATGTCTGGGCTATCCCTCCGGTTTCACCATTTACGATAGCGACGACTCCAAAAGCCTGGTGAAGTCTATCATAAAAGAATTGTCCTTAGACGATAAAATGTATCGCCCGGGTTTGGTGCACAACCGCATATCCAGCGCCAAGAATGCCCTGATATCGTGGAAAGCTTACGAGCAGAACAAAGAATTAGTGGAAAACGATATACATGCCCGCGTCCCCATGATACGGGATATCTACAAACGCTATCAGAACCGTTGCTTCCAGGCAGGCGCCATGGATTTCGACGACCTGCTGCTGCAAACCAATATCCTCTTCCGCGATCATCCCGAAGCACTGGATAGGTACCGGCGCTTCTTTCAGTACATCTTGGTGGATGAGTATCAGGATACCAACTTTGCCCAGCACCTGATTGTCCGGCGTCTCTCGGAGCTGCACCTCCGTATCTGTGTGGTGGGCGATGATGCGCAGAGTATTTATTCCTTTCGCGGAGCCAATATCGATAATATCCTGCAATTCAAGAATCAGTATCCCGGTTGCCGCATATTCAAACTGGAACGTAATTACCGCTCCACACAAAACATCGTCAATGCTGCCAATAGTCTGATACATAAAAACCAGGAACAAATCCATAAGACTGTTTATTCGGAAAAGGAAAAAGGCAGTAAGGTGCTGCTGACCTCTACCTATTCCGATTACGAGGAAGCTTATATCGTTGCTTCCAGAATAGCCGGGATGCGGATGGGGAAGGAGCGCTATTCGTATGCCGACTTTGCCGTTCTCTACCGTATCAATGCGCAATCGCGCATCCTCGAAGAAGCCTTTCGCAAGCGTAATATCCCTTATAAAATCTACGGTGGACTGTCTTTTTACCACCGGAAAGAAATAAAAGACGTCATTGCCTACCTTCGCCTGATTGTGAATCCTCACGATGAGGAAGCTCTGAAGCGTATCATCAATTATCCTATCCGCGGGATTGGCGATACGACGGTAGGCAAACTGATAGCTACTGCTGTAGAACAGGAGGTAAGCCCCTGGACAGTGCTGAGCGAACCATTGGCTTATTCGGTACCGCTCAATAGCGGAACGATCCGTAAACTCGAAACTTTCAGACTGATGATGGAAGATTTCATGAAACAAAATGAAACGCTCGGAGCTGATGAAATGGCTGCTTTAGTAGTGAGACAGACCGGTATCATGGATGAGTTCGTACGCGAACGTTCATTGGAAGCAGCCGGCAGGATAGAAAATCTGGAAGAATTACTGAAAGGTATTTCCGAATACATCCACCTGCGGCGGGAAGAAGGGACGGAACAGGTTCGTCTTGCCGATTTCCTTTCGGAAGTATCCCTGCTTACCGACCAGGATAATGAGAAAGAAGAAAATGCCGATAAAGTGACCCTTATGACCGTACATTCGGCCAAGGGACTTGAATTCAGGAATGTCTTTGTCGTAGGTCTGGAAGAAGAGCTTTTCCCTTCATCGCTTGCGAAAGATAGTCCGCGGGCGATCGAAGAAGAGAGGCGGCTGTTCTATGTCGCCATCACCCGTGCGGAAGAGAATTGCATCCTGACGTATGCGCAAAGCCGTTTTCGTAACGGAAAGACCAATCTATGCTCGCCAAGTCGTTTCCTTATGGATATTGATGGGCAGTATCTGGAAGTACCGGGCCTGACTTCGGCTTCGGAATCCTGCCAGGCTGAGCTTAAACCTCAGTCTCACACGCAGCCTTCCTTCCAGTCGCTCTCCCGCATGAATAAAACCGGACGAACGGTGGAACCCTCTCCTCCAGCTTCCTCTCTCCTTGATCTATCCGGCCTGCAGGCAGGCGCTACCGTAAAACACGATCGTTTCGGTATAGGCGTAGTCATGGAGATAGAAGGAGAAGGCGGAAATACAAAAGCAACTGTTCATTTCGAGAATTTCGGACAAAAACAGCTGCTTTTGAAATATGCCCGCCTGAAGGTCTTATAAGGCAAAGCGGTAAACAGGGCCTGAAGTCCAGTTTATTTGCGTAGAATCCTTATTGAAACTTTGCACATAATTGATTCTGAACCGTAAGGAATCGGTTGCCCTCCTGCTCAGGTCTGTGAGATTAAACGCATTGAACTGCACCTTCGGCTGAGTGGCAGGAGTTGCTTCCGTCATTTTTGTCACGCGGAGAAACAGCTCATATACTTTATCTGTTCCCGACTGTCCGGGGTCGTACGATAATTCAAAACGCAGAGGCAAGGTATCGTCGCGATGGTCGGTAAACAGGAAAAAGCGGTTCCGGATGAAAGCATGTTGTTGTTGCACAGACGCAAGGGTATGTTCGTCAGGCAACACAAGGGAGGTATCCGTCAATACAGCGAGTATATCCTGACTCGATACAGGCGTAAGCCGGTTTATATCAACGGTATAAAAGCCTTTCACCCTGCCGGAATCCGAGTTTTCCGGCTTCCCGTAATCCAGGGAGAAATCAATGATCACGCAATCACCATCGTTCACATTCGAATTTATCTGGGAAGAATAAACCACATCCCCCCCTTTCAGATATATCTTAGCGCTATCATTTTGTTTCACCACGACTCCCGGATAATTGCCCATTGCTATCTTCTGTCCGCTTTCGCTCAGGCAGGAGATGATAAGCGATGTGCTCAGGATAGCAAAGAGGCAGTATATCATACGATGTTCTTTCATGCCGGGCTTATTCGGATTGGGCGATGTTGATGTCCAGCAAGTCTGATTCAGCCCATACAAATGTGCTGTCTTCTTTTATCTCTTTGATGTGATTGATCCTGAAATACACTTTATCTTTTCCCAGGTTTTTTTCAAGGTTCTGGGTTGCATTGAAAAAGTTTTCTGCGTTGAACGTATTGATGATTACATTTCCGTTCTGGGTGCTTCCGGTGCTATCCTCCACCTTAATTGTGGCGCGTAGAAACAGCGAATACACATTTTTCCCATCTACGTTTTTGGCCGGTAGTTCGGGATCATAATACAGATGCCAGTCTGTCTGCTGTTTTTCCTTATAGCTGAAATTAGAGGCGACAAAGAGTTTTTGGGAAAAGTACAGATATCCTCCGTTGGAAGAAACAGCATAAGCGATGGGTTGCTCTTTCTCCATCAGTTTAGCAGTATCGATCAGGTACGGACTGCAGGGGAATTGATCGAGACGGGATATTGTTGAAATATTTCCCTGTATAATTCCTGTAGTCTGGTAATCGGTATTGGCCTCATTACTGAGGTCCACCACATATCCGAACAGAACACAGTCTCCATCGTTCAGTTCGGTGGTTTCAAGACCAGGTGCATAATAGAGGAATGGATAAAAGTCGAAACATTCTATGACCATTTTCATGCTTTTGGTATCGAAACGAATCACTCCTACGGCGCCCTCTCTCTGTTGTTCATTGCTTCCACTCTCCAGACATGAGGCCATCATCATCATGCACGCGGCCATAAGTCCGCTATAAAATAACTTCTTCATACAATTTGATTTGATTTGATTTGACTAATTTTTATTCTATATTTTTTCATGTATTAAAAACTTAAGCGTAATCCGATCTGCGGGCTTATATTAAACGCTTTATCGGAATAGATAGTTTCTGTTTCGCTCCCATTATTGAAATAATAAGCGGCTCCTATTTCAGCAAATGCATTGACATAGGGGATAAGAGGATAGCTGATCCCTGTCCGGGCATTTACCGACCATTGCCATTCTTTCATTCGCTGGTTGGTATAGGAGACACCGGTTTGCAGGTCGTTTGAGAATCGTCTGGTCTTCAGCCTTCCGACTACATTGACTTCTGTCAGTGCTCCGGCGGAAGCATATACCTGGAAGCGGTTCCATTCGGTTATCCGGTAGGACAAGGAGAGCGGGAGTCCAACGAAATGAAGCGTCTGTCTTGTTTTCGTATTGTAGGCCGAAGCCTGTGTTTCCCAGTCAGAGAGTAACAGGGAGTAAACCAGGCCGGTCTGGAGCGAGAAGCGATCGTTCAGCCTCCGGCTTACCGAAAGGCCGAAAGAGAGAGGTGTCTGGTGCCTGATATTGGTTCGCGGCAATTTCCCCAGGTTTTGGTCTGAAGCGGCATTCAGCGCCAGTAACTCTTCGTCTTCCTGAGAATTGCTGCTTCTGAGCACATAGGTATTTACTACTTCGCCGGAGCTTTGCGTAAGTCCTCCCATGCCCATGCCAAAGCCCCATTTCCGCAAAGAAGTAGTTTTCTTTCCTGTTTGTACAGGTGTGGCGTCGGCAATAAAGGTCGGTTTTCCGGTTAGCGGCATACGTATTCCTTCTTTAGCCTTTTTTGTTTCCAGCCGTATGGGTTCTTCCTGTCTTCTTCCGCTCCGGATGCCATCTTCTTCCGTTTGTGCTGTTCCGGAGGTCCGGGTAGCAAGCGGTTGCCCGGAAGGCCGGGCGCTTCCGGCGATCAGGGGTAGGGGGGGCGCCGGAGGCTCCGGTACGAAAGGCGTTCCTCCCGTAACTCCTTTCGTGATATCCTGCGGGATTGATCCGGTAGCCAATGTATTTGTATTTCCCTGCTGAGACAGGTAAATGCTGCCTCCTCCCACTATCAGGGCGGCGATAGCAGCTGCTGCCCCATACACCCATCGCCTGCGGAAAGGAACGGATTTCCCTACAGGAAGCCGGTTGACTATGGCTTCCCAGTCTTCAGGTGTAGTCTCTGCTTCTATATCCTGAAGTTTCAGGCGGAACAGGTCGTCCGATATATCTCTTTCTTCATTCGCCATTGTGTTCAAAGTAATTCTTTAATTTTACGCTGAAGCAATTGTTTTGCCCGTGTATATTGCGAACGCGAAGTGCTTTCTGTGATAGCAAGCATCTCGCTTATTTCCTTATGCGAAAATCCTTCAATAGCAAACAGATTGAAAATGGTACGGAAACCGACAGGTAATTCCTGCACCAGATTCATCAATTCGCGTGCCGACATTTCAGCTATTACAGAATGTTCGTGGCTGGAGATTACACTTATGTGCTCCAGGTCAACGGCATCCCGCAATACGTCGGATTTACGCAAATATTCCAACGCACAATTTACAAAGATCTTCCGCATCCAGCCTTCGAATGAACCCATTCCTGTATAAGAGTCGATAGCGGTAAAAACCTTTACGAATCCGTCCTGCAATATGTCGCGGGCTGTTTCTCTGTCGCTCACGTAACGCAGACAAACTCCCATCATCCTGCGGGAATACGTATCGTAAAGCTCTTTCTGAGCCAATCTATTTCCCTTCCTACAACCCTCTATCAGTTGTTGTTCGTTCATTCATTCAGCTATTCATACCTGGCTTCCCATGAAGCCCCTTCTGTGTGTAAGATGCGATTGCATGGTTCAATGCTGCATCCTGAGTTCAATTTATTTTTGTCCAAAGATAATGATTTTTCCATTCGGTATAAAAGCAGAGCTATAAAATCCGGTAGGCGCCCTGAAAGGGCAGCCTAATTTATGTTTAACCGCCCTGCCGGCACACCTCCGCTGTTCCTTTTATATACCCGGCGGCAGTATCAGGATGGATATTCACTATTTTTTATAAGTTCTTTTTCTTATTATTGAAATCAAGTAAAATAGATTCATAACATATAGTAAACCAGACGAATATACACATCCATGATTTTAACACAAAGGGTTGTATAAATCCAAGGCGCAATGTTCGGGGAACTATTTCTGTTGTAGATATGCCTACTATTACAAGTGTTGCAATAAAAAGCACCAAATTATAGACCCTGTGTTTTGAAGGACTACAAACATACCAAATTGCAACGCCGATCATAGCAATTATATAACCGCTTGCCTCTGTTCCTGAAGAAAATAGTACAACAAACAATAAAACATTTGCCAATATCATCAATCGAAAGCGAAGATATTTATACTGTCCGACTCGTACATAGGGAATAAAAAAAAGACATAATCCCGGAATAATCAGACATAAATCATTGTAACTGCTTATACCTGTCAGTTTACGTACAAGCCCGAGAAGTGATACGTTCTGTGATGGCGCAAACATATTTTTAATATTTTTGATTTTAAGGGCTTCACCCCATTCCATGTATTGTGAAGATACATAATCAAACCCCGATGTATAAAGTATCGGAAGAAAGAAAAAAAGGATGCTCCAAAACAAAAGTGATAATATGAATTTCGTTTTTTGTTTTGAAAAAAGAAAGAAGGCTAATCCTACAATCGGGTATATTTTGATAAATGTGCCTATCACTATTATACAGGCAGCCCAAAACTCTTTCTTTTTTTCAATAAAAATAAAAGATAAAAGTATAAAAGCCCCAACCGAAATATTAAACTGCTGAACACTTTGTGCTGTCATTAGCTCAATGAACGAAAACCAATAGATTAGTTTTTTTTGATTGTTTGTTAATGGCAAATGGCGGATCGCATAGAATAGTATTAAAGTATTGGCAACATTCCAAAGCATTAATCCCAACCAGTCCGGAAGAATTGCAAATGGAGCAATAATAGTGCTAAAAATTATACCGTAATGGTTATTGTCATAATATTGATTCGGATATTCTTTGTATAAAGGCAAACCTTCAATTGCATGCCAATAAACATATTTGAATATCTTATAGTTATTGTATTTACCCATTAATAGTTTCACAATGGCATAAACAATACCTGAAAAACACCAGAAGAACAATATTGTTTTATATTCTCTTAATTTGGGGGATTTAAAAAAGGCATAGAGATTATTTATCATAGCGTCTTACTTTTTTGAAAAGATAAAAGAGGACGTTGAATAGAGCCGAAAATAGTATTTGCCCCGCCGGGTCTACGTAAGTATAAACATTTTTGTTAGTGATAAATGTTATATTATCAACTTTATTTCCGCTTTTTATCCTAACTCCAGTAATATATTCGTCAATCGCACCTTCTCTAATCATAACTGCTGAAAGTTTTTTCCAAGTTTCTCCTGAATAGATGGTGACTCTAGCATCAAACGCTGTTCCTCCATTCCCACCCCAAGATTGCATGATACTGTTAATACAGTAAGACTTACAGCCATTTTAATAAAATCATTTTTTTTCATACCTTGTAAGCCGCGTTTTGCTCTTTTAAATAAATAAATAATTAATTAAATACACAATACAAAATCCGAACGTTCGATATCATATTTGAGGGTACAAATATAGAAGATATATTTGAAAATGCAAAATAACAACCTGAGTTGGGGTGCATTTGACTACGTCGATTTTCATTTCAAATTGTCGCCTCGTCATTGTGAACCCGCAGGGTGAAGCAATCCAGTCCGGGTGCACCCCGGATTGCTCCGTACCTACCCATGACGGGAATCTGCGACAATCTGAACTGAAAACCGACGTAGTCAGATGCACCCCTTTCAGGCAACCAAAAAATCAATATCCGTCTCGTGAACGGGCGAATTCAAATTCCCGCACAGTCAGCGCACTAAGTGAATAGCTAATAGTGAATAATATTATATGGGGGAAATAGCAAAACGTCAGAACTATCAAAATGTCAGATTTGGTCATTCAAAAACCCGCTTTTTTGCCGTCCGTCTCCCCTTTGGGCGCAAAAAACGCCGTAATCCGAGGGGCATTAAAAAGCATTCTGCTTTTTAATGTGAATAACTAATGCTGAATAGTAAACAGTACATCCATAAAAGTGACAATAAGACATATTTTATGCCTGAAATAGCACAATCTGATATTCCCACTTGTAATTTATAACTCGTAACTTGTAACTGCAAAAAAAACCGATTTTAACTGAATTTTCTGCTATATTGAATGTTCTTAACTTTTCACCGGCATCTTTCCGGAAAATCATTGCAATGATTTTCCGGAATCATTGCAATGAAATTTCCAAATCACCGCAATGATTTCCCGGAATCATCGCAATGAAATCCCCGAAAACAGGGGGTCAAATTACCGGAATACGCAGAATTTTTTTTATAAAATAGCAAACCTGTCTGAATTAACTTTAAAATACAATAACAATATGATAGCTGAAATATCCGTTTAACTATTAAAAAGCATACGAATTAACCGGATTTAGAATCGGTTAATAGTTATTGACATTCATATACAGGAAGAACAGGAAATAAAAACACAAAACACTAACTGACTATAAAAGAGCCGGAAACCTCTTTCATATTGCCACCCAGGCCCCTACATGTAAGGTAGTTTTTCTGCTTTCACTATTCACTGTTCACTGTTAAAATCACGTTGGAACAGCTCAGAAAGAATACGCCTCTGCACTGTATCCTGCACCCGGAATCAGCGGCTAAATCTTTTTTTGAGGTGCTATTGATTTTTTTTTGTAACGTTGTCTGCTGTTAAAACGGACCCATTGTGGGACGCAAGAGATTGGAACGGCTGAGTACGGACAGTTTGTTTTCGACAGTAAGCAGCATGCTTGTACCGGCACACGTATTGGAATATTTTGAGATATGGGATGCTAAAAGTATAAAACTTGCTGGGTAATAGAGGCAGTTAAACATAGGCTGCCCGGGGCGTTGCCGCCGGGCTGGAATATACCGGGCATTCAGCCCGGAAAAACTTCCGGATTTTCCCTACAGATAAAAATAAAATGCGCCGGAACGGACCAGGCATACCCCCGTCCGCCTCATCCTGACAGGAAAAAGGGCTGAAAGCCCTATATAACCCAGCCCAGCGGCAACGCCCTGGGTTCCGGTATA
>JAISZA010000171.1 GCA_031269535.1 Tannerellaceae bacterium
ACAGGTTATTTTTAGAAAAAAAACGGACGAAAATATTTGGAAGTTTGATTTCTTTGCTATAAATTTGTGTTGATTTTTGATGGGGTTTTAAATGGACTTCGGCTCTGTAAAAAATCAAAATAGAAAAAATTAAAATTAGAAGTCCCCTTAAGACGATAATTAAAACGATAAATCATATAAAACGAATTAGATTATGAAACATAAAATTTTGATATATGCAGTATTGAGTCTGGTTGCATACGCCTTAAGCGCACAGGTTGTAACCGATCGAAAAGTGACATGGGACTATTCGGTGAAACCGGGTACGGAAGAATGGAAAAAATTTAATTCGCCGGAGGAAATATATCAGGCATTACAAATCCCTGAAAATATCTTGAAAGAGATAAATACGGAATCATTAGTGCAAATCTGTTTGAATTATTCGGCTCCTACGGTTTTCTACATTTATAATGCTCCTCAACAGGGATTTGATGGATTTCACACTCAATTTAACGGCATCCGGGAATTAATGCGCAGGAAAGATGCCGGCTTTCATCTGCTGAATAAATATGCAGACATGTCCATGAAAGATTTCAATCCTTTATGGACACTTGAGGAACAGGGAAAATTCGTGGAAAAATTTTATTACATGGAATTATTTCTGGTACAGCCGACCATTATGCAATCGTTCAGCAAAGAAGAGCGCAAAATCCTGTTGCAGGAATCCGTGAATAAATTTGATATGAAACTCTCGCGGGGAGATTTGTTTGGAGGGCTTAATCCTTTGGCTACCGTATGGATTATGGCACGGGCATTACATGCCGCAAACAAATTGAATATGAATGCCGCAAATTCTCCGGAAATAGCTGCAGTCCTGGAATCGGGTCTATTGACGGACTTTGATGCAATATCTATTTATCAACAGGTAAAATCATATTGCAATGAATAAGTCTGCTTTTTGTTATTTGGTTTTCTTCTGCTGTTTCCTGATCCGGTGTACAAACAGTAATATGACCGGCAATATAGAGAACGGCAATATGCCGGAAGGATTGACCGTGACGCAGGGGGAATGTCTGCCGGATGTAGAAGATAAATATGTATATTCCATCGTACCGGGGACAGAAGAATGGGATTCGGCTTCCGAGGAAGAAAAGAACAGTTTAAGCCGGTTGCCCGAAGACAGGATAAAAACACTGTCCTCATACGCATTGATCCGCAGCCTGCTGGACATTCCGCGGCTATCGCTGGCCTACAGTTTGTCAAGCAATACATCTCCGGTTGTTACATGCGACAGGTTTATATTTTCGAAACATAACAGCGTGCCGGAATTTGAAGAGCGGAAAGATCGTGTGGAGGCATTAATATCGTATTATGCCGCTGTCAGCCATGACTGTTATGAATCGCCTGATGTGGAAGCACAGATGACGTTTGACATTCAACTGCGCGTGCTCGAAGTCTGGTTTATTCGCGATGCGATACTTCATTCGATGAACAGTGTACAGAAAAGGCAGACGGTAACCCTGCTGCTGCAGAAACATGAACAGAAGCAGTCGTATAGCGATGCTACGCTGGTTGCGATGGCATGGATTATGTATGAAGACCGGTATTCGCCTATTGTGGAATATTACAAAGACATCACGTTATCCAAAGAATATTCCTCGTTCCTGAGAGATGATATCATTTCGCTCGCAAAAAACTTTCACAATTAAATTAGAAAAATCATAAGAAAGATCGTATTAAGTTTTATATTATTAGGTGTACTGTATTCATACATGTATCCACAGTGTACTCCTTCGTATACTAATGGGTCAAATGTATATACTTGCAATAATGTTGCGATTGCTACAACGGTAGCAAGTTGCGAATGGACTGCGGCTCAAAAGGCTGCATTAAGAAGCGAGGTTCTGGCCGAATATGCTTCTGAGGGAATTACTGCTTCTGATATTTTGGATGATGCCAGTACATTATATAATTGTCATACGTATGCATGGCATTTGACGGAAGGATATACAAACCAGATTTGGATTAATCAAACTAACGACAATGGAAGCGCTAATCTCAGTAAGTATTGGAGTGGGTCGAATGCCTGTTTTATTGAATGTACCGAAGCAAGCGCCGAGAAGATATTTTATTATTCAGGAGATCATTCTGCTGTAAAATCGACTGTTTCAGGAAAATACGAGTCTAAGTGGGGAAAATTACCTTTGATCAGACATGATCCGACTTCAGTTCCGAGTAGTTATCAGGAAACTTATCGCCGATATTACAAAAAAATTATTACTATCACCGGGCCTTCTTCGCTTTGCACCTACTCTTCCGGTACATTTACTGCAAGCGGTGCGCCATCGGGTTATACCTGGACGTGCAGCAGCAATCTAACTCCCGGCACAATATCCGGTAATAGCAGAACATTTCAGGCAAACACTGCGAGCACTTCTTCGTGGGTGGCGATTTATCTCAATTCCGTTGAACTTGCAAGATTTAACTTTGTGGTTGCGGATGGTCCTATCATAATAGCTACGCCTCAAGCTAGAACAGCTACGGTAAACGTACCTGTTACGGTTACCCCCTCCGTTACGGGAGTGACTAATTACCGCTGGGCGATAAGTCCAGCAACATCCAATGCATATCTTGATAATACATACGGAAGCTATGCAGTGGTAACTTTCAGCGCTACCGGATCGTTCGCTCTCTACGGCTACGGGATCTATCCATGCGGAGAATCGGGTGGTGCCACTGTCTTGTATACTTTTACGGTATCTTCCTCTGCCTCTTACAGCATGTCGGCGTATCCGAATCCTGTTTCGGGCGTGCTGAATGTGGATCTTGAGGAGTTGGATGCGGCATCAGAGGCGTTTTCGACATCCGGATCTTCGGTATCAGGCTCCGGAGGTATCAGCAGGGCCAGGCCCGTGTACACGATCAGCCTGTACAGCGTTATGGGGATGCTGGCGCTTCAGACTGTCACGAACAACCCGGGAAACATTCAACTCGACGTCAGCAGCCTGCCCAGCGGCATCTATACGCTTCGCGTGCATGATGGTACGGACAGTCCGCCGGTCACGCAACAAATCGTCATCTCGCATTGAGAGGCATTAAGGCGAATAGATTTTTCAAAGCCTGTCCTCCGGCAGTCGGCAGTCGGCGGACAAGCTTTTTGTTTGCGTGAAGGCCGGCAAACGCTCCGGCGTCGAATGTCCAGGATGCCCTGCACGTAAAACATGTTGTATAGTAACATGTAAAAAATAAGTTGGTAACTTTGTACTTATTTTTATCTAAAAAGGTTCTCATTGATAACAGAAGACGAAATCAGATATTATAAGCAGTTGGATGAACGTCAGGGGCGTTTATTTTTAGGGATGAAAGCTAAATTGCTGGGGCGTAGCGGAGTTCTCTTGGTAAGCGAAGCGTTTGGAGTTGATGTCAAAACAGTTCGTAAAGGCAAATCAGAGCTTTCGGAGCTGTCGAATACCGGTACGTGTCGATGCATCTACTCACAAGTACGAAAAAGTCGTTTTCGGCGGCAGAACATCAACGCCAACGGGGACATAAACGCTATCAGCCAATCTGGGAACTGCTCAATAAACTGCGCGATGTGATGGGCAAACGCGATGACAAATACCTGCTTGGAGGACAAATAGAGCTTGACAATGCGTTCATTACCACGTTGATACCGGACGGCGAAACGGACAGTCCGCTCAAACGTGGCGTCGGCAGTCAAAAACAGTCCAAAGTAGTTGTCATGACCGAAAGTACGGCTGTTGAAAATCCCAAACAGGGAATGAAGGCCTGGCGGGTCAATCATTTGAAAATGGTGGTTATTGATGATTTGCAGGCAGAAAGCGTTGCCAAAGTTGTTAAAAAGCAGGTTGATTCTCAGGCAGAAATAACATCCGATGATTCAACGTCATACAAAAAGTTAAAGCTTGTTGTAAAATCACACCGGGCACAGGCGATTAAGACCGAAGACCTGCCTAAGATACTTCCGTGGGTGCATATCGCTATCGGAAATGTCAAACGGCTCTTGTTGGATATGCACCATCAACTGACAGGGGAGTATTTGCAATATTACCTCAATGAGTTTTGCTACAAGTTTAATCGACGCTACTTTGGAGAGCATCTTTTTGACAGGTTGCTCCTGGTCGCTGCAACTTACCAGACCGATTTTAAGTCAAAAATCTACAATAGGTCGCTTTGCGGATAATCATATAAAATAATATCCAAAGGCTACAGGGGGTATCCATTGACAGATGCGCAAAAGTCTGTGAATCAAGTGTTGTCAAAAGTAAGGGTTCGCGTTGAGCATATTTTTGGATTTGTTACGCAGAATAGGAATGATTTTTATCTGTTTTGCATTAGTATTAGGGCTATAGGGCAAATCGGGCTGATAAATTTGACTTACAACCTTTGCCGATATGAACAGATAATGAGGCTGAATTTATTTTGAGGAAGGAAAATATGCCTTGTCAATAAAATGTGTACATTTGCTTTCTCAATCATATATAAATGAAGAAAACGATACTCTTACTCTTTGCACAACTCTGCTCATTCGCTTTGTCGGCGCAGATAAATACGGACAGGGTGCTGGCCATCGGACGGAATGCTTTGTATTTCGAAGATTATGTACTGTCGATACAATACTTCAATCAGGTGATCAAATCCAAACCCTGGCTGGCCGAACCTTATTTCTATCGCGCAGTAGCCAAAATAAACCTGGATGATTACAAAGGGGCCGAAGAAGATTGTAACGCATGCCTGGAACGAAACCCCTTTTTAGTGCAGGCATACTATGCCCGCGGAATCGCCCGGCAAAACCAGGATAACTTCGCGGGAGCCATCGACGATTACAACAAAGGACTGGAGTTTAAAGCCGAAGACAGACAGATGCTTGTCAATAAAGCTATCGCTTATATACAGAAAAAAGACTACGAGGGGGCGGAAAAAGTGTTTGGAGAACTCATGACTGCCCACTCCAGACATGCCATGAACTATATGATGCGGGGAGCTATGTATCTGGAAAAAGGCGATACCATCCATGCTCTGCAGGACTATAACCAATCGATTGAAATGGACCCATACTATGCGCCGGCTTACGGAAACCGGGCCATCGTTCATTACCACATGGCCGACCTGAAGGCCGCCCTGGCCGACCTGAACGAAGCCATACGCCTGAATACACGCGAAAACGGATATTATATCAACCGCGGACTGGTCAGATACCAGATGAACGACCTGCGGGGAGCCATGGCCGACTATGATCAGGTGATCAGTTTCGACAGCCGTAACCTGATCGCCCGCTTCAACCGCGGATTACTCCGCTCACAGGTGGGCGATAACAACCGGGCTATCGAAGACTTCGACGTCGTGATAGAAGAAGAACCGGATAACTATATGGCTTACTACAACCGCGCCCTGCTTCGCTACGAAACAGGGGATTTTCAGGGAGCTGTGCAGGATTATAATGTCGTGCTGGAAAAGTATCCGGAATTTATACCGGGCTATTACAGCCGGGCGGAAGCCAAACGTAAAATGCAGGACCATGCCGGAGCCGACCGCGATACCTGGACGGCCTTCGAAACCGAAGAAAGGCTGAACAAAGAACGACAAAGCGGCACCAGAGGAAACCGTTCGGCTGAGCATACCGCAGAAAGTACCGAAGAGGAAAATACACGCGAACAATCCGACAAGAGTATCAATAAATTCAACCGCCTCGTCGTGTACGATAAAGAAGAAGAACGAAAAAACAAATACCAGAACGACGTCAGAGGACGGGTGCAGGACCGGAACGTAAGGGTGGACCTCGAACCGCAGTTCGTGCTGACTTATTACGAAAAGGCCGATCCGGTAAAGAAAATCGTGTATTACGACCGGATGCTGGAAGACTATAACAACCGCCATCTCCTGTCGCGCCAGTTGCGCCTGACCAACGAAGAAGCGCCGTTGACCGAAGGACAGATAGAAACCCATTTCTCCTCTATCGACGAGTATTCGTCGGAGATAGAACGACAAGCGGGAAATGCAAATGCCTGCTTCGGGAGAGCCCTCGATTATATGCTGGTGCAGGACTTTACCGAAGCTATCAAAGATTATACAAAAGCGATAGAGACAGAGCCTTCGTTTACCATGGCTTATTTCAACCGGGCGGTCGTACGATACAAACAACTGGAATACACCTTATCGCAGCAGGCCTCATCTGCCGAGCCGGGAGGTTTGTCTGCCCTGAGCCTGAATCTGAATACGCGAAACGCGGCCATAACGACAAATACCGTAAAGGATAATAAACGAGCCTACGAACATGAACTCATCATACGGGATTATGATATGGTGATCAAGCTGAATCCGGGATTCATCTATGCTTATTTCAACCGCGGCAACCTCTTTTGTGCACAACGGGATTTCCGTGCCGCCATTCAGGACTACAGCGAAGCCATCCTACGCGACCCCGACTTTGCCGAAGCCTATTTCAACCGTGGCTTAGCCCGCCTCTCACAAGGCGACGCCAACCGCGGCATAGCCGACCTGAGTAAAGCCGGCGAATTAGGCATCATCAACGCTTACAGTATCATCAAACGAATGACAAACAACTGATGTAAGGCGTTGTCATATGACCCGTTTTATTATTTTTTACCGGACGGTAGTGAAAAAAAATCATATATTTTTGTGTATTAATATGTAATATATACATACATTTGCTTTCCTATTTAATAATTTATAAATAATAAAGGAATATGAAAGCAATACTATTATCCACAGTGGCAAGCATTTTACTTATGTGTCCACAGGCGTTGAGTGCGCAGAATGATACCTTGAGCGGCGTTCTGTACAATGCAAAGAATAAAGTTATCCGGAATTATCCGGTAACGCTGGGAAAGCTCGTTCCGGTAACTGTAAAGACCAGCAGGAACGGCGTATTTATCATTCCGGGAGCGAATCTGGAGGATACATTATATATCGGGGTACCCGGGGAAGATAAAGAAATCCGGATACCGGTAAGCGGATATAACTATCTTACCGTCAGATTAACGAAAAGCAATTACGAGGCCAGCCACCGCCTGGAACCGGATGCTGCCCTGCTGAAAATCCTCACCAGGGAACGAAACAAAATGGTCAGTTCATCGACAATGAATAAGGAGGAGATCGTAAAAAGCCGTTGCCAGGATATCCTTTGCCTGCTGAGGCAGATGAGCGGGGTGTCGATGCAGGGCGGTAGCATACGGATCAGAGGAGTAGGGTCGGTCAACAGCTCGAACGATGCCTTGGTCGTGCTCGACGGTATCCCGATGAACGACCTGACTATCTTGTCTTCCATCCATCCCCGGAACCTGGAAGAAATATCCGTCCTGAAGGAAGGCACTCAATATGGTGCGAGGGGAGCAAACGGGGTGATTATCATTAAAACAGCGAAATAACAGATAAGCAATTACGCAATATGAAGAAACTTCCTTTGGCGTTGTCAGGAAATAAACGTTACAAAAACCTGGATTGCTTCGCTTCACTCGCAATGACGATCCTCCCGTCATTGCGAGCGGAGCGAAGCAATTCAGTAATGCCGGTAATGAAAATATGTAACACTTATCTCCTGACAACGCCATAGCTTATTCCGGTGTATAACGCGACAATCAGAAGTGCACCCTGTGAACTGTCTGGTTTTGCATATCAAAATTATTCTCTGTAATTTTGCACGGTGAACTCGAAATAATGAATCTATATATAAACTCTGTATTATGGCGGAAATAGCAAGCAAGTATAATCCCTCGGAAGTGGAGGAAAAATGGTACCGGTATTGGTTGGACAAAGGATTTTTCAGGTCTGTGCCCGACGGGCGCGAACCTTATACGATTGTGATACCGCCCCCGAACGTCACCGGCGTCCTGCACATGGGACATATGCTCAACAATACGATTCAGGATATCCTGGTGCGCCGCGCCCGGATGCAAGGGAAAAATGCCTGCTGGGTACCGGGTACCGACCATGCTTCCATTGCAACGGAAGCCAAGGTGGTAGCCAAACTTGCCGCCGAAGGAACCGGCAAGAAAGACCTCACACGCGAGGAGTTCCTCCGCCATGCCTGGGAATGGACGCATAAACACGGCGGAATCATCCTCGAACAACTCAAGAAACTGGGCGCTTCCTGCGACTGGGACCGTACCTGCTTTACGATGGACGAGCCCCGCTCCCGAAGCGTCATCAAGGTGTTTGTGGATTTATACAATAAAGGACTGATATACCGGGGCATTCGCATGGTGAACTGGGACCCTGCCGCCCGGACTGCCATCTCCGACGAGGAGGTAATCCACAAGGAAGAACACGGAAAGCTGTATTATATAAAGTACAGAGTGGAAGGAGGAACGGAGAAGGATTACATCGTGATTGCCACCACCCGACCGGAAACCATCTTCGGAGATGTGGCCGTATGTATCCACCCCAACGACCCGAAAACAGCCCATGCGAAAGGAAAGAACGTTATCGTACCGATTGTCAACCGCGTCGTACCGGTTATTGAAGACGAATACGTGGATAGGGAGTTCGGCACGGGATTCTTGAAAGTAACCCCGGCGCACGACCCGAACGACTATATGCTGGGAGAAAAATATAACCTGGAAAGCATCGATATCTTCAACGATAACGGAACACTCAACGCCCACGGGCTGCCATACGAGGGAATGGAGCGCTTTGCCGTGCGCAAACAGATAGAAAAAGACCTCGAAGCGCTCGGATATATAGAGAAAACGGAAGCCTATACCCATAGCGTGGGCTATTCGGAACGAACGAATGTGCCCATCGAGCCTAAACTATCCATGCAATGGTTCCTGAAGATGGAACGTCTGGCCAGGCCTGCACTGGAAGCCGTGGAAAACGATACCATCCGCTTCTATCCGGCGAAATTCAGGAATATGTACCGCCATTGGATGGAGAACGTGAAAGACTGGAACATCAGCCGCCAGTTGTGGTGGGGGCACCGGATTCCGGCCTATTATCTGCCGGAAGGTGGCTTTGTGGTGGCCGAAACAGACGGTGAAGCCCTGCGGCTGGCGCGTGAAAAAACAGGAAATGCCCGACTGCAGCTGCCGGACTTGCGACAGGACGAGGATTGCTTAGATACCTGGTTCTCTTCCTGGCTCTGGCCTATCTCCGTTTTCGACGGGATCAACAATCCCGGCAATGCGGATATCACCTATTATTATCCAACGAACGACTTGGTGACGGCGCCGGAGATTATCTTCTTCTGGGTAGCCCGGATGATTATATCGGGTTATGAATACCGCCGGGAGGCCTGCTTCAGGAATGTGTATTTCACCGGGATTGTGCGGGATAAGCTGGGGCGCAAGATGTCGAAATCCTTAGGTAATTCGCCCGATCCCATCGGACTGATAAACCAATACGGGGCCGACGGCGTGCGTATGGGTATGCTGCTGACTTCGCCCGCCGGCAACGACCTGCCCTTCGATGCAAGCCTCTGCGAGCAGGGACGTAACTTTAACAATAAGATATGGAATGCGTTCCGCCTGGTGAAAGGATGGCAAACAGACGACTCGATTCCTCAGCCCGAAGCCTCGGCCTTAGCCGTCGGATGGTTCGGCGCCCGGCTGAACAAGACCGTCGCCGAGATGGACGATTTATATAGCAAATACCGCCTGAGCGAAGCCCTTATGTCGGCCTACAAACTCTTCTGGGACGAGTTCTCCGCCTGGTATCTCGAAATCATCAAGCCGGGCTACGAACAGCCGATAGACCGGGCCACATACCAGGCTACGCTCGGATTCTTCGATTCGCTGCTCCGCCTGCTCCATCCCTTTATGCCCTTTATCACCGAAGAACTATGGCAGGCCCTGGAGCCGCGCAAAGAAGGCGAGAGCATCATGGTAGCTCCGATGCCCCAGGCTGCGCCGGTAGAAGAAACCTGTCTGAAGGCCTTTGAAACCGTAAAGGAAATCATCGGCGGCGTACGCACCATCCGCCTCCAGAAAAATATCCCCGCCAAGGAACCCCTGAAGCTACTGATCGCCGGCGAGCACGACAGCCGGTTTGATCCGGTGATAGAAAAGATCGGAATGCTCACCCTTAATCCTTCCGGGGAGGAAGCGGCTTCCAAGATTTCATTCCTTGTCGGCACGACGGAATACACCCTCCCGCTGGTCTGCCGGATTAATGTGGAAGAAGAACGTACCAGGCTGAAAGAAGAACTTGTTTACCAGCAAGGCTTCCTCGATTTAGTCAGGAAAAAACTGGGCAATGCCGGCTTTACAGACAAGGCGCCCGGCAAGGTCGTCGAAGCAGAGCGCAGGAAACAAGCCGATGCGGAAAGCAAGATAAAGAGCCTGGAAGAAGCCATCGACGCTTTGCAGAACAATTAAAACACCACCCGGATGAAAGCTTTATCCTACCTGTTGATTACCGGCCTGCTTGCCGCCTGCACCTCCGTCCGCTATATGGGGATAGAGACGTACAATCCGTCGGAAGTCATGTATCCCGAAAACGTCCGCAAGGTATTGATTGTCAATAATGCCCTACCTCAGTCTCCGGATAGGGGGTATGAGTTTATATTCCTGGGGGTGCCCCAGGATACATGCAAGGCGAATGCCGACAGCGCCTTGTCTGATGCCTGCCGCACCCTGGGCGCCGCCATTGTGGAATCGGATTTTTTCGACGATGTCCTGCTCTTTCAGGAAGCCACCCGCAAGGATAAGGCTTTTTATGCAGATGTAAAACTAAGCCCGGAAGAAGTAAAGTCGCTTTGCGAAGAGACGGGAGCCGACGCCATCATCTCGTTCGACCGCCTGCTGTTTGACATGAAAAAAGAGACAGGAGCCCTTATAGCAGGCTATGTAAGCGGCAGTATCCGGATAGATATCGCAGGTATCAGCCGGACTTACCTGCCCGGCAAGCTCAGTCCGGCTGCTACGGTCGTGGTATCCGACAGTATTTCCTGGTTCGAAGAGGCTTATAGCCTGGAAGAGCTGGACCTCCTGCTTCCTGCGCCTGAAGAAGCCTTGCGTATAGCCGGCGGCTATATCGGTTCGAAACTATCCTCCGTATTCGTTCCCCATTGGAAAAACGACGTCCGTTGGTATTTCACCGGCTCCGGCGCACGCTGGAAAGAGGCAACCGCCTATGCCGTTGCGGAGAAATGGGAGCAAGCTTCCGGACGCTGGCACTATATCTATACCACCTCCTCCCGCTGGAGCGACAAAGCGAAAGCAGCCTCCAATCTGGCCCTTGCCTGCGAAATAACCGCCCAGATGGAAGAAGCACTCGGATGGGCGGAAATATCGTACGATTTATTTGAGAAAAACAAAGGGAAAGATTATACCCATACCCGTACGCAACAACTTTATACTGAGACGCTGAAACAACGGATACTGAATAATAAAAAACTAAATTCGCAATTCGGGGAAAAATAATACGGTTATTTGGCAAATTATTCTTACTTTTGCCGCGTCTTTCAAAAGAAGAGAAGATACACATGGGCACACACAATGCGAAGATTCAGTCGGTCATAGAAAACATGTTTGCTACGGTCGTCAAAGCACTGACAACGAATGATTCGGCTGCTCTTATCAGTGATTTGTATGTGCAGGCAGATGCAGAAAGCGGAGAGCTTCAGGTCTGTGGAGAAGAAGAAAACCTGCTGGAAAAGCTCATTATCTTCGATTGGGTAAACAGTGAAGAAGAAACTTTCGGGAAGAAAATAAGCCCCGTCCTGAAGTCGACGCTTGCTTCTCTTAACGTAAAAGGCCTGTTTAATCACAGCTGTTTCCTGCGTCCCTTCTCCGTAAGTCTGGTAGATGAGGGCTTCAATGTGATGGAAGAGCTTCTTTTTATTGACGACGATACATTCCGCCTGGATGACCCCTTGCTGAAAGATCTGGATGACGATTTAGACAGCTTTCTCAAAGGTCTCCTGTCAGACCTGCCGAAATAGCTCAGTTGGTAGAGCAATTCATTCGTAATGAATAGGTCGCCGGTTCGAGTCCGGCTTTCGGCTCTTTACTTTCAGCCCCCCCTGCCGGACGTATGATGGGCGGGGTTATCAAAACAAACAATATCTTTATGAACATGCAAAGAAAAAGACAAGCCATCCCTTTGTACATGCAAATCCTGCTGGGAATGGGCGTAGGTATTATCCTTGGAGTAATTGCTTTATACGTGAATGCTGAAACATTTATCAGCAACTGGATTACGCCTTGGGGGCAGTTGTTTATCCGTATGTTGCGGCTGATAGCGATTCCGCTGATCTTTGTCACCTTAGTCAAGGGGATTGCCGGGCTGAAAGATATCAGTAAATTTTCCAGGTTAGGGATAAAGACCTTGCTTGTTTATTTCTGTTTTATTACCATCTCCGTTGTTTTTGGTATCAGTCTGGGGCTGACGGTGCGCCCCGGCGCTTTAGTGAATCAGGAAATCGCCGCCGGCCTTCAGGAGACCTACCAGAGCCTGATCGCGCAGAAGACGGAAGAAGCCGGGCAGGTACAGGGGCAAGGCCCCCTAAGCTTCCTGAACGACCTCGTCCCGGATAATATCATAAGCGCTGCGGCTAATAATTCCGCTATCCTCCAGGTTATTTTCTTTGCCATTCTTTTTGCTGTGGCCTCCCTGCTGGTTCCGCAGGAGAAAGTAAAGCCTGTTGTTGATTTTTTCGACGGTCTGAATGAGATTATACTGAAGATGGTGGCATTTATCATCCGGCTGGCTCCGATCGGAGTGGCTGCGCTTATGGCGGGCCTGGTAACTGATTTCAAGGGAGACGGGAGTCTCTTCAGCGCCCTTGGCCTGTATGCCCTGACAGTGGCCCTTGCTATGCTTATCATCATGTATGTTTTTTATCCTTTGATGATCAGACTATTCAGCCGGAAGGTGGGCGTAAAGGCGTTTTTACGTGCGATGTATCCGGTACAGCTTTTTGCCTTTACCACCAGCAGCAGCGCCGTCACCCTGCCGGTCACAATGAAAACGGTAGAGGAAGAACTGAAGGTATCGAAAGATGTCTCTTCTTTTGTCTTACCGGTGGGAGTTACCGTCAATATGGACGGGACTGCGTGTTATCAGGCCATCGCCATTCTTTTCATTTCGCAGGTATTAGGCGTTGACCTGACGCTCACGCAGATACTGACGGTATTATTTATGACGGTTCTCTCCTCTATCGGTACTCCGGGCATACCGGGCGGCACCTACGTTATCCTTGCCATGGTGCTTACTTCCGTCGGCATCCCTGCCGAAGGCCTGGCCCTGATAATTGGTATCGACCGCCCGTTGGATATGCTGCGTACCGCCGTCAATGTCACCGGCGATGCTGCCGTGGCCTGTATGATAGACAAGAAAGAGACCGGCCCGCGGCTCACTGAACCGACCTGATCGTGCCCGACCGGTTTGCTTTACTTTCTTTTACTGAGGCAGGATTGCCTTTGTAAAGGATGCTTCCGCTGCCTGCCGTACTGGCATTTAATGCTTCGGAAGCATGTATTTCCAGCCTGCCTGATCCGCTGAGGCTGGCTTTGACTGTCGAAGCTTTACACTCGTAGGCTTTTATATTCCCACTTCCGGCAATGCTGTAACTGGCCTCTTTGATAGCGCCGTCCAGCAGTTGTATGCCTCCACTGCCTGCCAAGCTGCAATGGAGCTTTTCCACGGTTATTTCTTTGGCTTTTATGTCGCCGCTCCCGGCTAAACTCACTTTTAGTTCATTCCCTGAAAGCGCTTCCTGCAGAACGACTTTTCCGCTTCCGGCTAAATCTGCTACGACTCTCTCTGCTTTGATCGGGCCGGATATTTCAAGATTTCCGGAGCCGGAGGCACTTATTTTCAATTCATTCCCTGTCACGTTTTTTGTCAGTCTGACATTCCCGCTTCCGGCGCTGCTGATGTTTAAGTTGTCGATCTTCAGCGGGCTGTTGACGATGAAGCTACCGCTTCCGGCTTTGCTGACTTTTTTCAGATTCTTTGAGTTTGATTTCACTTTGAAGACGGTAGGATTGAGATTATAGCTGTTGCCGGTGTATTCATTTTCCTTTCTGGGGCCGATGCTCAGCTTTGCCTGTTGTACTTCCGCCCGGATGTATTCAAAAATATTTTCATCCACCGTAATACTCAGGAAAGGGGAAGCGTCGGATTGTTCATACTCAAAAGTTACATTGCCTGCAAGGCTGATTTCGTCGTAATCGGAAATGTTGATGACACGTGTTTCCACTTTCCCATTGCCTTTTATCGTCCGTCCGGCAGCCTGGAACCCTGTTGTTGCCAGAGCCAGCATACAAATCAAAAAAACAGATGCTTTCGTTTTCATGTTATTCTTGTTTTAAAATGTTTCAGATATATATAATACGAAATGGGAGCCATAAATGTTGCATCATTTCCGGAAAAAACCTGGCCCGGACAACAAAAAAGCCGGCAGCCTGTCCGGGCGGGAACGACGGAGCCGGTGCGTCTGCCCGGTTGCCGGGCTGAAAAGGATGGAAAAAATAAGCTTAACCTGACGGCTATGCCCTGTAGGTGGTGAAAAACGATTACATTTGTAGCATCACTATAAATGACATCAAATGAACTATCCTCATTTCGCTGAGCTGATCCATCAGCAAGCAAAACTATACGAAACACGTACAGCACTGAAATACTGTAACGAAGAAACCGGAAAATGGGAGAAAATCTCATGGCGCAGTTTCTCTGATGTTGTGATGCTGACGGCTAAAGCAATGGCTGAGTTCGGTATCATGGAATACGAAAACATAGGCTTGTATGCGCAGAATATGCCGCAATGCCTGATTACCGATTTTGCAGCCTTTGCCAACCGTGCGGTGCCCGTGCCCATGTATGCCACCAATTCACCTGCCCAGGTGGAGTATATCGTCAACGACGCGGAGATATCTACGATATTTGTCGGCGAACAACTCCAGTATAACAATGCCTTTATTGTCCGGAGAAGCTCTCCTATCCTGAAACGGCTGATTGTCTTCGACCCCAGGGTGCGCTTAAACCCGGAAGATAAAACCTCTGTTTATTTCGACGATTTCCTGCGTCTGGGCGACAATGCCCATGCCGATACCATGGTGAAAATACGGATGAAGGCGGCAACGACAGACGATGTGGCAACAATCATTTATACATCGGGGACAACAGGCGACTCGAAAGGCGTCGTGCTCTGTCACTCTAATTTTCAGGAAGCCATGCGTACCCACAAAATCCGGCTGCCGCTCATTACCGATAAACAGACCTCCATGTGTTTCCTTCCCCTCACCCATATCTTTGAGAAGGCCTGGACTTACGTCTGCCTCTGCAACGGGGTGAAGGTAGCCATCAACCGCGACCCGAAAAGAATACAACAGGCGCTGACCGAAATACGTCCTACGATGATGTGCAATGTACCCCGCTTCTGGGAAAAAGTTTATACGGGCGTACACGACAAAATTGCAGAATTCCCTCCTTTCTTGCAGAGAATTGCCTGGGATGCCGTCAAAACCGGCCATATGCATACGATGGAATACAAGAACAAAGGACGGAAGCCGCCTTTGTGGCTGAGATTGAAATTCAGCATGTATGACCTGACAATTTTTACGAGGCTGAAGAAAATACTGGGTGTGGAAAAAGGGGTGCTTTTCCCCGTGGCAGGCGCGCCTTTGTCGGACGAAGTGAATGCGTTCCTCCAGTCGGTGAATATCCCCATCGCTTACGGGTACGGGCTGAGCGAGACAACAGCTACCGTCTCTTTCTGTCCGAGAGAAAGTTTTGAGTTAGGCTCCATTGGCGTAGTCATGCCCGATTTACAGGTGAAAATAGACGAGGATAATCATAACGAGATCTTAGTAAAAGGAAAAACCGTCACTCCCGGTTATTACAAACGCCCCGAAGCAAATGCCAAAGCTTTTACCGGAGATGGCTTCTTCCGCACAGGGGATGCCGGACGACTGGAAGGGGAGGTGCTTTATTTTACCGAACGCATCAAAGACCTCTATAAAACATCCAACGGGAAATACATCGCACCGCAGGCCATTGAGATGTTGATGAGCAATGATAAGTTTATTTCTCAGATTGCCGTGATAGGCGACCAGCGCAAATTCGTAGGCGCCCTCATCGTACCCGACTTTGAAATGCTGAAAATATATGCCTCACACAAAGGAATATCCGAGACCGATAACGAAGAACTGATAAAAAAGCCCGAGATACTCCGTCTGATAGAAGCACGTGTGGAAGAGCACCAGAAAGACCTTGCTTCTTACGAGAAAATCAAACGCTTCATACTCCTCCCTTTCCCTTTCAGCATGGAAGGCAGAGAACTGACCGATACGCTCAAGCTCAGGCGCCGCGTCATCTTTGAGAAATATGCCGGACTAATTGATTCGATGTACAAGGAATGAGCGGAATAATTGCGTATCTTTGCCGCACTAATTTAAAATGAATATATGATAACATCAGACCAGCTACAGAATGTGTTGGAGCGCGGACAGGCGCTGAGGGGGTATCTTTGACGTCGATGGGAAGACCATCCGCATGGAAGAAGAAGAGCTGCGTACCCATGACCCCGTTTTCTGGGAAGACGCCAAACGGGCAGAAGCCCAGATGAAAGTCGTAAAGGAACTGAAGAAATGGATAGAACTTTACAATGAAGTACAGGCTGCTACCGAAGAACTCTGCTTAGCCTACGAATACATAAAAGAAGGCATTATCAGCGAAGAAGAACTGGATGAAACCTATGCCAGGGCGCTGGCGTTGCTGGAGAATCTGGAGTTTCGCAATATGCTCCGCCAGGAGGCCGACCAGATGAGTTGCATCCTCAAGATCAATTCCGGGGCCGGCGGTACGGAGAGTCAGGACTGGGCCTCGATGCTGATGCGTATGTATATGCGCTGGGCCGAGGCGAATAAGTATAAAATCACCGTCAATAATTTGCAGGATGGCGACGAAGCAGGTATCAAGACTGTTACCATGCAGATAGAAGGCGATTATGCCTACGGCTACCTGAAAGGAGAGAACGGTGTGCACCGCCTGGTGCGTGTTTCGCCCTATAATGCACAGGGCAAACGGATGACTTCGTTCGCCTCTGTATTCGTCACTCCACTCATAGATGATACTATTGAGATCGATATCAATCCGGCTGATTATACCTGGGATACCTTCCGCTCCGGAGGGGCAGGAGGGCAGAACGTAAACAAGGTGGAAACCGGCGTCCGCCTCCGCTACAATTACAAAGACCCCGATACGGGTGAGACGCGTGAAATACTGATAGAGAATACCGAAAGCCGCTCGCAGTTAGACAATCGCGAGAATGCGTTGCGACTTCTCCGCTCGATGCTTTACGACTTCGCCCTGCAAAAACGCATGGCCGAACAGCAAAAGATAGAAGCCAGCAAAAAGAAAATCGAATGGGGCTCTCAAATCCGCAGTTACGTATTCGACGATCGCCGCGTAAAAGACCATCGCACCAACTACCAGACCTCCGACGTAGGCGGTGTCATGGATGGCAAAATCGACGGCTTCATCAAAGCCTATCTCATGGAGTTCACCGGTGAAGCATAGGCTGGGACTTCGCTTCACTCATAATCGAATGATATGGAGCGTAGTTCATTGGCGTACTCTCTGAGTCCGTTCTCTATCCGTTCGAGGGTTTTTCTTGCGGGACGCTTTGCTCCGGAAACATATTGGTGCATCAGTGTTTCCTCTATTCCGGATATGCGGGCCAGGTTGCTTTCATTGATGAATTCGCTATATGCCTCAATCAACGAAGGGATGTCGTGGAATGCGTATTCAAAGTCATAGACCTCGTCCATCCATTCTTCGCGTTCCTCTTCGTATAATCCATCGATATGGAATCGAAGACTTTTGCGCAAATCCTTTTTCAGTTTCACCACCGAATCACGGGCAATTACGTATCTTTCCACCTGGGGAAGATGGGCGAAAACGCCTTTGCTTGTCTTGCTTATTATTACTTTTAATGTTTTCATCTGGAGTTCTTTTGTTTCACAAAATCTTTGGATTCTGATCCGGCCTGAGTATCATACTTCTCAGATCATCCCAGCAGATGTATTCCGAAATTTTGCCGTCAATTGTTACTGTACGCTTGATTTCCAGATGTTTGAATTGCCTGTAGCTTTCGCCGTCCTGCCGGGCTACATACCAGCCTTGAGAGGCAAGTATGTCAATGATTTTCTTTATTTTTAAAATCCGTTTCACATTATTAATGTATTATTGATTGTTCAAAAGTAGCATATTTTATTACTTCCGGCAAGAAGGAAACTTGTCTTTCCGGCAATTTGGTGATTTTTAACAATCTTCCAAGCTCAGAAAAAGTGCCGTCTTGGCCCCGTCCGGGATAAATCCGATCCCGTCCGGGAATAAACCGGACGGGAGTGAA
>JAISZA010000191.1 GCA_031269535.1 Tannerellaceae bacterium
CGGGCCGTCATTGCGAACCCAGAGGGTGAAGCAATCCAGATCGGGGGCGCCCTGGATTGCTTCGTACCTCGCAATGACGACGGAAATCCATTGAATCTGCGACAATTTGAATTGCACCCGTGAAAAGGGTGCATTTGACTACGTCGATTTTGTCGTCTTGCTCCTGTCCGGGATAAATCTGCTCCCGTCCGGGAATAAACCGGACGGGAGAGAAATCCCTTAAAAATGCTGCACCGCTCCGCTGAAGAAGATGGTGCCGGTACTCTGTTCTCTGATAAAATAAAGGAAAGGACGGGTGGCATGGAACAAAACGGGGGAGGAAGGGAGAGCAGTCTCCACCATTTCAACTACTGTGACGGCCGCCGCTTCGGTGCCTTCTTCGTTCACTTCGGCAAATGTCTTTTGCTTCACCATCGACACATACAAATTGCGGCCGGGCTGAATGAGTGATAAATCAGCAGGGCCAAACATGGACACCATCCCCATCTCCTTCAGGTCATCGTTCAGTTTTCTTTCGTATTCAATTTTGAAACGCGGAAGCTTCAGATTGACTTCTTTGGAGTACATCCCGGCCAGGCTGTTCTCCCAGGTTTCGGCGTCGAGTGCATCAACGACGGAAGACAGGCTGACGCCTTCCTTCGGAAGCAGGATGAGCATGCCGAAGGATTCATTCCCGTAAGGCAACTCCAGTAAATCAAAGGTCTCGCCTTCTCTGTGGTGAAGCGTTTCCTTCAGGTTCATAACGGGCGTCAGCGTCTCCGAACCGTCGGAGTTGGCGAAAGCCTCCGGCTCAGTTGCTTTCTTGTCGAATTGATAGGTCCACATTCCCTTGAAGTAAAGGGCATTGAGCAGGTACATGACTACATCGGAGTCGATTTGCTTAATGATGTCCGGTATCTTGTCGTGCGTTTTATCCGCACACCAGTTGTTGATCAGGCCGACGGTCTGCGGATTGCTGAAATCTTCGTTCCGTACTTCCGCCTCATAATATTCCCGGTTTACGTCTTTGAAGGTTTCCAGTACGGGGAAGTCCTTCCTGATCCAGATTGAGTTGGCTGTTTCGAAAGCCACTTCAGTATCCGCTTCCCGTATGGCTTCCAGCATTTTCCGGAAGTATCCGTTCATCTCGTCCCGTGTGATGTTGCCGTAGCCCAGGGTTTCCTGTATTTCCTGCTGTGTCTGCCCGGCAGCGCCGTTGTTCAGCATGGCCAGCGCCAGGCTTGCGCTCAGGGGCGAGAGGAGGAGGTTCTTTCCCTGCTCCTCGTTCCGGGAGACCGTACGCAGCAGGTCGAAGGCGAAGATATTGTTCTGCCTGACAATTTCCTGCTCAGCTTTGGTCAGTACGATGTTTATACGTTCCGTTTTCCGGGGTTCCGGATCGTTTGTCTGGCAGGAGAGAAGGAGGGCGGGGAGGATTCCCCATGCGATAATTATTCGTTTCATAGGTAAATAAATTATAAATTATGAATTAATGGTTTATCAGTAAGTAAAACGAAGCCCGGCGCGGAGGTTAAACACCAGCGGTCTGTCGAAGTAAACGCTTTCGCTGCCGTTGCCATTGTCGAAATAATATCCTATGCCGGGTTCGGCAAACAAGGATATATTATGTATCAGCTCCATTTGCAAGCCGGCGGCGGCGGTCAGCGAAGCCTGGAACCGGTTCAGATCGGGAGTGGTATTCACACCGCCCCACTGCCTGCTCGCCGAGATGCAATATTCGAACAGCGTACCTGCCGAGAGGTAAGCCGCCCAGCGCCCCCGCTCGTAGAACCACCAGTTTGCTTTGACAGGGATTCCCAGGTAGTGGAGCTGCTGCTTACCGGAATATCCGGCTCCCGGTATTTCTGTCGTCAGGCTTATATCGGCAAAGAGGTAGGTATAGCTCAGGCCGCTTTCCAGCGCAAAGCGGTTCGATAATTTTTTCCCGGCAGAGAGGTTGAAGGAGAGGGGTATGCGGTGGCGATATGCTATGGTGTGCTCCCCCGGGCTGTATTCTTTCCAATCCGGATTGTTGGGTAATTCGCTTTGTTCGGGCAAAGGCTCATCTTTGCCGTTGTAAGCATTCTCATCTGTTTCGACGGGTGATGCAACCTCCGGGGCATACAATTCATAATCATATTTGCCGCCGGCATCCGGAAATACCTCCGTATGGCTTTTCGCGGATAACCCGAAAATCCATGAATGCGTTTGCCTTGCTTTTGCCGGAAGTCCGGCAATGAGGTGCGGGCTTGTTGTGCCCGGTTCCCGTTCCGGCCCGGCGAAGGCAGCGACCGAAGGGATAGGAGACTGTTTTTCTTCTTCTCCGGCGGGAGGGAGGGGGGAGGCCTGGGCTACGGGTAGCGGCTGTTCCGTCTGCCCTTGACCGGTTTCAGGGGCTGCGGCCTGGATTGCTCCGGTCTTTGCCTCCGCAATGACGGGTTGCGGCTGCCGGTCATTTGCTTCAGGGGCTGCTGCGGCAGGTGTTTCTTCCCGCATGACAGGGAGAGGTTGCTGGGTTTCCATGGTTTCTTTTTTAAGCAGAAAAGGGATGCTCAGCATTATTATGCAGAGCCATAGAGCGGCAATTGTTGCTATCCGGCGGAAGTTCTTTCGTACGGCAGGCGGCGCAGGAGTAAGCTCTGCCGCTAATCTCTCCCACGAGTTCTTCCGTGGCGGAATACGGTATTCCTCTTTCCGCTCACGGAATATATGTATCCATCGATCATTATTATCCATATTGTTCTCTATATTCTGTAATACGCCGGGCCAGTAATTTTCTCGCTCTGAGCAGTTGAGAGGCCGACGAATGTTCGTTGATCCGCAGCTCACGGGCGATTTCCTTATGGCTCCATTCTTCAAAAACATACAGATTGAATACTGTTCGGTAGCCTTGAGGTAAGTCCAGGACGAATCCCATCAAAATCTCTATCGGCAGTTCCGCTGTTCCTTCATCTGTTTCCTGTTCGTCCGGTAAATCGGAAATATCTTCCGGTAAAACCGTTTCACGCAGGAGGTCCTTTTTACGCAGGTAAGCCAGGCACACATTCGTAAACAGCTTTGTGAGCCATGCTTTCAGGCTACCTTCTCCCCGGTATGTAAACGATGATATGGCTGAATAGACCCTGAGAAAACCATCGTGCAGCAGATCATGCGCCACATCCGGATTATTCATATACCGGTAGCAAAGCCCTAACATTCCGTCTGCAAAAAGTTCGTATAACTCTCTGCGTGCCTGCATATCACTGTTCTTACATCCGTTGATCAACGTGATTTCATCCATGCTATTCAAAGCAATTTACTATATAAATGATCCTGATTCGGAAATACTGCACGAAAGATAGTATTTATTAGTATAAATCAGCATAAATTATTTGCCTGGGTTTTAATATCTGCTATTCACTGTTCCATGACAGTTAAAAATACCAAATAAGATAGCGTTTACGGACGTTTTGCAAAACTTTCCGGCTGCTTAATATGTTTTATAAGTACGAGAGATGTTATAGTCCAAAAATGGTTAGGTTTTGTTAGAAATGTTAGAAGTTGATTTTTCATTTAGGTACTTTATTAATCTTAGATCTAATCAGATGGGTTGGTTTTGATTTAATTAACAGTTCCGGTCGGCTGTGAAGCCTTCCCGGAACTGCTCATTATTGAGAGAAACTTATTGAAGTTTACGGGCGCCGTCGCTGATGACTACGTCGTATAATTTAGGTTCATGTCCGAAGGCTTCTGTATAGGCCGTGAAAGCTTCTTTGATGAAGTCTTCGTATTTCTCTTCCCTGACAAGGTTGATCGTACACCCTCCGAATCCGCCTCCCATCACGCGCGACCCTGTGACGCCGCATTTACGGGCGATATCATTCAGGAAATCCAGCTCTTTGCAGCTTACTTCATAGAGTTTGCTCATGCCGTGATGCGTTCCGTACATGCGGTCGCCTACGGTTTCGTAATCTCCTTTTTCCAGAGCTGCGCAGACGTCCATCACGCGCTGCACTTCTTCTATCACATATTTGGCGCGCAGATAATCTTCTTCGCTGATTTCCGCTTTTACTTCGTTCAGCATATCCAGGCCCGCATCGCGCAGAAATTCCACTTCCGGGTGTTTCCTGCGGATAGCAGCAGCTACTTTTTCACAGGATTGCCGGCGCTCATTATACGCCGAAGAAGCCAGTTCGTGCTTCACTGCCGTATCGAGCAATACCAGTTTGTAGCCTGCCGGATTGAAGGGGTAGTATTTGTACTCCAGCGAACGGCAGTCTAAGAGTATCAGGCTGCCGGCTTTTCCGAAGATAGAAGCAAACTGGTCCATGATACCGCATTTCACGCCGCAATAGTTGTGCTCCGTCGCTTGTCCGATCTTAGCCAGTTCGAATTTGTCAATCCCCAGCGAGAACAGATCGTTCAGGGCAAAAGCATAGGTGCTTTCCAAGGCTGCCGACGACGACATACCTGCTCCTAAAGGGACATCACCCGAGAAGACCGTGTCGAATCCGCCAATCTCTCCCCCTCGTTTGATAATCTCGCGGCATACGCCGAAGATGTATTTCGCCCAGCTCTGCGCAGGTGCATCTTCCTCCTCCAGACCGAAAGCGGTCGTTTCGTTCAGGTCCAGTGCGACCGCCCGGACGGTGCCGGTTCCGTTGAGTCTGATTTCGGCTACCATGCCTTTATCAATGGCTCCGGGGAATACGAATCCTCCATTATAGTCGGTATGCTCGCCTATCAGGTTGATGCGTCCCGGAGAGGCGTAAACCGCTCCGGCTGCTCCTTCAAAATGCGCGGCAAAAGCCTCTCTTACCTTATCTGCACTCATACATACGTTTTTATTCAACAGGAATATCCTTATTTACATTCTTACTGCCGATCAAAGCATAGTACAGCAAATAGGCCAGGCCGGCAAAGACAACCCAATAGCTTGTCATATAACCGGCAATATCTGCTATGAAATTCTGAAGCGCGGGAAGAATACCGCCACCACAAACCAATACCATGAATATACCGGAAGCGGCAGCCAGATATTTACCTAATCCTTCTACGGCCAGGTTGAAGATACCTCCCCACATGATGGAAGTACAGAGACCAACCAGCACTAAGAACATGGCATTAACAGGAACCTGCGCCAATCCGAAAGAAAGTTCTCCGGCTGCCCCTTTCTGGAGTACCGGCAAGGCTACCGAGGTAGAAACAGATGAGAAAATAGCGCAAGCGACCAGGACCAATCCTACGGAAGAAGCCACGGCAAGCATACTCTTACTGGATACTTTCGAACTGATGGAGGCTCCGACCAAACGGCCGATCAACATCAGGAACCAGTACGTACCGGCCACAAAACCGGCCGTTGAAGCATCTACGCCTCCGGCCAGCGGATCGGCCAGGAATAAGTTCATCGTTGCCGGCGTACCTACTTCCACGCCTACATATACGAAGATGGCCACAGCTCCCAGTATGAAATGACGGAATTTCAAGGCTCCCGACAGCAGATTACCCAGCGATTCCGTACTCTTTTCCGAGCCCGGTTCCGGTATATTAACCAAAGCCAGCACAACGAACACGATAGCAAAAACTCCCATAGCGATATACATCACAGGGAAAATATCGGTTATTCTGGATTTGGATACTTCGCCGATGAGGATACCTACGAACATCGGGGTGAAAGTAGCCAGTACCGAATTGAATGAGCCGCCTACCTGAATCAGTTGATTCCCTTTTTTACCGCCTCCGCCTAAGGTGTTCAGCATCGGATTGACCACCGTATTCAGCAAACACATGGAGAAACCGGCAATGAAAGCACCTCCAAGGTACACGCCGAAAGCCGATTCCTGGCTGGCATAACCTGAAAGGTATTGAATGCCAACCCCTACAAAACCGATAGCAATAGCGAGCAGAGCCGTCTTCTTGTATCCTACTTTCTGCAACAGGATCCCTCCCGGAATACCCATGATTGCATAAGCAATAAAGTTGGCGGCATTACCCAACATCCCTAAGAAATTGGAAACCTGGAATTGATTTTTCAATACAACTCCCATAGGTGCTGCCAGGTTAGTAACGAATGATATCATACCGAAAAGCAGTATCATCATAATAATAGGCAACGTGTAATTTTTCTGTTGAACGTTTGTTGTCATAAATGTTAAGTTTTAAAGTAATTAGTATTAATATGATTTTATTCTTCAATGGAAAATGCGAACAGGGTCCGGCTCCGGAAGACTTCCCCCGGGCGGAGTACGACCGATGGATATCCGGGTTTGTTCGGGCTGTCGGGGAAGTGCTGTGTCTCCAAGCAAAAAGCGGAGCGCCGGGGATAAGATTGTCCGTTCTTACCGGTGAAATTACCTGTCATCCAGTTGCCTGTATAGAGTTGCACACCGGGTTCGGTAGTGAATACGTCCATCCGGATTCCCGTCCGGGGCGACACGCAACGGGCGCAGAACGATAGTTCGCTGCCTTCTTTGTTCAATACGTAGGTATGATCGTATCCATTGCCGAAGACAAGTTGTTCGAAGGCTTCATGGATACGGGCGCCTATTTCATGCGGGCTGCGGAAATCCATCGGTGTGCCTTCTACTTTCGCTTTCGGGCCATAAGGGATGGCGGTATGGTCTGTGGGCAGGTAGTCGTCGGCATGGATAGTCAGCAGGTGGTCACCGATGCCGGGATCGCCTGCTCCGGAGAGGTTGAAATACGAATGATTGGTCAGGTTCAGTACCGTAGGTTGATCCGTAAGGGCCTGATAGCTGATCTCTACTTCGTTATTGTCGGATAAGTGATAGGTGACTGTTGTTTGCAGATTGCCGGGGAAGCCTTCCTCTCCGTCGGCGGAGGTATAGCTCAGCTCCACCGTTTGTGCGTCTGTCTGCTGCATATCCCAGACTACGGCATGGAAGCCTTTGATTCCTCCATGCAGGTTGTTCGGGCCATTGTTGATGGCTAAGCGGTCGTACACCTTGCCATCGAGTTCGAATCGCCCTCCGGCAATCCGGTTGCCGTATCTCCCGCATACCGCGCCGAAATAAGGTTCTTCCGAAGCAAGGTATTCCTCTATCGAAGGATGTCCGGTGACGACATCTACCTCTTTCCCGTTTTTGTCGGGCACCAGGAGCGAAACTATTTTCGCTCCGTAGTTTAAGACCGTCAGCTCACTTCCCTTCTGATTGCTCAGGACGCAGAGCCAGGTCTCTTTCCCGTCTGTTTGCTTATTAAAGTCTGCTATATTCAGCCCGGATCGTGTTTTTCTATTTTCCATGGTTTATTTTTATGTCAGAAATCGCGGATAAAAGTACACCTTCTTCGAATATTAAAGCCGTATTTGGGAGATGTTTTTTAACATGCTTTTTACTTATCTGTGCCACATTTCCCAGGATGCGAAAGCTTGCAGGAGGAGCATTTCGAGTCCGTTCTTCACGGTGGCGCCTTGTGCTTTGCCTTTTTTCATAAAAAGGGTCTCATCGGGATTGTAAAGCAGATCATACAAGAGATGCCTGGGGGTGAGCCGTTCGTAGGGAATAAGGGGGCAATCGTTTATACTCGGATACATTCCCACAGGGGTCGTGTTCACGATTACGGTATATTGTTCCAGTATCTGAGGCGATATCTCCTGATACGTAATACAAAAATCTTTCGTGGTACGCGAGACGAGGGTAGAAGCCACTCCCAGCTGTTTCAATCCCTGGAATACTGCTTTCGACGAACCTCCCGTACCCAGGATCAGTGCTTTACGATGCGACTCATTCAGCAGAGGCTCGATCGATTGTTTGAATCCGATGATATCGGAATTATAGCCTTTGAGCCTGAGCTTGCCGAAACTTCCTTTCCTGAAGGCGATGACATTGACGGCTCCGATGAGGCGGGCGTCGTCGTCGATCTCATCCAGCAGAGGCATGACAAGCGTTTTGTAAGGCAGTGTTACATTGAGCCCCCGGAGGTTGATGTTTTCTTTTATAATGTTCTTCAACTCTTTGATATCGGATATTTCGAAGTTGACATATTCGGCATCAATATGTTCGGCTTCAAACTTCTGGTTGAAGTACGTCCTGGAGAACGAATGTCTCAGGGGATAACCTAATAAACCGTATTTTTCCATCTTCCGTAGTTGTTATTCATTGATCTTTTTTGCCTGTGTATAAAGAACAGATTCCTGAAGTAAACGTGCGCACACCGACATCGACGAGTCCCTGCCAGCGCAGGATGTCCACCATATCCCTTCCTTGGGGGACGGCCTTAATTGATTCCGGCAGATAATAGTAGGCGTTTTTTTCTTTCGAAAGGAGCCTGCCGGTATAGGGTATGATTATTTGTGAGTACAGGGTGTAGAGCTGCTTTACCGGGAACCGCCAGGGCGACGAGAGCTCCAGTATCATCAGGTGGCCTCCGGGTTTGAGTACCCGGTACATTTCGGCTATCCCCTTTTCTATGGGATCGAAATTACGAACGCCGAAGGCCGAGGTGACGGCATCGAAAGAGTTATCGGCATACGTAAGCGAGAGGCAGTCTTGCTGTTCGAACGAAATACAGGAAGCATACCCGGCCTTTGCCGCCTTGTCGCGTCCCCGCTTCATCATGCCTTCCGACAGGTCGATGCCAATGATGCGCCTGGGGTTCAGCTCTCTTTGCATGGCGATGGCCAGGTCGCCCGTACCGGTCGCTACATCGAGGATACTTTCGGGTGAGAAGGGTTTCAGAAAAGCAATTCCCTTTTCACGCCATTTTTTGTCAATATGGAATGAGAGTGTATGATTCAATCGGTCGTACGTCTCTGCTATGGAGTCGAACATGCGTTCTATCTGGACGCTTTTTTGTTCATGGGTGTTATAAGGCAGTATTTTCCCGCTTCCGGATATCATGGTATGGATTTTTTAGAAAGGTAATGAATTATATGCTGTTCGATGCGTGAAAGCAGGCTGCCGGTATCGTCTTTTATAAACGTCTCGCCGGTAATCTGTTCGAACAGTTCGATGTAACGTTCGCTGATACGTTCTACAACAGCCGGTGTCATTTCCGGCACCTGCTGCCCCGTCTTTCCCTGGAAGCCGTTTTCCATCAGCCATTCGCGTACAAACTCTTTGGAGAGTTGTTTCTGGGGTTCGCCTTTCCTGAAACACGTTTCGTAATCTCCGGCATAGAAATAGCGCGACGAGTCCGGGGTATGAATTTCGTCTATCAGGTAAATCTCTCCTCCGCGCCGTCCGAACTCATATTTTGTATCCACAAGGATCAGTCCCTTTTGCGCAGCGATATCGCTGCCTCTTCTGAACAGCTCCAGCGCATACTTCTCCAGGACGGCATAGTCGGCTTCGGATACCAGGCCCCGGCTGAGGATTTCTTCTCTGGAGATATCTTCGTCATGGCTTCCCTGCGCAGCTTTTGTCGTCGGTGTAATGATCGGTTCGGGGAAGCGCTGGTTTTCACGCATGCCTTCGGGCAGCGGCAGGCCGCAGAGTTTGCGTGCCCCACTTTTATATGTGCGCCAGGCACTGCCGCAGAGGTAAGCGCGTACGATCATTTCGACCGGGAAGCCCTCGCATCGCAGGCCCACCGTCGCCATTGGATCAGGCGAAGCCAGTTTCCAGTTCGGACAAATATCTGCCGTAGCATCTAAAAACTTTGCTGCAATCTGGTTCAGCGTCTGTCCTTTATAAGGAATACCTTCAGGAAGGACTACGTCGAATGCCGATATACGGTCGGTAGCCACCATCACCAATAGCTCATCATTGATATTGTACACATCCCTCACCTTGCCGTGATAAACACTTTGCTGTCCGGGGAAATTGAAATCTGTTCTAATTAAAGCTTTCATTGTTTTTATTTGATAATTTGTCAAACTTATCGTATGCTTCCACAATCCGTTGCACTAATTTGTGGCGGACGATGTCTTTCTTATTAAACTCTATTTTCCCGATGCCTTTTATGCCTTTCAGGATATGGAGGGCCTGAAGCAGTCCGGAGCTGGCCGGCGAGGGAAGGTCTATTTGCGTAATATCGCCCGTGACCACCATTTTGGCATTCATTCCCAGGCGGGTGAGGAACATTTTTATCTGGTGAGTCGTTGTATTCTGTGCTTCATCCAGTATGATGACGGCATCGCTGAGCGTACGCCCCCGCATATAAGCCAGCGGAGCTATCTGTATGATATTGTTCTCCATATACTCTTTCAGTTTCATGCCGGGGATCATATCCAGCAGGGCGTCGTACAAGGGCTGGAGGTAGGGGTCGAGTTTATCTTTCATCTCGCCGGGAAGGAATCCCAGCTTCTCCCCGGCTTCCACGGCGGGGCGGCTCAGGATGATCTTCTTCACTTCCTTATTCTTCAATGCCCGCACAGCAAGCGCGATAGCCACAAAGGTTTTCCCCGTTCCCGCGGGGCCGATGGCAAATACCAGATCGTTCTCTTCAAAGGATTTAACCAACAGCTGCTGATTCTCGGTACGCGCGACAATTGCCTTGCCGTTCATTCCGTGAATAATCAGGTTCTCCTGTCTGACGACAGTCAGGGCTTTCCCTTTTATAATATCCAGGATCACCTCCTCGCTCAGAGAATTATATTCTTCACAATATTTTTCAACCTCTCTGATTTTTCTGAGAAAAAGTTCCGATTCGTCTTCATCGCCGATGACCTTCATCACGTTCCCCCTCGCTACCACGCGGAGCTTGGGGAATAGTGTTTTAATCAACTGCATATTCACATTATTCACTCCATAAAACACGACCGGATCTACGTTCTCAAGAATATAAATGCGTTCTATCATAATACTCTGCTCTGTTTCTTACTTTATCGGGAGACAAATGTACATGATAAAAATGATTTTCCCATACCGGCAGCTAAAAAAAGACGTTATAGCGGCATGGGCAGTCATTCCTGCCCGTAGCCCCGGACAGCTTCACACTTTTGGCATGGGCAAATATGCGTTTGCCCCGGGGTACCCGTAACTCGTTAAGGTGAAGGAGCGTGAAGGATGAGACTCCCGTCCTTCACACATTAATAATTTGAATGTACTGCTTTTACGCCTTTCTCGCCGCAGGATTATACATTTGAATTTTTACCCAACGGTTCTGCTTCTTACGACAACGAGAGATCAACTCCCTTAGTTTTTTCGGGGGAACATACTTATTGGGTTGACAGGGAGTTTCTCTATTTCTATTATGAGGCTGAAGGTGATACGACTATCTTTCGCTACACCTTTCAAACGCATGACAAGTTCCGGATGGATTATGTACGCGGCTTTCAGCTCTGGATATATCCCGGAGTTCAGTTTTACATTTATAAACGAATTATACTTCGCGCGGTTTAAAATAGTGAGATGAAAACAGAAATATATAATAGGTTCCGTAGGCAGCATAGGCAGCCGGAGATTATCTGCGGACATCATTAGGCTGCCCTTTCAGGGCGCGTATCGGATTATTCCGTTTTATACCCAGGGCGTTGCC
>JAISZA010000222.1 GCA_031269535.1 Tannerellaceae bacterium
TTTAAAGAATTATCTTTTGAAAGAATAAAAGATGTAATTCTAAGGAGAATTGTAGATATTCCTCATGCAGTGGCATGGAACTGTAATCTCGATTCTGCCAAACAAAATAAAGAGAAATTAAAAAAATACTATAATATCCATAAAGATTTACGCTGTTTTATTATGGCTAATGGGCCTGGTTTAAAAAAAATGGATTTAACGTTATTAAAAAATGAAATAATAATTTGTATGAATCGGATGTACCTTTCCTGTAATCAAAATAATTTTACTCCTGCTTATATAGTCGTTCATGATAAAGACACACCAGGCAAGTTAACCCACATTGCAGATCGTCATGTCACAAATTTCCTAAAATCAGCGACATCCAATTTTTCAAATTCCGATCTGTGTACTACAAATTTTCGTTTGGAGTAAGGACGCAATTTGTAGTGTAGGCGGTCGTAAATATCCTGGACTTAAAGGGGATATCCGGAACTTATTGCCGGGCAGGCAGAGAGAGGCCGGCAGAAGTTGTCGTCTGGTGCCGTAGATTGCGGATCACCTGTTCAATGATTCCGATTGAGTGATATATTCCATTGGTGAAATCCCGTAGAACTTCTTGAATGTAGTCGAGAAATGCGTCTGATTGGCAAAGCCTACGGCATAGGCTACTTGCGAGACATTCATCTTTTTTCCTTTCAGGAATTCTGCCGCCTGTTTCAGCCGGATATTCCGGATAAAGTCGCCGGCGGGGATACCTGTCAGCTCTTTGAGCTTGCGGTGTAACTGAGCGCGGCTGAGTCCGACCCTGGAAGCCAGCATGCCGACGTTCAGCTCAAGGTTGCCGATATTGTCGTTGATGATAGTCATGATGCGTTCCATCAGCACCTCATCGCTTGATTTCAGGTCAAGCGGTTTCAGTTTATTCTGCTGGTCTTGTGCGCCGGAGAATTTACCTTTCAGGATTCGCCGGGTATTAATCAGGTTACTGATCAGTACGGCTAATTCTTCGATATTGAAGGGTTTGCTCAGGTAGGCGTCGGCCCCTTTATCCAGGCCTTCCATACGGTCCCGGTGTTCGGCTTTCGACGAGAGCAGGATGATGGGTATATGGCTGATATTCGTGTTTGCTTTTAATTTTCTGACAAACGTAATTCCATCCATTTCCGGCATCATCACGTCTGATATGATTAAATCGGGCATTTGAGACAGGCTGATCTGCAGGCCTTCGCTGCCGTTACGCGCCGTAAGCACTTTGTATGTTTTTTTCAGTTCCTGGTGCAGGAAATCCCTTAGTTCGTCTTCATCGTCCACTACTAATATCTTATAGTTTGTTTTGCTTCTGGCCGGTTTCTTTTGGGGGTCGGCGGGTTGGGCGAACGTTTCCTGTTGCAGCAATAAGCGCGAATGCGGTTCGCTTGTTGCGAGGTTTTCCTTTTTGAGGTGTGCTTTTCCCAGGGGTATGCGGATGATAAAGTTGCTGCCTTGCGCATCTTTCCGGTTGCTTGCGTGGATGCTGCCCTGATGGAGTTCTATCAGGGTGCGCGAGAGGTTGAGTCCGATGCCCGAGCCCATCGTACCAAAGGTCAGTTCGTTTTGTGCCTGATAGAAGCGTGTGAATATCTTCTTTATTTTATCTTCGTCAATTCCCGTTCCGGTATCCATGATCCTGATTTCGGCATAATGGCGGAGCGGCCCCCAGCTGCCGTCGTCGATTCCGGAGGTCAGCAGGATAGTGATTTCTCCCTTATCGGGCGTATATTTAAAGGCATTCGACAGTATATTCATCAGTATTTTATCGAAATTATTCCGGTCGATCCAGATCGGCAGTTTCTCCATCTGGTGTCGGAATGTAAACTTAATAGTCCGCCTGTTTGCCTGGTCTTCGAAGACGTCGAATAATTCTTCGATAAAGCCTACCATATCTGTCTCGTTGCATTTGATGATCATCTGTCCTTTGTCTATTCTCCGGATATCGAGCAATTGATTGATCAGTCCGAGTATTCGCCTGGCATTGCGATGTATTCTTTCCAGGGTTCGCAGGGTTTCCGGATCATGGTTTTCCTTCATCAGCTTTTCGAGAGGGCTGATGATAAGAGTCATCGGTGAACGTATTTCGTGGGAGATATCGATGAAAAAGCGCAGTTTGGCTTCGTTGACAAGCTCCTTCCTGTTTCTGTCGATCAGGTAAATAATCAATGCGCAGAGGGCGAGAAACAAAAGAGAATAAAAGAGGTAGGCAAAGCTGCTTTTGTACCAGGGCGGCGAGATATTCAATGCCAGCTGCCGGACGGGCGAATACGAGCCATACTTACAGGCCCGGACTTCGAGGGTGTACTTCCCCGGAGACAGATGGTTATACGTAAGCCTGTTTATTCCCGGTTGCGTGGCGCTCCATTTCTGGCTCAGTTCTTTCAATCTGTATTCATAGTATATGTTTTCGGGGTTCCCGAAATCCATCGTAGAGAACTCGAATGTGAATGTATTGTCTTCGTAGGAAAAGTGAAACTTCCGCGTATCCGTCAGGCTGCTGTCTGAGACAGGTTTTCCGCCGGAAAGGGTCTGGATGCCGACCGGCTGGTTATGGAGGTAAACATTGGTAAGTATCACCTCACGGTCGTAGTTTCTGAGGGTGATATCCTGTGGCGCAAACAGCGTGATGCCTGTATTTCCTCCGAAATAGATGAGTCCCTCTTTATCCTGAAAATACACTCCACGGTTGAATGTCTTGTCGATTAATCCGTTTCCTGTATAGTAATTGATGATACGGTTTTCTTTTACTTTTATCTGATTGATTCCCTGGAACGTGCTGCACCAGATATCTCCTTTTTCGTCTTCCGCCAGTCCGCAGATAACGTTACTCGACAAGCCGTCGCCGGTCGTATAGTTTCTGATGGTCTTTGTTTGCATATGGATGCAGAAGATGCCGTTATAGGTTCCTATCCAGATATTACCGCCCCGGTCTTCCATCAGCGAGAGGCAGATTTGCTGCGACAGTATATCCTCAAAATGTGTTTTAATCAGGCGTTTCTGTTTAGGGTCGTAACAACTGACCCCGACATAATGTCCGAACCAGATAAGTCCTTCCGAATCGCAGATGATGGTATTGATCCAGCGATTGAACACGCTTCCGGCTTCTGAGGATATTTGTTCCATGTCAAAGTTTTCCCATTTCTTTGTAGGCAGGTGGTAGCGTATGAAGCCCGATCCGAAAGTAGATAAATAGAGATACTGCTCTTTATCTTCGGCGATGGCTTTTACGTATCCTCCGGGAGTGAAGGGAAGGAAGCGGCATTGCCCTGTGTTTTTATCCATCTGGGCTAATCCTTTATCGTAGGTACTGACCCAAAGCGTCTGATTGCTGTCTTCGAAAATCTTCACCGTTGCCTGCGGCTGCGGGAAATGATTTATTAGTTTCCCCTTGTCGTCGAACCGGAAAATACCTTCATTATCAATGCTGCACCATACATTTCCCTGTGAATCCTTACAAATAGAAGTGACGGCTCCTCCCATTTTATATTCTTTCCCTGATATTGCCCAGAAGCTGAACTGAGTGGGTTCGTTAGGCATCATGAGGATTCCTTTCTGGAAACATCCCAGCCACAGGTTCTTGTCGCGGTCTTCCATCAGGGCATGTATCTTGGCTATATTGAAGTTGAAAGACAGATGTTCGTTTTCGACCGGGTACAACTGTTTACTTCCGGTGTCGATGTACTTAAGCCCCTGTCCATCGGTTCCCACGAAGATATGTCCGTTATGACTGAGTATCATTCTCCGTATCAGTAATTTCTCCTTGCTTTCGATCGGGATGAAACGCTCTCCGATGCTGTCGAACATGAAGATAGACGTTGCCGTGCCCACATACAACTGTCCGTTGCGGTCTTCGATGATGTCGGAGATCATCACATTGCCCGGTTCGTCGAAGTCTTTGAAAATCCGTATCTCCTTCGTTTCCGGGTTCAGGCGCAGCAGGCCGTAGTCGTTTATGCCCATCCAGATATTGTGCTGCATGTCTTCGTAAACGGAGCTGAAGAAATCTCTCTCGAATAAATCATTCACCTCTTCCAGCGGGTAGGCTTCGGTTGTTCCTTTTTTCAGTTCATATAAGCCCCTTCCCGAGGTGCATATATAAATATCTCCTGATTGAAGTTTAGCGATATCGGTGACATGAGGTTTGGAGGCATCGGAAAACCGGATGTTCGTAAACCGGTCTTTCCCGGTGTCGAGTTTCTGCAGCCCTGCGCTATAGGCTATCCAGAGCGTGTGGTCGTCTTCATCAAGCATTAAGCGGCGGACATTATTCCCTGATAAAGAAACCGAATCGTTTTCATTGTGCAGATATTGCGTGAAATTCAGTCCGTCAAACTTATTTAAACCATATTCGGTTGCGACCCAGATAAAACCGCGGGCATCCTGGCAGATATCATTGATGAGGGTGCACGACATAGATCCGGGATCGGACTCTCCGTACAAGGGGCTGTTTTGTGTGTAAACGGTACTCAGGCAAAAGACGGACAATACCGCTGAAACAAAAAATTGTTTTTTCATAACCTATCCTGAATTAGTTATACATATAGAAAGAACTATGTGCGGACAAAAGTAATAAAAACAACTAAGTACATGACAAAAATTTGAAGATCTCTATATTCTGTTTATTTTGGGGGTTTAGCAAAATGCTTGCGATTATTGTCAACCCCCGAAGGCAGGCCGGAATGAAGAGGCCTTCCCTGCCGTGCCCTGAGTCCTCGCTGACGCCACAAACCAGAAAGCCGTGTCCTGCGCCCGGAGGCTCAGGGAAAGACTGCCAAAAAGCAAAATGAATCCCAGTAAGAATTTTATCTTCATCATATTATTTCGGCCTTTAAACTGTGTATAAAATAAAGGCCTCCTTTATTTTGCACACAAATATAACAAAATATATTTCGTTTCCCAAAGAAAAAAAACAGTTTTTTTATATTTTCCCCGGGCGCATACTGATATGCAACAATATCCATCGACGGATAAAATCAACAGTAGTCCGACTCAAAGTCAGCATTAACTGTGCTGACAAAATCAAATAAATGAATCCGACATTTTGGTTAGTGATTCCAATATCTACAATAGCCTGTGTCAAAAATGGAAAAATTAATTGCAATATGCAACCAATGAGCAAACCTAATATGATTAATAATGCCCATATTCTTTTGACATGAAATATATTTTATTTAATATCACGCATTTGCCGCTTTTTGACTAGCTTATATCTATAATATCTATATTAATTAAGCAATAATATAGCACGATTTAAAATTTCACAACCGTTCTTTTTGGGTTGCTCCTGCTCCTGTTCCTTTATATTTGTTTTTCAAAACATTGAACTTGTATTGCACGGTTAATCCTATGAAACGTCGACTGAGTTTCTGATTCATGTTCATCATACGGAGTTTACCGTAATAAATGGTATAGTCGCTATGATAAGTATTAAATATATCATTTGCCTGTAAAAGAAACGTCAAATGTCCATTTAATATATCCTTGTACAAGCTTGCATTAGCCCACCATACAGGCTTATATGACATATTCGTCTGTTCGCTTATTCCCTCCCAGTTAAAGTCAGCGCTCATTGTCAGTCCCCAAGGCAACTCAATGGCATTTCTCCATCGTGCCGCATAAGCCGGTTTATCTAAAGGAAGTTCACTGTCTTGCGTACCCGGTTTCAGGGTTGTGTACCATTGTTTATATAATTCAAGAATGAATTGGGGAGACCAGCATCCTATAGTTGGCGCAACTTCAAGCATAACATTTATCAAATTATAAGAGGGAATATTCACTTGGCGCAACAGGGCAATATTTGCATTTTCTGCTGAATACGTTTCACCTGAAAAAATAATGTCATTTTTTCTATGTTGCATATCTGCATAAAGTTGCCACCATTTGTAAATACCCGTTACAGCAAAGTTTTGGATAATAGATGGTTGCAAAAACGGATTTCCACTTTCATAAGTGTACCGATTTACATAATCTATTCTACTCCGCAACATTTGATAGCTTGGACGTGTAATGTCTGAAGTATAGCTGAATTGGG
>JAISZA010000063.1 GCA_031269535.1 Tannerellaceae bacterium
TTGTTGTCTCACCAAGATTCGAACTTGGACAAACAGAACCAAAACCTGTTGTGCTACCATTACACCATGAGACAATCCTGCGCTTTTGTTAAAGCGATGCAAAGGTAAGAACATTCTCTTATTGTGCAAATATTTTCCGGACTTTTAGCAGGGCAAACACACGAAAAGCAACCCATCTTTATGCTGCATAAACGTGTCAGGATAACAAAACTTTCGCTATCTTCGTCCCCGTCATAGATAAAAGATGAAACGATACAGGGATTTCGGGAGTTTTTTGTGTGAGATATTTCCGTTCAAAGTGCAAAAAATATCTGTGAATGCGGGATTTACTTGTCCGAATCGGGACGGAACAAAGGGATGGGGAGGATGCACCTACTGCAATAACCAGACCTTCAGCCCAGACTACTGCCATCCGGAGAGAACCGTGGGCGAACAGCTGGAAGAGGGCATCCGCTTCTTTGCCCGTAAATATCCGGCAATGAAATATCTCGCCTATTTTCAGGCATATACCAATACATACGCTGCCACCGACAGGCTTATCAGCAAATACGAGGAGGCGCTCGCCTTTCCGGAAGTAGTGGGGCTTATTGTCGGAACCCGTCCGGATTGTATGCCGGAAGAATTGCTCGCCTACTTCGCCTCCCTTTCCCGGAAAAAGTTCGTGCTTATCGAATACGGTATAGAGAGTACCCTCGATACGACCTTATTACGCATCAACCGCGGGCATACCTATGCCGAATCGGAAGACGCAATCCGCCGGACGGCAGCGAAAGGGATCTATACCGGTGCACACCTGATCCTGGGACTACCCGGCGAAACAAGAGACGAGATACTCCGGCATGCAGAGACCGTGTCGGAACTGCCGCTCACCAGCCTCAAACTGCACCAGTTGCAGCTGATACGAAACACTCGCATGGCAAAAGAATATGCCCTGCACCCGGAACATTTCCATCTCCCGGACGTCGGTGAATACATCGACCTGGTGATAGACTTTATGGAGAGATTAAAGCCTTCTGTCGTTGTAGAACGATTTGTCTCGCAATCACCCGGAAATTTACTGATTGCTCCGGATTGGGGGCTGAAAAATTATGTCATCACCTCTAAAGTGCATAAACGCCTGGACGAACGTGATACCTGGCAGGGGAAAAAAAGAAAAACAAGCATACAATAAAATATAATGAATATGGAGAAAAAACAGTATGGGCAGGGATTGACCCAACAGCAAGTGGAAGAGAGCAGAAAACGACACGGAGAGAACATCCTCACACCGCCTGCAAAGACTTCTTTATGGAAGCTATTCTTTGAGAAATTTGAAGACCCTATCATACGCATTCTGTTAGTGGCCTGGGGCTTATCCCTCGCTATCGCCGGCTTACACTGCTGGGGGCCTGAGGCGAAAGGATTCGGTGCCTTTCTCGAACCTATCGGCATATTTTTCGCCATCATCCTGGCCGGTGGAGTCGCCTTTATCTTTGAGGCAAAAGCCAATAAGGCCTTCGATATACTGAATACCGTAAGCGATGATACGGAAGTAAAAGTTATCCGCGAAGGCAATATCAGCCAGATACCCAAGCGGGAAGTCGTCGTAGGAGATATCGTTGTCCTGGAAACAGGCGAGGAAGCGCCTGCCGACGGACGCCTGCTGGAAGCCGTCTCGCTCCAGATAAACGAATCGACACTGACGGGAGAGCCTGTCACCTCCAAAACAATACGCGAAGAAGATTTCGACCCGGAAGCTACCTATCCTTCCAATATCGTGATGCGGGGCACAACCGTAGTGGACGGACATGGTATCTTCGAAGTAGAACAGGTAGGCGACGCCACCGGATACGGTAAAGTATATGAAGGCTCGCAGATAGAAAACAATGTAGATACCCCTCTGCAGATACAACTCAAGGGACTGGCCAAGGTGATCAGCCGGGCAGGTTATACGCTTGCCGGGCTTATGTTTGCCGTCCTGACAGCGAAGCTGCTGCTCTCGGCCTCTGCTCTCCCACTCATGGATATGCTCTCTCAGTTGCTGAATATCTTTATGATAGCCGTAACCCTGATTGTGGTATCCGTACCCGAAGGGCTTCCGATGAGCGTCAGCCTCAGCCTGGCCCTCAGCATGAACCGTATGCTGAAGACCAATAATTTAGTGAGAAAAATGCACGCCTGCGAAACGATGGGCGCAACTACCGTCATCTGCACGGATAAGACCGGAACCCTTACTCAAAACCAGATGCAGGTGCATGAAACCAACTTCTATAACCTGAAAAAACAAGAACTGGGCGACGATGAGCTGAGCCGGCTGATAAAAGAAGGTATCGCCGTCAATTCGACAGCTTACCTCGACCTTTCCGATGGTAAGATACAGACATTGGGGAATCCTACCGAAGCCGCCTTACTGCTCTGGCTGAACAGGAAGAACGAAGACTACCTGGCTTTGCGCGACAATGCCGGCGTCGTGGAGCAGCTCACCTTCTCTACCGAACGGAAATACATGGCTACCCTCGTGAACTCACCCCTGTTGGGGAAGAAAGTCCTGTACGTGAAAGGTGCGCCTGAAATTGTCCTTGCCAACAGCAGGCGCGTGGCCATGGAGGGAACGCTCCGGCCGGTAGCCGCCTGCAAATCACTAATCGAGCAACAGCTACTCGCTTATCAGAACCAGGCCATGCGCACATTAGGCTTCGCTTATCAGATCATAGAAACAAATGAGCCGGATAAGAGCTGCTTCCTCAATGGACGCTTAGGGGAGGATGCCGACCTTATTTTCATAGGCATTGCAGCCATCTCCGACCCCGTGCGCGAGGATGTGCCCGCTGCCGTCGGGAGCTGCCTCAAAGCAGGAATAGACGTCAAGATAGTAACCGGCGATACGCCCGCTACGGCTCGTGAGATAGCCCGCCGGATTGGCATGTGGAAAGCGGAAGATACCGACGAGCGTAACCTCATCACCGGCCCCGCTTTCGAAGCCCTCAGCGAGGAGGAAGCGCTCGGACGGATTGGCGAACTGAAGATCATGTGCCGCGCCCGCCCCATGGATAAGCAACGCCTGGTACAGCTGCTGCAACAGAAAGGCGCCGTCGTGGCTGTCACCGGTGATGGCACGAATGATGCGCCGGCATTGAACGCGGCACAAGTCGGCCTGTCGATGGGCGACGGTACCTCTGTCGCCAAAGAAGCCAGCGACATCACCATCCTCGACAACTCATTCGCCAGTATTACCCGCGCCGTGATGTGGGGGCGTTCGCTCTACCGCAACATACAGAAATTCCTGCTCTTTCAGCTCACCATCAATGTAGCGGCCTGTCTGATCGTACTGATCGGCTCCTTGCTCGGCACCGAATCACCGCTCACCATCACGCAAATGCTTTGGGTCAACCTCATTATGGATACCTTCGCTGCTGCTGCCCTGGCTTCCCTCCCACCCAATCCGAAAGTGATGGACAATAAACCCCGGAAGAGCGGGCCTGGAGGCGACTTTATCATTTCGCGCCCGATGACGTACTGCATCTTTATTGTGGGCCTCCTGTTTGTGGTCGTTCTCCTGGCCCTCCTGGTCTATTTTACCCAGACGGAAGGCAGCCTCAGCCCTTATGAGTTATCCTTCTTCTTTACCTTTTTTGTGATGCTGCAATTCTGGAATATGTTCAATGCCAAAGCTTTTGCCGACAACAAACCGGCTTTTGCCAATATCCGCGGCAGCAAGGTCTTCCTCTGGATAGCGCTCCTGATCTTAGCCGGTCAGTACCTGATTGTCACCTTTGGCGGGGTTATGTTCAACGTCGTCCCCCTGAGCTGGAAAGACTGGGGAATCATTTTCGCCTCTACCTCCATCGTTCTCTGGATAGGCGAAGCCATACGTCTGGCGAAGCGGCTCCTTCAGCAATACGCTCCCGAAGGGGTCTGAGCAAAAGAGTTTGTTCCCGGCAGGGATTCCGGATACATTTTCCTCCGGGAACAACTGTTTGTCAATGCAATATTTCTCCTTCGTTATATCGCTGGTTATTGGGTAATCCTTTCCTGCCGACCCCTTCGCGCATCAGCGCTTTCAGCTCGTTCAGACAGTGCAGGTAAACGCCCCGCGGACTGAGGCCGTGCTTCCTGCAAAGCGAAGCCGCCATCCCAACTACCTCTCCCATCATTCCCGTTGTACGCATGACGCGGACTGTGCCCAGTGCGACATGGGTCACGCTGATATTGCGGCCCGCCATAAACAGGTTGTCTATGTTTCGCGAATACAGACAGCGATAGGGTATGGGATAGGGATGAATCGGCATCTGGACAGCAATCGACTTAAACTCGGCTCCGGGGAAGCCGGCCGTATTGGCAGGGTCGGGATAATGCAGGTCGATGCTCCAGGTGGCCGCCGCCGTCCCATCCTCATGGGTCGGCTGCCCGCGTATCGCATCTTCTGTCAGGATGTAATCGCCCAGCAAGCGGCGCGACTCACGTTTCCCCGATATGTATGCCACCCAGCCCAGGGTGCGGTTTCTGTATAAATGGTTCTCTTTCAGTTCGTTCTTCAGGTAACTCCAGTTAGAATAGACAACCATCAGGCCGTAGTCGCGTATGCGTTCAAAGTCTTTTATCTGGTCGTAGTTCATTCCCGTTTCCCACGTCCATTCTCCCTTCACTACTTTTTCACAGGTTTTGTCGTCGAAGGAAACGCCGTAATTGAAATAAGGGAAAGACGAGGGAGCCTGATTGTCGATGGAATACCACTGCACGGAGGCTCCCATCGTCATCTTATCGGCTTTTTCAGGAGCCGACATTTCCCCGGACTCATCGCGTCCTTCCCTGCCCATCCGGTAATCGGCTCCGGCCAGGTATCCCAGCGTTCCGTCGCCCGTACAATCCGAAAAAAGCGGGGCGCTGAAGCTGAGTTCCGTCCCGTTCTCAATATGTCTGGCAAGCACAGCCGTTATTTTCTGTCCTTCCATCCGCACGCCAAAGACATGGTAATTGGCGAAGAGGGTGATATTTTTTTCCTGCGCCACGGCATCGGCCTTTTTATCATCCTCATAGACATCGGCCGGCTGTGCGTTTCCTCCGCGGGAAGGCCCCCATTCTTTCTGCAGGCCACCCAGTTCCTTGTATTCTCCTTCTTCTATCCTTCCTCCCAGGTGTACGCGGATTTCCGAGCTGTTGTTCCCTCCCAGTACGGGGCGGTTGTTAATCAGCGCCACCCGGCATCCCAGGCGGGCAGCAGAGATGGCTGCGCTAATGCCCGCAATACCTCCGCCTGCCACTACCAGATCGTAAGTCCCTGCCTCGCGGGGGATATCCGGTATCTGCAGGGCTTGGCGGCGGAAAGCATCCAGCTCCTTCCCGCCCGGAGGAGGCTGGAGGCCTTGCTCTGTCGTAAAATAAATGGCATCGCAACGCCCGTTGAAACCAGTCAGGTCGCGGAGTGCAAGTGTGAGCGTTGTTTGCTCTACCGACACCTCCCCTGCCTCCTGCCACATCCATTCGGCCCCTTTATCTCCGAGTATCACAGGCAATTCCCTGCCATCGACTACCAATTTAAACTTTCCCGGCCCGGCAGTGTCTTTCCAGGGCGCCGTCCAGTTAAACGTACGTACATAAACCCGGTACGTCCCCGCCTCCGGGAAACGGACCTGCGTAAAAGCATCCCCCACCGGCACTCCCATCCCATGCGCCATCAGGTAGGGAGAACCCATTATATCCATAAACTGCTGGTCAACAACCCAGCCTCCCTTCCTGCCGAAGCACTCCGCCTCAACGAAAAGTTCAGCCGCAGACACAGCTATGCACCTCAGAAAGAAGAAGAAAAGAAAAAACAGATGTGTTTTCATAATGATAATAACTTACAGATTGTTTGAGGCAGGTAAAGGTAACAAAAAGCGGACTGTTCGCCGCAGATTTTGCTCCCGTCCGAAAAAAAATAGGACGGGAACAAAAAAAAATGGGACGGGAGCAAAAAAAAATAGGACGGGAACAAACAGCGCCTCCCGAGATGGGAATTAATTAATAAAAAATCCATATATTTGCGGGAAATCAAAATATAAATGAAACAATTGATAACTGTGGCGCTACTTTCTTATAGTGTAAATGTTTTTTCGGCACAATTGCCCAAACCCCTTCAAGTAAAAGAGTTTAAACTAAGTAACGGATTGACTGTCTGGCTTAATGAAGACCATAGTCAGCCTAAAATCTTCGGTGCAGTAGTGGTGAAAGCAGGAGCAAAAGATTCGCCCAATACCGGGATTGCCCATTACTTTGAACACATGATGTTTAAAGGCACCGAGAAAATAGGAACCATCAATTACGCGGCCGAGAAAATCCTGCTCGACGCTATCGTAGCCAAATACGACGAGCTGTCGCTCACAAAAGATGAGAAAGAACGCACGCGTATTCAGAAGGAAATAAACCGACTCAACATACAAGCGGCGGAATACGTCATCCCCAATGAATTTAACCGCTTGATCTCGCGCTATGGCGGGACCCGTCTGAATGCGGGAACCTCGTATGATTATACCGTTTATCTCAATATCTTTTCGCCTTCCTACCTCGCCCAATGGGCGGAATTAAACAGCGAGCGGCTGCTCAATCCCGTCTTCCGTATGTTTCAGACAGAACTCGAAACGGTGTACGAAGAAAAGAATATGTATCGCGATGCCATGGGCCGCGACGCCATGGAAAAGGTATTGGAGCGTTTCTTCCATCCTCACCCCTACGCCTATCCTGTCCTGGGAAGCAGCCAGTACCTGAAGAACCCGCGCCTGTCGGAGATGAGGGAGTTTTTCGATACCTATTACGTAGCATCCAACATGGGGCTGATCCTGAGTGGCGATTTTGATACGGAGACGAGCCTCCCCATCCTCGAAGCCACATTTTCGCGCATCCGGGATAAGCAACTCCCCCAGGTGAAAACATACGAACTCCCGCCTTTCGAGGGCGAAGAGAAATTTCAGGCGCGCATCCCTGTCCCCCTTGTCAAAGGAGCCGCTTTTGCCTTCAGGGGAGTGCCCGCCAATCATCCCGATCAGGTGGCGCTCAATATCGTCATCGGATTGCTGAACAACTCTAATGGCACCGGTTACTTCGACCAGCTGATGGTAAACCATAAACTGATGGCTGCCATGACCCTGAACGAGAGTTTCAACGACGCCGGCGTCCTGGGCATACTGGTCGTCCCCAAACTGGTGTTCCAGACGCTCGCCAATGCCAAAGAATTGGTGTGGAAAGAAATCGAACGGATAAAGAACGGCGACTTCAGCGATGAAATATTCAACAGCCTGAAACTGGAGCAAAAGCGTAAATACGTCTCGCGACTGGAGGATATCAATTCGCGTTCGGAAATGATGATCACCCTCTTTTCGCAGGGGAAATCATGGGACAGCTATCTGGAAGAAATCGGACACATCAATGAGCTGACGAAAGAAGACGTGATCGCTACTGCCGGGAAATATTTTACCGATAATTATTTGTACATAACCAAGAAGACGGGTAAGTATCCCAAAGACAACCTGCCCAAACCCAACCTGCAACCGGTAATTCCCCGCAATGCCGAAGTCTCCTCCGACTACGCCAGGCAGCTGGAAAATATACCCGCGAGGGAAGTAAAGCCCCGCTTCCTTGATTTTGAGAATGATGTACGGATACTCCCGCTTGCCCCCCTGGCCAGACTATACGCCTCGCCTAATGCGGTAAACGACATCTTCACACTGGATATCTCGTTCGGCATAGGAAAGACGGAATGCCCCGAACTGGTTCAGTTAACTTCCTACCTTCCGCTTCTGGGCACCCAAGACCTCTCATTCGAAGAATTCCGGGGAAAACTGCAAACCCTGGGCAGCACCTTATTGTTCGAGGCAGACGACAACCGGTTTGTCATCAAAGTGAGCGGCTTTGATGCGAACTTCAACGAAACAACGGCCCTCGTCTCGTCTTTTATGCAGCATGTCAGAGCGGAAGATAAAAAAATGAAACAACTGGCAGACGAAGAAAAAGTAATGAAGAAAACATTCTACAAATCGACCGACAACCTGGCAACGGCCTTACTGGAGAAAGTAAAAAACGGAGATAAGTCGTCGTACCTGAACAAACTCTCCCTGCAGGACATAAAGAATCTGAAAGGCGACGACCTGCTCCGTACCTTCCGACAGGCTCAGCGTACGGCCTGCGACGTGATGTATTGCGGCAACCTGCCCCCAGAAGAAGTGGCTGTCTGCCTGCGGGAACATATCGACCTGAATGCCATAACCGAGCCCTCACATTCTCCGGTTTACCTTTCGTTGCTTGATTATGATGAACCGGCAGTCTATTTCTGCGATGTACCCGACGCCTCTCAGAGCATTATCTACAGCTATGTGAAAGGAGGCGCACTGGCGGACGAACCGGTGCGCCATGCAGCCCGGCTTTTCTCGAACTACTTCGGAGGCGATATGTCGTCGCTGATGTTTCAGGAGATACGCGAATATCGTTCCTTCGCCTATCGCGCCCATGGCAAATATACCCTGCTGCCCTTGAACCTGCAGGATAAACCGGGCAGCTTTGTCGCCATGCTTTCCACGCAAAGCGATAAGACGCTCGATGCGCTCAGCGTATTGGACGGGCTTATCCACGAGATGCCCGTAAAGCCGGAACGCCTGCCGGCCGTCAGACAATCGCTGGTCAACCAACTGAGTAACGATTATCCGACCTTCAGAAAAATACCCGGACGCATCGCTTCCCTACTGAACGAAGGCTATCTTTCCGATCCGAACGAAAGGCTGATAGCCGGCCTCTCGCAAATGGAGATGGCCGACATCCTCCGTTTCTACGAAGAAAACATAAAAGACCGTCCGGTAATCTATATGATCGTAGGCAATTCACACAAGATAGATATGAACAAACTCTCGGCCTTCGGAAAAGTAATCAGAGTAAAGAAAGAAGAACTATACAATTAAACAGGTATATTCCGGAATATGAAGCCTGAATATCCGGTATAAGGAAGTTGTCAGGTCAACAGTTCCTATCGGAACGCCATGATCCGCACATCCATCTGGTCATAAACCGGATTATACTTCGCGCGGTTTAAACCGCGCAAAGTATAAATGTACTGTGTTTTCTTCAGAATTTCCTGATCTTTCTTTTCCGGTACCGGATACTTTGCTTTGTCCGACCCAGGTCAAACAGCTGTCCGACCTGGGTCGGATACGTGTTCGACCCAGGTCGGACAGCTGTTTGACCCGGGTCGGACAAATAAACCAAAGCAAAAATATGACGCAGACAAGTGGTATCATGTTTTTATACTTCGCGCGAAGTATAAAAGAAATTGCCGCCGGATTAGATGAAGAATCCAATCCGGTGATTATGCCGGTAAAATATAAAGGATCTCCCCCCGGAACCTGCATATAGTTCACTCCCGTCCGGTTTATTTCCGGACGGGAGTGGATTTTTTTCGGACGGGAGTGAATTTTTTTCGGACGGGAGTGAATTTTTTCCGGACGGGAGCGGGATGAGACAGGATTTTACTCGTAACTCGTAACTTGTAACTCGTAACTAATTATTATTTTTGCAGCAGCAATAGTAAAAAACATGGAGAGTATCAAACAAAAAGTAGCCATTATAGGGACGGGGAATATCGGAGGAGCTATCGCCCGCGGCCTGGCGCAGGGGACGCTTATTGAGGCCTCGCGTATAACCTGTACCGATCGATCACAGCATTTATTGGACAAACTACAGGTATATAATCCTGATTTTCAGGTAACATGCGATAATGTAAAAGCGGTGCGCGGGGCCGATATCGTCATTATCGCCGTCAAGCCCTGGATGGTGGAGAGCGTCATCGACGAAATACGGACAGCGCTGGATTACGATAAACAGATATTGGTCTCTATCGCTGCCGGCGTCACCTTTGAGCAGTTGCTGTCTTTCCTTGCCAGGCCTTCCGGCCCCAGCCGCATGACGCCGCCTCTCTTCCGCGTCATTCCCAATACGGCCATTGAGGTGCTGAGCAGCATGACATTCGTTTCGGCCTGCAATGCTTCGAAAGAGCAGACCGAGCTGATCCTGCGCATCTTTAACGAATTAGGGAATGCTCTTCTGGTTGACGAACGCCTGATGATGGCGGGTACGGCCCTGGCTTCGAGCGGGATTGCTTTCGCACTCCGGTACATACGGGCTGCCATCGAAGGAGGAGTGGAGTTGGGCTTCTATCCTCACGAGGCGCAGGAGATCGTCGTACATACCGTAAAAGGTGCGGTTGACCTGCTGCTTACGAACAACAGCAATCCCGAACAGGAAATCGACCGCGTCACCACCCCCGGAGGCATTACCATCCGCGGACTGAACGAGATGGAACTTTCGGGCTTTACCTCCTCTGTCATCCGCGGGCTGAAAGCCAGTAAATAAAGTAATGAATATACCTGAAAACACATGTCATTCCTGATTGTTATCCTTAGTTTAGTGGTCCTGATCCTGCTCATCTCCTATTTCAAGGTAGATGCGTTTCTGGCCTTTCTGGTTGTTTCTATTGGAGCAGGCATTGCGCTTGGGATTCCTTTAGACCGGTTGCCCAAAGCCGTTGACGAAGGCATAAGCTCCATCATGGGAAGCCTGACCTTGATTATCGCCTTAGGCGCCATGCTGGGCAAGCTGGTTGCCGAGAGCGGAGCGGCGGGCAGGATTGCTTCGGCTATGGCCGATTGGTTCGGGACACGTCATATCCAGTGGGGCCTGATGATAACCGGCTTTATTGTCGGGATTCCCTTGTTTTACGGGATTGGTTTTGTCTTGCTTGTGCCGCTGATTTTTTCGGTAGTCAGGCAGTATCAATTACCGGCTGTTTATATTGGTTTGCCTATGCTGGCTGCTTTATCGGTGACGCATGGTTTTCTGCCTCCTCATCCCTCGCCGGTAGCTTTGGTCGCGCTCTTCCATGCCGATCTGGGGATGACGCTTTTATTGGGTATCTGCCTGGCTATACCGGCTATTCTTCTTGCCGGGCCTGTTTTCTCGCAGACCCTGAAGCAGGTCAGGTCGGGGCCCCTTACCCTGTTTGAGCCGAAAGAGGCCGGGGGGCATTACGGGAAGCCGGGCCGGGCGAACAGTCTGCTCAGCGCCACCTTACCGGTCTTCCTGCTGATCATCGTGAGCCTGGTTCCGCTCTGTTTCCCGGATATGGGAGCAAAGGCTTCGGCAGCCATGGCCTTTTTCGGCGCCCCCTCGGTGGTGATGCTGATAGCCCTGATTGTGGCGACCTACACCCTGGGAATCCGTCAGGGAAGGAGCATCAAAGAAGTGATGGCCATCTATGTAGATGCGGTTAAGGATATCGCCATGATTCTGCTGATTATCGCCGGCTCCGGTATCTTCAAGCAAGTGATGGACGAGAGCGGTATCAGTACGGAGCTGGCCCGGGTGCTGCAACAGCTGCCGGTACATCCGCTGATTCTGGGCTGGCTGATTACGGCCGTCATCCGGGTGTGCATCGGTTCGGCTACGGTCGCTGCCCTGACCGCCGCCGGGGTAATCATGCCTTTGGTGACGCAAACGGGTGTGAATCCCAGCCTCATGGTCTTGTCGCTGGGCGCAGGCAGCTTGTTCTTTTCGCATGTGAACGATTCCGGTTTCTGGCTGTTCAAGGAGTACTTCGGGCTGAGCCTGAAGGATACGTTCCGCTCCTGGTCCGTCATGGAGACTATCGTCTCCGTAGTCGGGCTGCTGGGCGTTTTATTATTGAGTATTTTTCTATAAACCAAACATATAATTAATTCGTATGAGTATGTATAATGCAGATGAAGAATTTGATAAAACAGGCTTGAACTTACCGCCGGCTCCGAAGCCTCTGGGCGTTTACAAACCGGCCTTAGTAGTAGATGGAAAGTATTTGTATCTCTCGGGACATGGCCCCGTCAGAGAAGACGGCTCCCTGATCAAAGGACGGGTAGGCCGGGATATCACTCCCGAGGAGGGAAAACTGGCCGCCCGGCAGGTAGGACTGACCATGCTGTCAACCATAAAAACCCATTTGGGCAGCCTGAACAAAATAAAACGAGTGATCAAGGTGCTGGGAATGGTAAACTGTGCACCGGAATTTGAGCGTCACCCCTTTATTATCAATGGCTGTAGCGAATTATTCGCTACCGTCTGGGGAGACGACAGAGGCGTAGGCACAAGAAGCGCCGTAGGCCTCGGCTCTCTTCCCGACAATATCCCGGTAGAAATAGAGGCAATCTTTGAACTTAATTAAAAAAACGGAACGTTTTTTTAATGTACGCAATACGGAATATTGAAGAGATTGATTCTCCTGCGCTGGTGGTTTATGAGGAGCTGGTGCGTGAGAATATCTGGCTGGCTATTGAGATGGCCGGAGGGGTGGATAAGCTCCGCCCGCATGTGAAAACACATAAGATGTATGAAGTCTGCCGGATGATGCTGAACAGGGGAATTACGAAATTCAAATGTGCAACCCTGGCTGAGGCTGAGACCCTGGCCATGGCGGCGGCTCCCGATGTGCTGCTGGCTTATCAACCCGTAGGGCCGAAGGTCGGGCGACTGCTGAACTTAGTTGGGACTTATCCGGATTCGCGCTTTTCCTGCCTTATCGACAATTGGGAGAGCGCCCGCGCTATCGACGAAGTATTTGGCTCTTCTTCTTTTGTGGCCGAGGTCTTTATCGATGTGAACGTAGGGATGAACCGCACGGGGATACCCCCTGCTCAGGCTGTCGGTCTGGCGCAGGCGCTCCTCCCGCTCCGGCATCTCCGTCTGGTGGGGCTGCATGGATACGACGGACATATACATGATACCGACCTGAAGCAGAGGCAGACGGCAGCCGACGCTTCGTTTGCCGCACTCGACAACGTCTATCAGTCTGTCCTCCCCTTGTTTGCTTATCCTCTGATCCGGGTTATGGGAGGTACGCCTACCTTCCCGCTGCACGTACACCGTCCGGGAGTGGAATGTAGTCCGGGAACTTTCGTGTTCTGGGACGGGGGATACCGGGAGGCTTTCCCTGATATGCCTTTCCGGTATGCGGCCCTGGTGATCAGCCGGGTCATTTCCGTGATAGACGAACGCCGGATATGCCTCGACCTTGGACATAAATCCGTCGCTTCCGAAAGTCCTTTGCCTCGCGTGCATTTCCTGAATGCACCGGATGTGACCCCTGTCGCCCACAGCGAAGAACATTTAGTGGCCGAGACGCCCGACAGCCGGCTTTATCCCCCCGGGACTGTGCTGTACGGTGTGCCGGTGCATATCTGCCCGACGGTTGCCTTGTATGAAAAGGCGTTCGTTGTCAGAGGCGGTGAAGTGACAACTACCTGGATGGTAAATGCCAGAAATCGTTTTATAACTATTTGAATCTTAAAAAAATGTCGGAATTATTTATTATAGATGCCCACCTCGACCTCAGTATGAATGCGTTGGAGTGGAACCGTGATTTGCGTGAGCCCCTGAAGGAGATCAATCGCCGGGAAGCCGGTATGACCGACAAGCCCGACCGGGGACGCGCTACCGTTTCGTTTGGCGAATTGCGCAGGGGCCGCATCGGTCTGGTGGTCGCCACACAAATAGCGCGTTATGTATCCCCTGATAATCCCCTGCCCGGATGGCATTCGCCCGAACAAGCCTGGGCACAGACGCAGGGTCAGCTGGCCTGGTATAAGGCCATGGAAGAAGACGGCCAGCTGGTGATGATAAAAGACCGGGAAACCCTGGAAACTCATCTGGCTTTGTGGATGAACGACGAGTCTCCGGATCAGAAACCTATCGGATACCTGCTGAGTATCGAAGGAGCCGACTCGTTCGTCACCATCGGCCACCTGGAGCGGGCCTACCGCTATGGCCTGAGAGCCGTAGGGCCGGCACATTACGGCCCCGGACGTTATGCCAACGGGACAGATTCTTCCGGCCGCCTGAACCCGATGGGACAAGCGCTGCTGAAGAGAATGGACGAGCTGGGAATGATCCTTGACCTCACGCACCTCAACGACGAGGCTTTCTGGCACGCGCTGGAACTCTACAAAGGCCCCGTATGGGCAAGCCATAACAATTGCCGCGTGTTTGTAAACCACAACCGCCAGTTCAGCGACGAGATGATCCGCGCCCTGATAGCGCGGGAAGCTGTGATTGGTCTGGCTCTGGACGCCTGGATGATGGTCCCGGACTGGAAGAGGGGCGTCTCTACCCCACGCGGCATGAATTGCAGTCTGGAACTCATGGCCAATAACATCGACCATATCTGCCAGTTAGCCGGGAACACCCGTTATGCCGCCATTGGCAGCGATCTGGACGGCGCCTTCGGAACCGAACAATGCCCCTACGACCTGGAGACTATCGCCGATGTACAGAAAGTCTTCACCCTACTGAAAAAACGGGGGTATAGCGAGCAGGATACCGCAGCCATCGCCCACGGCAACCTGATTGGCTTTATGCGCAAAGCGCTCAGCTGAGAAAGACTATCGAAGCGGCATCTCCTTAGCCCGAAGCAAGGCGGGAGATGCAGCCTTGCGCTTTCTCCCTCCTTTTATCTGAGTTTCAGCACATCCCCTTCCACCGGCACATAGTCTTCTTTCTTCCTGTTTATCTTATAGAGGTTCTTTACCTGCATACCGTATTTCTGCGAGATGCTGTGCATGGATTCACCGACTTGCACGACATGGTCGTAAGAAGGTTTATTGGCTTTTTTCTTTTTCTTTTCAAGATAAATAAGGTCTCCTTTTTGCAGCGGAAAGTCTTCAGGCACCTCGTTATATGTCCTGAGTTCCTTCATCGTCAGGCCGGTATCTTCTGCTATCTGTTCAAAGTTATCGTTGTCTCCGGCATAGACATAATTCAGTCCCTGCATTGTATGAACAGGGCGTTTGATGACGAAAGGAGCCTGTTTTTCCGGTTTTCTTTTCTTTTCTTCTTTTTCCTTTGCCGCGTCTTTTTTATCCGTACTTCCCTTATCAGAGTCGTAGCGATATAATTCGTAGTCTTCTATCAGTTTGATGAGGCGGTTGGCGTATGCGCGGTCGGTAGCATAGCCGGCTTCCTGCAGTCCCTTAGCCCAGGCTTTGTAGTTTTTAATGTCTGATTTGAAAAGTCCGGCATAGCGTGTTCCTTTTGTCAGGAAAAGGGAATGGTCTTCATACGATTCTTCCACGGTTTTGTATTTACGGAAACACTCGTTTTTCTTGTCGTCGTCGTAATAGACCTTCGCGCCTTTCCAGTCGGCATGGCATTTGATACCGAAATGATTATTGGATTTGAGCGCTAATTCGCTCCGTCCGGCTCCCGATTCCAACAGTCCCTGCGCCAGGGTGATACTGGCAGGGATACGGTATTTCTTCTGATGCCGGACAGCCAGATCGCTGTATTGCCTGATGTAATTTTCATATACAGGGAGCTTCGCCTGAGTAGCGCCTGTCAGTTGCAGGGCCGGAATGAGAAACATAAAAAAGCATGAAACGACAATCTTCATTTGTTTTCAGATATTTAAAGAACAAAAGTAATGATTTGGGCTGAATAAAAAAAACTGTGAAGATAGCCGGGCTATCTTCACAGTTTTTTTGCTGTCGGATGATCGGTCGGATGATGATTAATCGTCTTCCTGGCTTTCTGCGTAGGCTTTCAGAAGTTTTTCCTGTACATCGGCAGGAACTAATTCATAGGAAGCGAATTTCATGATAAACGAGGCTCTTCCTCCGGTGATAGAACTCAGGGAAGTCGAGTACGACGACATCTCTTTGAGCGGCACTTTTGCCATAAGTACTTCGTATCCCTTTTCGCTGTTCATCCCCATGATGATGGATCTTCTGCCTTGCAGGTCGCTCATCACATCGCCCAGATAATCGGCAGGTACCGACACTTCTACATCGTATATAGGTTCCAGTATCTTCGGGCCTGCCGCTTTAAAGGCCGTGCTGAAAGCATTGCGTCCGGCAAGCATAAACGATATTTCGTTGCTATCGACAGGGTGCATCTTCCCGTCATATACGATGATGCGCACATCGCGGGCGTACGAGCCGGTCAGCGGGCCTTGTTCCATGCGTGCCATGACGCCTTTCAGTATGGCCGGCAGGAAGCGGGCGTCGATGGACCCCCCTACGATACAGTTGACAAATATCAGTTTGCCACCCCAGTCGAGGTCGATGATTTGCGTATCGCGCACGCTCATCTTATATTCCTGATTGCCGAAGCGATAGAGTTCGGGGGCCGGCATGCCTTCGTAATAAGGTTCAACGATAAGGTGTACTTCGCCAAACTGTCCGGCTCCTCCGGATTGTTTTTTATGCCGGTAGTCGGCGCGGGCCGATTTGGTTATTGTTTCGCGGTAAGGGATTTTAGGTTCAAGGAACTCGATGGCTATTTTTTCATTATTTTCCATTCTCCATTTCAGGGTGCGCAAATGGAACTCTCCCTGTCCGGAGACGATGGTTTGTTTCAGTTCTTTGGATTGTTCCACTATCCAGGTAGGGTCTTCTTCGCGCATACGGTTCAGCAGTTCACTCATTTTTTCCGAGTCGGCTTCGTTGATGGCTCGGATTGCACGTCTGAATTTGGGGTTGGGGTATCGGATAAAATCAAACGTATAGTCAGCGCCTTTGCCATTGAGTGTATTGCCTCTGCGTACATCCTTTAATTTGACCGTAGCGCCTATATCGCCTGCCATGATTTCGGTCACCGGGTTTCTCACCTGGCCTGCTACGGAGAAGATCTGAGCGATGCGTTCTTTCGAGCCGCGGTTGGCATTGAGCAAGTCGTCGCTTTCTTTTACTTTTCCTGATATTACTTTAAAATAAGAGACTTGCCCGATATGAGGTTCGATGGTTGTTTTAAAGAAGAAGATGCTGGTCGGCCCGTTGGAGTCGGGGGCTATTTCTTTTCCTTCCGTCGTTTTCACGTGCTGCATCCGATCCACAGTAGGCACGACATTGCCTAAAAATTCAAGCGTCCGGCGTACGCACATATCTTTTCCTGCACATACACAGAAGACGGGGAACATGCCGCGGGTAATTAATCCTGCGCTGATGCCGGCGCGTAGCTCGTCTTCACTCAGGCTGCCCTCATCAAAGAACTTTTCCATCAGACGGTCGTCGTGCTCGGCAGCGGCTTCCACTAAAGCCGTATGCAATTCGGTAGCCTTATCCGCTTCGCCGGCAGGTATCTCCAGCACTTCGGGCACACCGCCTTCAGGCTTCCAGCGATACATCTTCATTTTCAATACATCAACGACGGCATTAAACGAGAAGCCCTGGTTTACGGGATACTGTATCTGTACCACCTTACTCCCGAACCGGTCTCTCAATTGGGCAACAGCCCCCTCGTAATCCGCTGCGGCATTATCTAAATGATTGATGATGAAAATGACCGGCTTATTGAACTGTTCCGTATAGCGCAGCTGGTTAATCGTTCCCACCTCTATTCCGTACTGGGCGTTCAATAGCATTAAAGCCGTATCGGTGACATTCAGCGCCGACACAGCACCTCCGATGAAATCGTCGGCGCCGGGGCAATCAATAAAGTTTAGTTTCCGGTCTTGCCATTCCACACTAAAAACGGTTGAGAATACCGAGTATCCATACTCTTTCTCAACCGGGAAATAGTCGCTTACCGTATTGCCTGCTTCTACCGTTCCGCGACGTTTTATAACCCCACCCTCGTAAAGCATCGCTTCAGCGAGGGTGGTTTTTCCGGAGCCGGAACTTCCCAGAATGGCAATGTTCTTAATCTCATTTGTTTGATATACTTTCATAATACCAGGAATTTAATAAGGTTTAATAAATATCTGTTTGTTTGTTTTCAAGAGGGCGCAAATTATAGATTGTATCTGAGAAAACCAATTATATAATGCTGTTACAGAACATTGCTGTACGGCATATCGGTGCTCTCCGCTCAGTTA
>JAISZA010000115.1 GCA_031269535.1 Tannerellaceae bacterium
ATCAGAAGGCCGCAGAGGGTTTACGCAAAAACAAATACCGGAACAGTCTGCTGATTTCCGGATATTTCACTACTGTTCATTCTTTATTTTCGATTACCCACACAAAACGATATAGAGCCAAATAAAGGAACAGCGGAGGTGTGCCGGCAGGGTGGTTAAACATAAATTAGGCTGCCCTTTCAGGGCACCTACCGGATTATTCCGTTTTATACCCAGGGCTTTGCACCCAGGGTTTTGCCGTTGGGCTGGAATATACCGGAACCCAGGGCTTTGCCGTTGGGCTGGGATATACCTGGCTTTCAGCCCTTTTCCCTGTCAGGAGGGACGGGTGAACACTCGTCTTTTTACTCTTTTCACTTGTAGCTCGTAACTGCGTCGCCTGGTTTCTATTTGCTCCCGTCCGGTTTTATCTGCCCCCGTCAGAAAGCAGAAAGATAGAGGTCCAGATCATTGGAGTTGACATTAAAATGAGAGGAAACAAAGTTATTAACCGGTTTGCCGGAAAACATATACACTCCGGAACGGAAACAAGCATCTTCTTTTATCATTGAAGAGAAGGAACCGGCATCGCCCAGAGCCAGCAACATGGATACAAAGATATTGCTGAAAGCCATCGAAGTGGTGCGGGCGACGGAATTGCAGATGTCGGGTTTACAGTAATGGAGCACATCGTATTGTTCGAATACCTCCGGATCGGCAGATGTCAGGACACAGGTGGTCTCGAAACATCCTCCCTGATTGACACATAAATCAATGATCAGAGCGCCTTTTTTCATGGTGCGTATCAGTTCCTCCGCTATCATATAGCGGCGGCGGGTAAGGAAATTGTCTATGGCTCCAATGACTACGTCGGCGGTACGGAAGACGTTTTGAAGAACTTTCGGTTGGAAAACAGAGGTAAATATTTTTTGCCCCAGGGCTTGCTGAATCATCCGCAGTTTATGAATGTCATTATCAAAAACCTTTACAGCAGCGCCCAGGCCCAGGGCAGCGCGTGCGGCGGCCATTCCGGCTGTTCCGGCCCCGATGATGACAACTTCGGTGGGTGCAATGCCGGGGATACCTCCCAACAACATGCCCTTTCCTCCTTGTGTGTTACTCAGTATGGAAGAAGCAATGGTAATCGCTGCCGTACCTTCTATCTCAGAGATATGAGTGCGCACGGGGAAATGATTTTGTTCACTGTTCATCAGTTCGTAGGCTATAGCATTTATTCGTTTCTGCATGATCGTCTCGTAGGAAGCCGGAGCAAAAAGGTCGAGCTGCACCATCGAGAAAAGCGTTGCTCTGGGTTTCAGCAAAGCAGCTTCGGCAGGCAAAGGAGGCAGAATTTTCAGGATCGTATCAGCATGGTATATGTCAACGGAAGAGCTGGCAATTTCAGCTCCTGCCTCTGCATACTGGATATCGGAATAATTGATTCCCTGCCCGGCTCCGGTTTCCAGAAGGACGCGGTGGCCCACATCAGTAAGTATATCGACAGCCTCGGGGGTCAGGGCTAATCTACGTTCACGTTCGTTTCTCTCACGAGGAATTCCTATAAATAAATGATTGTTCATCTTACCCATTTCTTTCAATAATTCTTTGGGGATATAGGTCCTTTGATGTTTTCCTCCAGTTCCCTGCATACTTGTAGTGATTTTTATGATAAAATTGTTTCTAATGTTCGTGTCAGTTTCTGCACATCTTTAGAGGTAGTCATTTGTTCTACATCGAAAACGACGGCAGCTTGCATATAATAAAGATTTCTTTTTTCCAAACTATCCGATACGAAAGAAAGCAGCTCCTCTCCGCAGCGTCCATTCAGCACGGGGCGGGTATGTTTGACTAATTCCAACCGCTTGCTCAGTTCTCCGGGTGAGACTTTGAGATAGACTGTCTGTCCGGCATGGTTCATAAAGGACATATTGTCGTAGAAACAGGGAGCTCCTCCTCCGGTAGAGATCAGTACATTTTCAAACATAGCGACTTCATGTAGTATTCTCCGCTCGATTTCCCGGAATTCGTTCTCCCCTTTTTCGGCAAAAAGGCGGCTGATTGTTTTGTGATAACGGGCTTCGATGTGGGCATCCAGATCGACAAAGGAAAGCTCCATCCGTCTGGCCAGTTCCTTTCCGATAGTGGTTTTGCCTGCCCCCATATAACCTATCAGAAAAATACGTTTTATTATTCTTTCAGTCTTCATCATCCTCATCGTCTTTTTTCGATCTTCTCTGGGTAATGGCATCCAGCATTTCTGAAGTATAGGTATTGACCTTATCTATTATCTCTCCCAATTCGTCTATGACTTGTTTTTCTTTGGTTATCTCGTGGCTGACCAGATAGACGGCATTGATGAACTTCACGACTTCGAAGAAAGCCTGATCGACTTGTGGGCGGAGTTGTTTGAGTTTGTCCTTCATGCTGCGTTGATGTCTTTTTGCCGAACGTTCATTATAGAGCGCCCGGAAGCTTTCATTCGCTGCTTTAAGCAGTTCGAGTGGCCGAATCAGGTCTAAATGTTCAAGCGCTTTGAATTTCGACTCATTTTCTTCCATTTCTTTCACAAAAGAGTCAATCAGTACCGTATTTTCCTGAAACGATTTGCGATGTGCATTCCGGTAAGGCTCCAGGGCCTCGTCCAGATTCCGTCCGGCTGATTTCAGTACCGGATCGGGATTATACTTCATATTCTCAATAAAACGTTTGATAAAGAAAAATAGCTCGTCTCTTTTCTGGTCAGCCGCCTGTATGTCTTTCGTTTCTTCAAAGGCTCTGTTACGGGTAAAAGCTTCACTCTCCTTACGGAAGAGCTTCTCGTAAGCCAGCCGGTGATCTTCCATGCTGTAGTTTTTTGCAACAATAGGCGTGATTGTTTTAAGTACATTCACATGGTAGTCGTAATGCTCCGAATTACGCACAAGGCGAAAGCTGGGTCTTGTAATTTCTTTAATCTTTTTCATATTTATTAGCAGAATAAATTAGAATATTACATTCGTTAGCCGCAAATTATTATCCTCCATTTCATTTTTATTATCTGCGGACGCAAATTATTAATTATTATTGATAAAAAATCATCTGCAATCGAATTTTGAATAGTTTTATATTTTTTTAATTTATTTTCCATCGAAATAATTCAGTATTAAAATAAAAAATGCCTTCTGTATATGAAGAAAACTTCCAAATATAGAAACAATAAGTTAATTATTTTGACACTAACAACAAAAATACTTGTTTTTTAACTTACTTTCAAAGTTCAAGGGGGCTTAACAGGGCCTTTCACTAACTTGTGCCGGGCTTATTTGCACTTCCCCGTTGTTTTTTGTCTTTCCTGAGAAAATATTGCCGCTCATCTTCGGGATAATGTTCGATGGCATAGCGCAAGGTCGTACGCGACATTTTTGCACTATTCCGTTCTATAAAATCAGTGAGGGTTTCACGGTCTCGTTTACCTACTTCGCGAAGCATCCAACCCACAGCTTTATGAATCAAATCATGCGGATGAGAAAGAAGTTGTTCGGATAAGGCCAGTGTATCGATGAATTCGTTATTCCGGATGAAAATGACTGTAGAAACAATAGCAATACGCTGCTCCCAAAGGGAGGTGCTCTGGGCCAATTCATACAGTATTGAGCGTTCTTTATCAAGCAGATAAACACCTACTACATGAGGATAAGCGACATCCACCAAGTCCCAGTTATTCGCATAGCGGGTGTTCCTGAGGTAGAACTCGAAGAGGAGGGTACGCTCTTCTTCTGCTGCTTTCTTGAATCGGGCAGCTGCAATGAGCAGGGCACAGAGGCGGGCTTCGTGGTATTCGCTTGTTATCAACGTCTGAAGTTCATGCAGCGGAGTCTTTATATTCACCTTGGCAATGCTTCGTATGAGGGGGGTTACAATCCCTAAGAAAAGGTCTCCTTCAGCGTATTCACCGGGGCCGGTCTTAAAGAAACCTTGCAAAAAACGCGCTTTCTTCGTATCAGCGACTGAATGAAGTTCATTCAAAATATGTTCAGCTGTCATGGCTTGATAACTCGCGAGATGGAACGATCGTTTTCGATGAAACCGATAACATTATTACAAACGGCATGAATCATGTCTAAACGGACATCCAGGGTCTGTGTTCCTATATGAGGAGTGAGGACGACGTTCTCCAATTCCAATAAGTCCGGCAAGGGATAATCTCCAAATTCAAATACATCCAGTCCGGCTCCACATATATGATTGTTTTTCAAAGCATTAACAAGTGCATATTCATCTATCAGAGGGCCTCTTGCCGTATTAATAAGGAAGGCAGACGGCTTCATCAGAGAAAAAGCCTTTTCATCGATAATATGATAGGTTTCCGATGTAAAAGGCGCATTAAGGGAAAGAAAATCCGATTCTTCCAGGAGTTTGTTAAACGGGACATATATAACATTCAGTTTTGTTTCCTCTTCTACATCCAGGGGGCGCCGGTTATGATAGATAACATTCATGCCACAAGCTCCCGCCCGCCTGCAAAGGGCTTTCCCGATACGTCCCATTCCCAGAATGCCCAAGGTGCGTCCGGTAATCTGAGCACCTAAGTTTTCCATTACGCCTATCTTCATGGATGTTTTTTCTGTCCGGAGCTTGCGATCACATTCAGTAATGCGCCGGGCAAGGTCGATCATCAATCCCAAAGCCAGATTAGCCGTAGGAGCAATCACAGGCTCAGGCGTATTGGTCACCGTGATCCCTCTCTCCAACGCATACGCGACATCAATATTATTGTAGCCAACAGCATAGTTGGCAATGAGCTTTAAGTTCGCCGCATGGTCTATCACTTGCTTATCCACAGGGAAGTCAAACATGGGGCAAAGCACATCGTAGTCCGGGATTCTTTCCAGAATTTCATTGTATGTAAAATCCCTGCCGTCAGGAAAGCAGACATCGTATCGCTTCGTCAACTCCGTATAGGCATCACGAAGCATATCATAAGTAATCAGAATTTTCATCATATTGTAGTATTCATTATTAAAGACATCAAAATTAAGGAAAGAACCGCTTATTACAAAGAGAATTAGTAATTTTGCAACAAAAATAAAAAAAGTATGGTATTAAACTATATCTGGATATGTTTTTTCCTGATTGCTTTTGTCGTTGCTTCAGGGAAACTACTCTTCGAAGGAGATACAGCTGTGTTTACCGATATCATCCAGGCATCGTTCAGTTCGGCCAAATCAGGCTTTGAAATATCCCTGGGATTGACAGGAATCCTGACACTTTGGTTAGGCATTATGAAAATCGGAGAAAAGGGAGGGCTTATTCAGGCATTCTCACGTCTGTCATCTCCTGTTTTCAGCAGACTTTTTCCGGAGATACCTCAGGGGCATCCGGTAATGGGCTCTATCTTTATGAATATCTCCGCCAATCTGTTGGGGCTTGATAACGCTGCCACTCCCATGGGATTGAAAGCAATGCAGGAATTGCAGGAACTCAATAAAGAAAAAGAGAAAGCCAGTAATCCAATGATTATGTTTCTTTGCATCAATGCGTCGGGATTGACACTTATTCCCATTACGATCCTGATGTACCGGGCTCAACTGGGAGCTACGAATCCATCGGATGTGTTTTTACCTATCATGCTGGCGACATTTTCATCTACATTGATTGCCATTCTGGCTGTTTGCATCAGGCAGCGGATAAATATTTTCCAGAAAAGCCTTTTATTGTTCTTCGGAGGATTAGGATTGTTTATCGGGGGATTAATCTGGTTCTTCAGTTCGATGGAGCAGGAGAAGGTTTCTCTTTATTCCACCGTATTTGCCAATACCCTTTTATTCTTTATTATATGCGGGTTCATCATCAGTGGCATACGAAAAAAGATCAATGTATATGAGACCTTTATAGAAGGAGCCAAAGAAGGTTTTCACACGGCAATTATGATTGTCCCTTATCTTATCGCGATTTTGGTGGGGATAGCTGTCTTCCGGGCATCGGGTGCAATGGATTTTATCATCGAAGGCATCAGAGCCTGTGTAGCAGCTACAGGATCAGATACAGAATTTGTCGGAGGACTTCCTACCATATTAATGAAACCTCTTAGCGGAAGCGGTGCACGAGGTATGATGATAGACGCGATGAGCACGTATGGAGCAGATTCTTTCGTCGGACGCTTAGCGTGCATCGTGCAAGGATCTACTGATACAACATTCTACGTAATTGCTCTTTACTATGGCAGTATCGGCATTCGTAATATACGCTATACAATCCAGTGCTCTTTACTGGCAGACCTGGCAGGTGCAATAGCCTCCATCCTACTTACCTATATTTTCTTCTTTACTTACTCATAAAAACGACAATGGCCATTACATACCATACAGAAAACGAAAACTTACCTCCTATAAAAAAACGGATCGTAAACAAATGGATTCAGTCTGTAGCCGAATGCTATGGAAAAAAAATCGGTGAAATCGCCTATATCTTTTGTTCGGAAGCAAAAATACTGGAAGTAAATAATGCTTATCTGCAACACGATTATTATACGGATATCATCACTTTTGACTATTCGGAAGGGAACAGGATATCAGGAGATATCTTTATCTGCCCGGATACGATAAAGACTAATGCTGAAAAATTCAAGACTTTCTATCCGGAGGAACTCCACCGGATCATCATTCACGGCATTCTTCACCTCTGCGGAATCGACGATAAAGCACCCGGAGAACGGGAACTAATGGAAATAAACGAAAACAAAGCGCTTTCAATGCTACCGGAAGAAGCGTATAAAAACATAAAACAAAGATGAATTTTAATTACGACATCATTGTAACAGGTGCCGGACATGCAGGCTGTGAGGCAGCAAACGCAGCTGCCTGCTTAGGATCAAAAACACTTCTTATTACGATGGACATGAACAAGATTGCGCAAATGAGTTGTAATCCTGCTGTCGGAGGTATAGCCAAAGGACAAATAGTGAGAGAAATCGATGCCCTGGGAGGTGGAATGGGAATTATTACAGACCGCACGGCAATCCAATTCCGCATGTTAAACCGAAGCAAAGGCCCTGCGATGTGGAGCCCTCGCGCCCAAAGCGACCGTGCACGCTTTTCTGAAGCATGGAGACAGATGCTCGAAAATCAGGAAAACCTCCATATCTGGCAGGATACCGTCGATGAATTAGTGATAGAAAAGAATGTTGTAACGGGCGTAAAAACAGGAATGGGCGTAGTATTCCACGCTAAATGCATCGTTTTGACCAACGGTACTTTTCTAAACGGACTGATACATATCGGACGCACTCAAATAAAAGGCGGACGCATGGCAGAACCGGCAGTAAGGGGAATTACAGAACAATTAGTTAGTCTCGGAATAAAGGCAGACCGTATGAAAACGGGAACACCCGTACGCATTGACGGCAGGAGTGTTTACTTTGAAGAACTAAGCGAACAACCCGGAGAAAATGATTTTCATAAATTTTCATATCTTGATTTTGCTCCCAGACAATTAAAACAATTAAGCTGCTGGACGCTTTTTACCAATGAAACCTGCCACGAAATATTACGCAAAGGACTACCGGATTCGCCTTTGTATAACGGACAGATTCAAAGCATAGGCCCCCGTTATTGTCCAAGTATCGAAACAAAAATAGTAACTTTTGCGGACAAAACGCATCATCAATTGTTTCTTGAGCCTGAGGGAGAAAACACACAGGAATATTACCTAAACGGCTTCTCCTCTTCCCTCCCCTTAGCCATACAATTGGAAGCGCTGCAAGCCATCCCTGCTTTTCGGGATATTCAGATTTACCGTCCCGGTTATGCCATTGAATACGATTTCTTTGATCCTACGCAATTACAGCACAATTTGGAAAGCAAACGAATCAGAAATCTTTTCTTTGCAGGACAAATCAACGGAACAACCGGATATGAAGAAGCCGGAGGACAGGGACTGATGGCAGGAATTAACGCCCATATCAATTGTCATGGAGGCCATTCTTTTGTTTTAGGAAGAGACGAAGCTTACATCGGAGTCCTGATAGACGACCTTGTAACAAAAGGAATAGATGAACCTTACCGCATGTTTACCTCCCGGGCCGAATACAGAATACTCCTCCGGCAAGACGATGCAGACATGCGTTTAACGGAAAAATCATATAATTTAGGGTTAGCCGAATCCAATCGTTATTATCTATTGCAGAAAAAGAAAGAGTACAGAGAGCATCTAATCGCTTTCATAGAGAGTTATTCCGTCAAGCCCCAACAGGTGAATCACGAATTAGAAGTATCAGGCACAGCTCCCCTTACTCACGGTTGTAAATTAATAGAATTGCTTCTCCGCCCCCAACTAAGTTTAGAAAACTTAGCCCGATTCATTCCGGCGCTTCAGGCAGAATTAGACAAACTTCCGGCAAACAGGAAAGAAGAAATCACGGAAGCAACCGAAATACTGCTCAAATACAACGGATATATAAAGAGAGAACAGCAAATCGCAGAAAAAATCAACCGATTAGAAAACATCCATATCAAAAACAAATTCGATTACAACAACATACAATCACTTTCCACCGAAGCCCGGCAAAAACTAACAAAAATAAATCCCGATACCATCGCACAGGCAAGCCGAATTCCCGGCATTTCACCGAGCGATATCAATATCTTGCTGGTTTTATTGGGAAGATAAAAACAAAATGTTCCACGTGAAACACCAAACAACAAATAAATGACTGAAGAAAACAACTTAACTCCAATAGGAGATGATGCAAATAAGGTGGCAACTCATCTATCTTCCATCATTACCATCATTCCTGAGAAACCGGGATGCTATCAGTATTTCGATGAAAAAGGAACAATTATTTATGTGGGAAAAGCAAAGAACCTAAAAAAAAGAGTATCCTCATACTTTAATAAAACACATGATAACTTGAGAACACACATCCTCGTTAAGCATATACGGGATATTAAATATATCATCGTTGATAGCGAAGAAGATGCATTGCACCTGGAAAATAGTCTTATCAAACAATACCGTCCCCGGTACAATGTTCTCCTGAAAGATGATAAAACATATCCTTCTATTGTTGTAAAGAATGAATATTTTCCCCGTATATTCCAGACACGAAACATTGTGCGCGATGGCTCACACTACTATGGTCCCTACTCTTCTATCCACATGGCCAAAGTAATGCTCCAGATGATAAAAGATATTTACCCTATACGGGTATGCAAATACCCTCTTACCCCTGAAAGTATTGCACAAAAACGCTATAAAGTATGCCTGCAATACCATATCAAAAAATGCAAAGGCCCATGCGAAGGTCTGCAATCAGCAGAGGAATATCAAAGCAATATTGTTCAGATAAAAGAAATACTGAAAGGAAATATATCCAAAATAAGTAAAACGCTGTACGAAATCATGCAGAAATATGCTGATGAACTTTGCTTTGAAGAAGCGCAAAACATCAAAGAAAAGTATGATGTTATAGAAAATTACCGGGCAAAATCAACGGTCGTCCCTCCTATGCTGACAAATATTGATGTATTCTCCTTTGCGGAAAACGAACGCTCGGCATATATCAATTATATGCACGTAGGAAATGGAGCAATCGCTCAGGTCTATACTTTCGAATATAAAAAGAAATTAGACGAACCTAAAGAAGAACTCTTGGGATTAGGTATCATTGAAATGCAGGAACGATTCAAAAGCACAGCACAGGAAATTATTGTTCCCTTCCTCCCCGATATAGAACTGCCGGGAAAATCAAACTTTATTATTCCACAAAAAGGAGATAAAAAGAAATTACTCGATCTGTCAGAACAAAATGTCAAACAGTACAAAATAGACAAACTAAAGCAAGCCGAAAAATTAAACCCCGAACAACGCACTACACGCATACTTACAACGATGCAAAAAGATTTGCACATGAATGTACTGCCCACACATATCGAATGCTTCGACAACTCCAATATTCAGGGAACCAACCCGGTTGCAGCATGCGTGGTATTCAAAAAGGGTAAACCTTCCAAGAAAGACTATCGCCATTTCCATATAAAGACAGTAGAAGGTCCGGACGACTTCGCTTCTATGATAGAAGTGGTCAGCCGACGATACAAACGACTGATGGAAGAAAACCTGGAACTCCCGCAACTCATCATTATTGACGGAGGAAAAGGACAACTCAACGCTGCTACCGAAGTGCTTCGCAAACTTGGATTATCAGATAAAATTACAATCATCGGTCTGGCAAAACGATTAGAGGAAATATTCTTCCCCGGAGATTCTATCCCGCTTATCTTAGATAAAACCTCGGAAACACTGAAACTAATCCAGCAATTGAGAGATGAAGCACACCGGTTCGGCATCACGTTCCACCGGCAGCTACGAAGCAAGAAACAAATCGCATCAGAATTAGACAGCATCAAAGGTATAGGAGAAAAAACAAAAGTCGTACTTTTGCAACAATATAAAAGTGTCAAGCGTATCCGCGAAATTCCTTACGAAGAATTAAAAGAACTTGTCGGAGAAGCAAAAGCAAATGCATTAATTAACGGATTAAAAAAATGAGAACAGTAACACAACGGGTAAAACGAGCTTCTGTAAGTACAGAAGGAGAAATTATCTCTCAGATAGGCAAAGGATTGCTTATCTTCGTTGGGATAGAAGACGGAGATACAAAAGAGGATATCGAATGGCTGGCAAAAAAAATAAGCAATCTGAGGATATTCAACGATGAAAACGGAATAATGAACCGCTCGGTCATAGAAACAAACGGCGAAATTATGATTGTAAGCCAGTTTACTCTTCAGGCTTCTGTCAGAAAAGGAAACAGACCATCCTATATAAAAGCATCTAAACCACTGATTGCTATACCATTATATGAATCTTTCTGCCAGAAAACAGCCCTGCAGACAGGGAAAAAAGTCGCTACAGGCAGATTCGGTGCCGATATGCAGATAGAACTAATAAACGATGGGCCGGTCACAATTTGGATTGACTCGAAAAACAAAGAATGAGGAAATGAAAGAAATAACCATACAAGAGGCACAGGATAAAGTCGATGAATGGATTAAAACATACGGAAAACGCTATTTCAACGAATTGACAAATATGGCTATACTGACCGAAGAAGTCGGCGAACTGGCACGCATCATCGCCCGTACATACGGCGAACAATCCTTTAAAGAAAGTGATAAACAGTACGATATCGGAGATGAAATGGCGGATATCTTATGGGTACTCCTTTGCCTGGCTAACCAAACGGGAGTAAATCTGACTGCCGCATTCGATAAAAACATGGAAAAGAAAACCAGAAGAGATAAAGAACGACATATAAACAATACTAAATTATAAAGTTATGAATAAGAAAATTCAGGAAGCATTCGCAAAATTCGAATCTATCGGAACAAATGCAGAAGTAAGCGAAAAAGTAACTAAAATACTCAAAGAAGAGAGCGAAAAAAACTTCTCAACCGAGATACTCAAATTTATCCACGGCTGCATCGACCTTACTTCACTTTCTACCCTTGATACCAAAGAAAGTATCTGGAAACTGGTCGACTCCGTCAATGATTTTGAAGGAAGCCGCCCCGATATACCGAATGTGGCAGCTATTTGTACCTATCCCCTGTTCACCGAAACGGTAAAACAAGCTTTAACGGCACAAAACGTGAAAATAGCAGCCGTCAGCGGAGGATTCCCGGCCTCGCAAACCTTTCAGGAAGTCAAAATAGCAGAAACGGCAATGGCCATTATGTATGGAGCAGATGAAATAGATATCGTGCTGAACCTTGGATATTTAGCCGAAGAAAACTACCAGGATGCAGTCGAAGAAATTCAGGAAATAAAAGAAGCAACCCGCGGAGGAACACTGAAAGTTATCCTCGAAACAGGAGCCATTTCTACAATCAACAGCATAGAAAAAGCAACTATAATTGCAATGTATGCAGGCGCAGACTTTATAAAAACATCTACAGGTAAGGAATTTCCGGGAGCAAGCCCCGAAGCGGTATATACAATATGCCACATATTAAAGCAATATCATGCACTCACAGGAAACAAAACAGGCATAAAAATATCCGGAGGACTGCGAAAAGCAGAAGATGCGATCGCTTATTATACAATAGTCAAACATATACTTGGCAAAGAATGGCTCAGCAAAAGCTACTTCCGAATCGGAGCAAGCAGCTTAAGCGGAGATATCATCCGCCATATAGGAGAATAAGTTCAGTATTTTCTGTCCACAACATAATCGGCTAATAATAACAAACTGCGACGCGATTCCGAATCCGGCAGTTTGTTTATTATTTCTACCGCTTTATCATGATATTCCTTCATCCGCGATACAGCATACTCAATTCCTCCGCTTGCTTTGGCAAAAGCAATCAAATCGCTGATATTCTGTGGAGTAAAGTCTTTCCTTTCAACGATCTGCCGATAGTATAAACTGTTTTTATCATGCTTACAACGAAGTGCGTACAATAAAGGAAGGCTCACTTTCCCTTCGATGATATCATTCCCCGTGGGTTTTCCTATCTGCTGATCGGCGAAATAATCGAAAACATCGTCTTTTATCTGGAAACAATAGCCAAGGAATTCGCCGAACAAACGGCAATAACTAATCTGCTCATTCGTAGCCCCTGCCGAAATAGCTCCAATTTCTGCACACGCAGACAATAACATTGCTGTTTTATTTCTAATCACCTGCAGGTATGATTTCTCATCCAGGATACCCTCTTCAGCTACTTCAAGCTGCCTTATTTCGCCCTCAGCCAGAGACTTTCCTAACTCCGAAACAATCGACATAATACGAATATTACCCGTCTGTACGGAACGGATCAGCGCAGAAGAGAGCAGAAAATCTCCCACTAAAACGGATATGCGGTTGTCGAAAAAAACATTCAGAGAAGGAAGCCCCCTCCTTTCCTTCGTCTCGTCAATGACATCGTCATGAACCAAAGAAGCCGTATGAAGCAATTCAAGCAATATCGCTGAATTTATCGTCTGATCACTCAGCTCACCACAGGCCTTTGCACTAAGCAAGACCAGTAAAGGCCGTACGCGCTTGCCGGTAGATTGCATTATCTTTTCAATCGCCGACTGCAATTTCAATGTTGAACTCGAAAGGGAATTTAAAAAATCATCGCTGAATCTTTGATATTCAGCAATGACGGGTCGTCGTATCGTTTCTATTTCATCCATAATCTATTATCGGAACAGCAAAAGTAAGAAAAACTGCAAAGAAAGAGACTTTTTTTCCTATATTTACCACCCATTGTTCCACTAAAACGTGTTAATTATAATGAAACTATTTCTTATCGACGCTTATGCGCTCATTTACAGATCGTATTATGCTTTTATCAAAGCGCCCCGTATTAATTCAAAAGGAA
>JAISZA010000150.1 GCA_031269535.1 Tannerellaceae bacterium
AATCCACTTCCGCCGTCATTGCGAGGTACGAAGCAATCCAGGGTGCTCGCTCTGGATTGCTTCACCCTCCTTCGCAATGACGATGACGTGAATTATTTGACAGTATAGCACCGCAAAACGCTGAAATACGAACGGTTACTAACTCATTACCTCTGAAATCAGAAAATCTGTTTAAAAGTTTATTTCTCAATCGGTTATATCAAACCGGTGAAAATTTAAAATATAATGAAATGAAATGAATTGCCTGATATTGTAATTTTTTCCTATCTTGCAGATGTATTGATTAAAAACTGAATAATGTATGAAATTAACGTATCTGTATCATAGTGGGTATGTAATTGAGACGGAGGCTTTTGCTGTCGTCTTCGATTATTATAAGGATTCGGGGGCTTCTCCCCTGAAAGGATATATGCACGACGAACTGCTCCGGAAGGCAGGACGGCTGTATGTGCTGGCTTCGCATTTCCATCCCGACCATTTCAACAGGGATGTATTGAGTTGGAAACAACAGAAAGACGACATCGTATATATCTTCTCCTCTGATATCCTGCATGAAAGAAAAGCATTGACGACAGAAGCCCTGTTCCTGAATAAAGGAGAGCATTATGCCGATGAGCATATATATATTCAGGCCTTTGGCTCTACGGATGTGGGAATATCCTTTCTGACGGAGATGGAAGGGAAGCGCATCTTCCATGCCGGCGACCTGAATAACTGGCATTGGAAAGACGAGTCTGATCCGGAAGAAGCCGGGGAGGCCGAGAAGGCTTATCTGGAAGAGCTGGAACTATTGGCAGCAACTGCCGCCCGTTTAGACCTTGCCATGTTCCCGATCGATCCCCGTCTGGGAACGGATTATATGCGTGGAGCGGAACAGTTTGTTGCACGCATTCAAACGGATTGGTTCGCCCCCATGCATTTCGGCGAGGCCTATGATAAGGTAGCCGCTTTTGCCCCGGCAGCCCGCACCCATCATTGCCGGCTGCTGGAACTGACCCATAAAGGAGCACAATTCATAATAAAATAAAAAAGAAACAAGCACGTAAAATTAAAAACCATTCGTATGAAAATACAAGGAAAATTTGATCATTTCAATATCAATGTGACTGATCCGGAGAAGAGTCTGGCTTTTTATGAAAAAGCCCTGGGACTGAAAGAGAAGTACAGAAAAACGGCAGAAGACGGTTCTTTCGTACTGATATATCTCAGCGATGCGACTACGGGTTTCCTTCTGGAACTAACCTGGCTGCGCGAGCGCGAAGAACCCTATGAACTGGGCGACAACGAAAGCCACTTATGTATCCGTGTGGAAGGCGATTACGACCAGATACATGCCTATCATCAGGAAATGGGTTGGGTCTGCTACGAGAACCGGCAGATGGGCCTGTATTTTATCCACGATCCGGATGATTACTGGATAGAAGTATTGCCCGTGAAATAATTTTAAGCCGAAAAATATGGTATCTTCTGAGAATCATCCTATATTTGCCCTTTTAATAAACTTTTATTACTAATCTTAAAAGATAGAATCATGGAGAAGCCTTATGTAGTGGGCATAGATATGGGCGGTACGAATACCGTATTTGGAGTAGTGGATGCGAGAGGAACGATCTTGCATAGTGGCTCCATTAAAACAGGCAAACATGCCGATGTAAACGATTATGTAGATGAACTGGCCCAGGCGGTCAGGTGTGTGGTGGAACAGGCAGGCGGTTCCGGTAAAATCAAGGGAATAGGAGTAGGGGCGCCCAATGGGAATTATTTTAGCGGCTGTATAGAGTCGGCTGCCAATCTTCCCTGGAAGGGACGGATTCCCCTGGCAAAGCTGATCAGCGAAAAACTGGAGAATATTCCCGTAGCACTGACAAATGACGCTAACGCAGCTGCTATCGGAGAAATGACCTATGGAGTAGCACGCGGAATGAAAGACTTTATCATGATTACTCTGGGGACAGGAGTAGGCAGCGGTATTGTTATCGGAGGCAATCTGGTGTATGGGCACGACGGTTTCGCCGGAGAATTAGGGCACGTCATTGTGCGCCGCCATAACGGGCGTCAATGTGGCTGCGGACGCCAGGGCTGTCTGGAGACTTACGCCTCGGCTACAGGGGTAGCGCGCACCGCCCGCGAATATCTGGAAATACGTAATGAAGACAGCGTATTACGCGACCTGGACCCCGATACCCTGACTTCGAAGGATATATACGATGCGGCTATAAAGAACGATAAAATAGCACTTGACATATTCGAGTCAACCGGCCACATGCTGGGTGAAGCTTTTGCTGATTTCATCGCTTTCTCAAGCCCTGAAGCGATTGTTTTATTCGGAGGCCTGGCAAAGGCCGGCAAGTTTATCTCGGAGCCTATCCAGGAAGCAATGGATAAGAATGTACTGAGTGTATTCGCCGGAAAAACCAAACTGCTCTTTTCGCAGTTGAAAGAAGCGGATGCCGCCGTCCTGGGAGCCAGCGCGCTTGGCTGGGAAGCGAAAGAACAGAATTAATTGATACAGACAACTGATAATGAAAGGGTGTATTTGCAATAATCTGAAAATACACCCTTATCTATTTCTGAAAGAAAATGTTCCATCCGTTACATACATTTAATTATTGTCCGGTATGCGGGGCGGAAGCCTTTGCTGTCCGTAATGAGAAGGCGAAGCAGTGTGCGGTATGCGGCTTTGTCTATTATCTGAATCCCTCCGCTTCGGTAGCCTGTTTTATCCGGAATGCCGGAGGCGAACTTTTACTGGTGAGGAGAGCCAAAGAACCTGCCCGGGGGACATTAGACCTTCCGGGCGGTTTTGCCGATATGCACGAGACGGCAGAAGAAGCCGTTTGCCGCGAAGTAAAGGAAGAGACAGGCCTGGAAATCAATAACTGCCGCTATCTGTTTTCGCTTCCGAACATCTATCCCTATATGGGTTTCGACGTCCATACCCTGGATTTATTCTTTGAATGTAAGGTCGATAATTTTGATGGAGTAAAAGCCTCAGATGATGCCGCCGGCATTGTTGTACTTCCTCCCTCAGAGTTGAATCCCGCCGATTTCGGCTTGCAATCCATACAGAAAGCGGTACGTATTTATCCCTCGTCTCTTCCGGATATCCCTTTATCCGTATGCTGTACCATCGGGATGGCACAACTATCTGCTCCCGGAGCGACCGGAGAAATCTGAGATTCTGAAAAGCGTTTGCCCTGAGGTACCCGTAACGTGTGACTCGTCAAGTGAAAGGAGTGTGAAGGACGAGACAGGGTGTAACCCGTAAACGTATCTTTTTTAACAAAGGTCTGTGTTATAGAATGATTTTTATCGTGTACATTTGTATCCAGCTTTTAAAAACAAAAGAATGATGAAAAGAATACTTGTTCCATTATGTCTGATACTGGGAAGTTATGCGGCTGTCGGGCAGCGTTCGTACCAGTTCAATGCTTCCGAACGTCTGTTTGTGGAAGGGAAGGAATTATTTGAACTGAAAAACTATACCGCTTGTATCGACAAATTGCAGGCTTATAACCAACAGGCTACCGATGCTGACCTGATTCAGGAAGCCTCCTATATGCTGGCATGTGCCGCTTATGAGCAGGGACTGCCCGGTTCTTCCGAATTGCTGAAAGAATATTTAGACACTTATCCCGATACGCGCCATGCCGACGAAGTTAATTTTTATATAGGCTCGGTTCATTTTGGAAATGGTGAATATGAGAAAGCGGCTTTCTGGCTGAATGAGGCGGATGTGGATATGCTGAGCCCTGAACAGCAGGACGTTTATACCTATCGGCTGGCCTATTCACTCCTCCAGTCGGGCGATACCGGCAGAGCGCGCGCTTACTTCGCCAGGATCAGCCGGATAGGATCGGCCTACCAGGAAGCCTCTGCCTATTATATGGCTTATATCGACTATAATGCAGGACGCTATAACGAAGCGCTGGCCGAATTTATCCGCCTGAGAGAGGTCGCTGCTTACGAAAAACCCGCACAGTATTTTATCGTGCAGATTTATTTCATACAAGGACGCTACGACCGGGTAGCGAGCGAGGGCGAAGAACTCCTTTTGCGCTATCCGGACAGTAAAAATAACGGGGAAATCTACCGCATTACCGGTAATGCGTATTACTATCTGAACGAACGGGATAAAGCCATCAGACGCCTTTCGGAATATGTCGCATCGGCAGCCAGCCCCTCGCGGAACGACTTGTATATACTGGGTATCAGCTATTATAATAAAGGAGATTACCTCAATGCCATCAAATACCTGAGTCAGACCGTCGGAGAAGATGATGCGCTCACCCAGAATGTTTACCTCCATCTGGGGCAAAGTTACCTGAAAAGGAATGATAAGAATAATGCCCGTATGGCCTTCGAAGCGGCGGCAGCGGCGTCTTTTGATAAGCAGATAAAAGAAGCGGCTACCTATAACTATGCACTGCTGATCCACGAAACTGCTTTTACGGGTTTCGGAGAGTCGGTCGCTGTTTTCGAGAGTTTCCTGAACAACTTCCCCAATTCCAAGTATTCCGATAAAGTGAACGACTATTTGGTAGAAGTCTATCTCACAACAAAAAACTACCAGGCGGCGCTTACTTCCATTGAAAAAATCAACCGCCCCGGTACAAGGATGCTGGAAGCCAGGCAAGCCATCCTGTTCCAACTGGGAACACAGGCTTTTGCCAATATGAAGATGGACGAGGCCCTCAGCCTTTTTACGCGCACCATTGATATGGGAACCTACCATACCGAGTCGCGCAACGAGGCTTACTTCTGGCGCGGAGAATCCTATTACCGCCAGGGACTTTATCAGAATGCCATAGCCGACTACCGTACTTATCTGAATAATACCCGCCAGCGCAATACGGATATGTATGCGCTGGCTTATTATAATACCGGATACAGCTACTTCAAACAACAACGATACGACGAAGCCCTGGGGAACTTCCGGCAATATACCGACCTGGAACATAACCAGAAAGCCGAAGCCTACGGCGATGCTTACAACCGTATCGGAGACTGTCTGTTCTATAACCGCCAGTTGGCCCAGGCGGGAGAAAATTATACCCGGGCAGCAGCGCTCCAGCCCTCGGCAGGCGACTATGCCTTGTTCCAGAAAGCCTATATCGCCGGATTGCAGAAAGACTATAAAAGCAAAATAGAAACGATGGACCGCCTCATCTCCCACTACCCCGGCTCGCGGTATGTACCCGAAGCTTTGTATGAAAAAGGACGCTCTTACGTATTGCTCGATAACAACAATGCAGCGGCCAAGGCTTTTGAAACACTGATAAACCGTTTCCCTCAGAACAGCCAGGCGCGTAAAGCCGGCGTACAATTGGGCTTGTTGTATTACAACAGCAACCAGCCGGAGAAAGCAGCCGAAGCCTATAAAAAAGTTATCCGCGATTATCCCGGGAGCGAAGAAGCCCGCGTGGCTCTGCAGGATTTGAAATCTGTTTACATCGACCTGGATGATATCGGCGCCTATGCCGCTTACGCCAATGACCTGGGAGGCAGCCTGCGGGTGGAAATATCCGAACAGGATTCGCTCACCTATATTGCTGCCGAACGTCTGTTTATGCGGGGAGACCAGGAAGGCGCCCGCCGAAGCCTGACCAATTACCTGCAGAACTTCCCCACAGGGGCATTCAGTATCCGTGCCCATTATCATTTGGCTTCTATCCACTTTGCCAATAAAAACTACGGAGAGGCAAAGCGCCTGTACGTCCTGGTGCTCGAAAGCCGGGATACCAGATTTGCAGAAGACTCCTGGGCGCGTAAAGCGGAGATAGAATACCTGGAAAAAGATTATAAGGCTGCTCTGGAAAGTTTCAAAAACCTGCGCGACCTGGCCGAAGATCAGTTGAACCGGGAAGCTGCCCGTCTGGGTATTATGCGTTGCGCACAATTCACCGGACAACCGCACGACGCTTTAGCCGCCGCGGAAGAGATACTCGAAGGCCCCAAATTATCGCCCGAGATCATTACCGAAGCCCGGTACATACATGCCAAAGCCTACCTCAGCATGAATCAGCCCAACAAAGCCCTGCCCGATTTGACAGAACTGAGCAAGGATACACGCACTGCATCCGGAGCCGAAGCCAAATACCTTCTGGCACAGCTGTATTATGATACGAATGAGAATGGAAAGGCGGAAAAAGAATTGATGGACTTTATCGGCAAAGGAACGCCTCACCAGTATTGGCTGGCACGCGGATTTATTTTACTGGCCGACGTGTATATCCGTAAAGGAGATGATTTTCAGGCACGCCAGTACCTTGTCAGCCTGCGGAACAATTACAAAGCACAAGACGATATTGCCGGTATGATAGAAAACAGATTAGGAAAACTAAAGAAATGAAAGCAATGAAAGCAATGAAGAAGATAACGGATATTATAAAAGCGCTCTGCATAATAAGCCTCTTAGGTACTCCCCTCAGCCTTGCAGCTCAGGATGACGACCAGAGCCTGAATCGCGAATTGACCCTGGAACGCGAATACAATCCTTCCGTTCAGGATGCAAATAAAGTGAATACCCTGCCCGCCGTCAGAGAACCCGACGTGACCAGAATGCCGATTGATTATGCCATCCTCTCCATTCCTGCCGAACCCGGACGGGAAATCGGAACGCTGGCTGCCGAACGTCTCTTGTCGGATATGACCTATAACAACCGCCGGGGCTACCTGAACCTTGGTGTAGGAACTTACCGGAATATCAATGGAGATGCCGGCTATCATATCCTGAGTACCGATAAAGACCGCCTGAACCTCTTCCTCTCTCACCGCTCTTCAAATGGCGATGTGAAGTACCAGGAAAGCTATCTGAAAGGAGAAAAGGTAAGAGCCAAACTCAACAACAACCTCGGAGGACTGAACTACCGGCACGAATTTAGCCGGGCCGCTTTACGCCTGGGGGCAATGTATGGGTATTCGGCTTTCAACTATTATGGCATACCGGCTCCCAGTATGTACTCGGTATGGCCAAGCCCGGTCGTCGATACCGAAACCAACCAGCAAAGCCGGCAGATTACCCTGAACGCAGGACTGGAATCAAAAAAAACGGAACCTGTAGGCTATGTATTGGATGTCGATTATACCGGTTTCGCGTATAAATATGCCTGGGACAATAGCATGGACGGGATTACCGAACATTCTACAGGAGCCAGGATGAATCTGTATAAAATGTTCGGAGCCGATCGCTGGATAGGTCTCGCTGCCCGGATGAATTCTTTCTTTTATAACTTACCCGAAGCCTCCTCTGCCACATTTGCCAATTATATGGAAGGAACGCTGACTCCGTACTATCAGGTTGAAGGTGATTTCTGGAACCTGAAGCTGGGAATGAATCTCATGTTTGTAACCCCCCGGAACGACGAGAAGATGAAGGTCTTTATCACTCCCAATGCCGGATTCGATCTGAAAGCAGGTTCCGGCACACTGCTCTATCTGAATGCGGGAGGGGATATCCGTTCGAACAGCGCCTTCCTGCTCTCGCGCGAAAACCTTTATACCGATCCATACATGGGCGTTACGCCTTCGCGTACCTGGTTAGATGCTGTCGCAGGCATAAAGACCGCTGCCTTGCCGGGCTTCTGGTTCCATGCTTTCGCTGAGTACAAAAGAACAGACGACGACTATTTCTTCATTCCCTATCTGATGCCGGAAGGCTTTGGAAATGTCAGCCGCGTATTGTCGTACGACTCCAAACTCCTCCGGGTAGGCGTGGAAGTGAAGTATGCTTACCGCAAATTAGTCGAGATAAACCTGAAAGGTGTTTACAATAATTGGAATGAAGAAAAGGAAATCCTGCGTGATGAACAGATACAAACTCCTGACTTTCAGCTTATCCCTGAACGAAAGGCTTATGGGCGCCCGCAGAGGGAACTGATGGCGGATATCCATGTGCGCCCCATCGGAAAAGTCGCGCTTACCCTGAACTACCGCCTGTCTGCCGGACGTAAGACCTTGCTATATAATAAGAACGAAGAGATGAAAGACATCAGCGAACTGAATTTTACCGGCGCCTATATCTTCAACGATACCTGGGGGGCTTACTTGAAACTCAATAACCTGTTGTTCAAAAAATACGAACTGATTTACGGCTATCCCCTCCAGGGATTCAACCTCATGGCCGGCATAAATATTAATTTCTGACGAAACAATAGCTGGGAACGTATAAAAAAATAGGCACAGGAGTATAAAAACATGGATTCTTTTCGTTAACTTTGCAGCCGTTTAAAAAAAGTTTGAAACAAAGAAGTTCTTTTATACAATGATAAACAGAATACTGATTCGTATCAAAGTCCTCCAGATACTATACGCCTATTATCAGAACGGTACTAAAGATCTGAAAATTGCTGAAAATGAATTGCTTTTCAGTTTACAGAAATCCTACGACCTGTACCATTATTTTTTACTTCTTATCCTTGCTCTTACGCATCTTCAGGAACAGATATTAGATAACCGGAAGCATAAGTATATGCCTACCGAAGAAGAGCTGCACCCCAATATGCGCCTGGTGAATAATCGCTTTGCGAAACAACTGAGCCAGAACAGAGACCTGCAGCGCTATGTAAGCGAATATAAAATATCCTGGGATAATGACCAGGATTTCCTGAAAAATATATTGGATACCCTCCTCGCCTCCGACCTCTACGAACACTACCTCCGGAACTCCAACGATTCGTATGAAACAGACAAGGAATTCTGGAGGGCGGCCTTCAAGAAACTTATCTGCGGAAACGAATTCATGCTGGATTATCTGGAAGATAAAAGCATTTACTGGAACGACGACGTGGAAATCGTGGAGACATTTACGCTGAAAACAATCAAACGTTTTGAGGAACAGGAAGGAAGCACACAGGCGCTTCTCTCTATGTTTAAAGATGAAGAAGACCGGTTGTTTGCTATCCGGCTGTTTCGGGAAGCTTTATTGCACGGAGAGGAGTACCGCGAACGGATCAGCCGGCATATGAAAAACTGGGAGACTGAACGGGTCGCCAATATGGATCTGATCATCATGCAGATGGCCATTGCCGAAATCCTTACTTTCCCCTCGATCCCGATAAGCGTCAGCCTGAACGAATACATCGATACGGCCAAGTATTATAGTACGCCACGAAGCGGAACATTTATCAATGGAATACTGGATTCGATCGTAAACGAGTTAAAAAAAGAAAAGGTTTTATTCAAAGATTAATTATTATCATTACTTTTGAACCTTATCATTAGATGAATATCAACTAATAAAAATATTAACAATTAAATAAGAATAAATTATGGATTTACTAAGTGTTTTACTTCAGGCAGCTCCGGCAGGCGGTGGCTCCTCGGGCTTATCAGGCATATTAATGATTGTCGTTATTGTGGTTATATTCTATTTCTTTATGATTCGCCCCCAGCAAAAAAGACAGAAAGATATTCAGAAAGCCCGCGAAGCGATGAAACCTGGGGATAAAGTAGTGACAGCCGGAGGCATCTACGGCCGCGTGAAAGAGATAAACGATAAACACATGCTGCTTGAAATAGCCGAAGGAGTGCGTGTCCGCATAGACAAAAACTCTGTTTTTGCCTCACCCGAAGATGCCCAGCAGAAACAATAAGCCCTGCCGGCCATGATGCGACTTGAAAATATACGAAATACATTCAAGTCTGTCCACAGGAAGATTAAAGTCTTTTTTTCTCGTTTTCAGTGGAGAGAGACGTTGATCTTTCTGTTTTTTTTGCTTCTTTCCTTTGCTTTCTGGGTGTTGCAGAGTATGCAGGGAGAATACGAGATACAATTGGAAATCCCCGTCACTTACAAGGATATACCTCAGGATATGGCCTTTGTGCGAACGCCTCCTTCCGTGATAACCGCCCGCATACGCGATAAGGGCAGCGTACTGCTGAATTATACGCTGGGACAGAAAAAAGCCTCCATCGCCCTCCACATGCAGGATACCTCTGCCCCCGACACCCTCCTTTTATCTATGAAAGATATCGAAGGGATTATTATGAAACAACTGATCCCTTCCACTAATCTGATCAGCTTCGACCCCCAGCAGATAGAGATACCTTATAGCCGGCTGAAAAAAAAGAAAGTGCCGGTTCGCTTCGACGGGCTGATCCATACAGACCCGGGCTTCCTGCTATCGGGCGAAATCCGGATCACCCCATCCGTGACAGAGGTCTTTGCGGCAGACGTCGTGCTGGATGCCTTGACTTCCGTACAAACGGTCTATACGGAAATAAAAGGAAATAAAACGCTTACACGCAAACTTAAACTGAGGAAAACAGAGGGGGCAAACTTCGACCCCGGCGAGGTATCCGTGACAATACCCATTGAGGAATACACGGAGAAAACACTCGAAATCCCCGTTGTATGCAGGGGGGTGCCGCAAGGCTATACCATCCGGATGTTTCCTTCGGTAGTGAAACTGACCTGCAATGTACCCCTCTCTCTCTTTAAAGATTTGTCGGAAGAAGATTTTTCGGTGGAGGTACTCCTTGACAATCCGGAGCAAAACGTATCAGGCATGATGCCCATACGCCTGGCAAAGAAACCGGATTGGGTGGACAGGGCAGCCCTTTCCCAGGATTCCATTGAGTTTATCCTTGAGCTGAACAGATGATCCGGATAGGGCTGACAGGGGGAATAGGAAGCGGCAAATCCGTAGTCGCCGCCTTGCTCGAAGTACAGGGCGTCCCTGTGTATGTGGCAGACACGGAAAGTAAACGCCTGACGAATACCTCCCCTGCGATACGCAGCCAACTCATCGCTCTGCTGGGCGAATCTATTTATACAGAAACTGGGATCGACCGCAGACGCATGGCCGACTGCATCTTTAACGACCCGGAGTGCCTGAAACAGGTCAATGCCATTATCCATCCCGAAGTAAACCGTCATTTCCTGGCCTGGGTGACCCGGCAGACGACCCCTCTCTGTGCCCTCGAAACGGCAATTCTTTTTGAGTCGGGATTCCATCATGTGGTCGATTATTCCGTTATGGTCTATGCGCCTTTCGGGCTGAGGGTGAAACGGGCCATGAGCCGCGACGGCCTTTCCCGCGAAGAAGTCGTTCGCCGGATAAACAACCAGCTACCCGATGAGCTGAAAAAAACATATACCGACTACATTATATATAATGATGAACGCCATGCCCTGCTGCCCCAGCTAAACACCCTCCTTGCCGGCCTCCTCTGAACGTCCGGCTTCCTCCTCCTGCCCGCGGTAATAATCAATGGCGTTTTGTACCGTTTGATGCAGCAGTAAGAGATGCCGGGCCTGTTCGTAGTCGATCCGGAGTTCTTCCATGAGCATACGGCTGCCGCGCTCAATAAGTTTCCGGTTCGTTAATTGCATATGTACCATCCGGTTGCCTTTTACCCGCCCCAGGCGGATCATGGTAGCCGTGCTGATCATATTCAGCACCATTTTCTGGGCTGTTCCGCTTTTCATGCGTGTGCTTCCGGTGACAAATTCAGGCCCTACCACGATTTCGATGGCGATATCCGCCTCTTTCGACACCGGTGAGCCGGGATTGCAGGCGATAGAGGCGGTAAACAATCCGTTCTCTTTCGCTTTCCGGAGCACGCCGATCACATAAGGCGTTGTGCCCGAAGCGGCGATACCGATTACCGTATCTTTCTTGTTTACAGCGTATGCCAGCAGCTCCTGCCATCCTTTTTCCATATCGTCTTCGGCGGCTTCCACCGGATGGCGGAGGGCCGTATCGCCTCCGGCTATCAGGCCGATTACCAGGCTGTCCGGCATTCCGTAGGTAGGGGGTATCTCCGAAGCATCCAGTACGCCCAGCCGCCCGCTCGTCCCGGCTCCCAGATAAAAAATACGCCCGCCCAGCCGCATCCGCCTGACGATCTCCTCCACTAATTCTGCGATTTTCGGGACTTCGGCATAAACGGCTTCGGCCACTTTCCGGTCTTCCCGGTTGATGTTTTCCAGTAATTCACCGGTGCTCATCTGCTCAAGCTCCTTGTACAGCGACTCTGTCTCAGTTATCTTTTGAAATCTCATATCTTTGTCGTTTTTAAGCATGGTAAGCCAGTAAGCCCGGCATAGGGGTTTGTTCGATACCTTGGATGTGGATCGACAGCGATTGAGCCGCATCCCTGAGTACTTTCTGATAGTAAAAAGCGATCGAGCCGGTAAAATAGACCGGATAAGCGGCAAATCCCTCGTATTGCATCACATTGCGGATAAAAAAGCTGCGAAAGCTGTTATATACAAGCTCATAGATAGCCGGTTCGTCGATATTTTCTATCAGGAAGCGGGAAAGCCCGGCCAGATAACGGTTGGGGAAAGGCCGTTTATATACCTGCTCCAGCAGCCCGGAAGCTTTCAGATTATACCGGCTCATGAATTTATCGATCAGGTGTCCGGGCAATTGATTTTTCAGACAGTCTCCGGCCAGCAGTTTGCCCAGTACGGCACCGCTTCCCTCGTCGCCCAGGATATAACCCAGGGGAGAGACGTTCGCCACGATCTTCTCTCCGTCGTAAAGACATGAGTTCGAGCCTGTTCCCAGTATGCAGGCGATGCCCGCCTCTCGTTGGCATAAGGCGCGGGCTGCCCCTGTCAGGTCGCTCTGCACTTCGATGGCCGCAGCCGGCAGCGAAGAAAGGGCCTTGCTTACAGCCTCCCGGGTCTCTGTGGAGGCGCAGCCGGCTCCGTAGAACCAGACTGCATCCAGGGAACTGTCGCCCAGGGCAGGAAGCAAAGCAACTTCTACCTCCCTCCTGATTTCTTCGCAACTCTGAAAGTACGGGTTTATTCCTCCCGTGAGGATTCTTTGTATCAGCCTGCCTGTATCGGCCAGGCTCCATTCGGTCTTTGTTGACCCGCTATCGGCAATCAGTATCATTCTTGGATGGTCTTTTTTTAGCGGAGGCAAAGGTAGTGATATTTCCGTGAATAACGCCCGATTCATCCGGCAGGAAGCGGCAAAAGCTGAGCTGAAGATTCGTCATTGCAAGGCTGAGGGAGGGAGCAGAGAAGGTGTATATGCCTTACAATGACGTGGTTGCAGGTTTATTATCGGTTGTCTGTATAGAGGTTTATTTCCGTCTGATTCAGCGTTCTTACCAGTTCCGTAGGAGTACATCCGAACTGTTGTTTGCAGAACCGTGTGAAATGGGTCGCTGAGTTGAAATTATATTTCCTCATCACATCGCTGAATGTCGAATCCGGTTCAGCCAGGCTGTTGCGTACATGTTTGGCTTTTTGTTTCAGTATCCATTGATGGGGGGAGCTGCCGAATTCTTCTTTGAATTTATTGTCGAAATTCGTCCGGCCCATTCCCGACAAGTGTGCCAGTTCGTCTATCCGGTGGATTTTGAGATAATTATCCATTATCAAGCTTCTGAAATCGAACGATTTACCAATGATAGGATAGAACAGATTGGCCAATTCGTCTTTGGGATACTGGGTGTTCAGGATAAGGAATAATTCCTGGTGTTTGATTTCCTGCAGATGAACACTGTTGACATTTTTCTGGATATAGAGGATGAGTAAGTCAAAAAATTCAATTAACGGCGTTCGGAAGGGAAGGGGTTTGAATTGATAAGTAAGATTCGGAAAAAGTCTCCAGTACGACTGGAACGCATGTTTTTCGCAAGAGGTTTTGAGTGCGAAAAAGGAGAATACTACGATTTTGCAGGGTGAACAGCTGTAGATGGAAGCGTTGGACAATTTCGGAAAAAAGACAAATTCATTCGGATTGATCGTTTGATTTTTAAACTCATTGCAGGTGACAGTGGCATTTCCTTCCAGTAGGAAAACGATGAGATGGAGATCGTTGTGTTGGAAAGATAAAGATATATCGCTTTCTGTTTCGACATATCTGAATCCGGCTTGTGTGTCATTTGAGCAGTTCGGATGCTGCCCATCAAAATAAACTGAATTGATCATTTTTTTCTGTTATAATAATTTGTAATGTTTATTTGTTTGTTTATTAGTGATTCTCTTTGTTTCATAAGTCGGATACAAAATCGGCTATTTGAAAATCTGTTTTCTTTTTTCGCATATATCTTTTATAAAACACTGCAAAATTATAGGGTTTGAGGGGAATTAGTGTTTTCAAAAACACTAATAATGTTTACAATTTTGATAAATACTGAGGTTTTACTCATTTGTGGTTAGTTTTTTTCTTAATTCAGAAGGCGAACAGCCAAATTGTTGTCTGCAGAAACGATTTAAGTGTGTCGAAGAGTTAAAATTATATTTATTCATGATATCGGTCAATGTGTTTTCAGGTTCCGAAAGACTGAAATAGACATGCTTCGCTTTCTCTTTTAAAATCCATTGCAGGGGAGTAACTCCAAATTCCTTTTTGAATTTTATATCAAAGTTCGCTCTTCCCATACCCATTTTTCGAGCCAGTTCGTTTATATTATTCACATAAGGAAAGTATTGGATGACGCGGTTTTTGAAATCGGGTGATTGCCCTAAAATGGGATAAAACAGGCCGCTCATCTCTTCTTTATTATACAGGTATCCCAGCAGGAGGAAGAGCTCCTTGAATTTAAGGGTATAAATCTCTTCACCATTCATTCCCAGCTGCATATAATCGAGGAGAAGCAGCAGGAATTTATTCAGTACCGCATGTATCGGCAGGGGGGTGAAGGTAAATCGTACCAGAGGAAGCATGGCCGTATAGATACGGAAGTTGAGCTTATTGCAGATCATATTGAGAGAACCGAAGGTACAGGCGACAAACTGAGCGGTTGAAAGAGCGGTCAGGGAATAGGCGGCTGATCCGGGAATTAAAAACAGCTCCCCTTCTTTGACCCGGATGGCTTGAAATTCATTATAATGCACCGACAACTCACCTTGCAGCAGACATATTAAATGATGCACCCTGCAATCTGATTTATAAAACCGGCACCCCTCGGGCATGTCATAGCTCTTGAAACTGATTTCCGGCGTTGTACCTTCATCAAGTGCTTCCGGTATATGAGATATTTTTTTCATTTTGGCGTAATCTAATCAGGTTTTTGCAAAAATAAGCATATTTCTTGTATAATCCAAAGGACACGCCGTTTTTTTTCAAGACAAATATAGTTTGTTAACGTCGCCGAACAACCCAGGGCGTTGCCACAACCCAGGGCGGTTGCCCTGGGCTAGGTTATACCGGGCAACCCAGGGCATTGCCCTGGGCTAGGTTATACCGGGCCTTCAGCCCGACGGTAATGTTTTGGGCTGAAAGCCCAATATATCCCAGCCCAAGGCAACGCCTTGGGTATGATGGCGGTAATGTTTTGGGCTGAAGGCCCAATATATCCCAGCCCAAAGGCAACGCCTTGGGTATGATTTATGTCCACAAATAATTCCCGTCGAAATCAACAGAATATTCCCGCAGAAATTGCAGATATTCATCCCTGACCGAAACGGACTGGTGATGTTGCTTCTGTTGTTCAATATACCTTTTCAGTACGGCAACTTTCGTCTGACTTACGGAATAGCCGGCATAGCCACTTTGCCATGCAAAACATTCATAATATTTGCCTTTTGTCTTAATCCAGCGACTGCTGTTTTTCTTGATTTCTTCCACAAAATCTGCCAGCGATATGTTTTTGGACATAGTGGATAAGACATGAACATGATTTTCCGTTCCGTTGATTTTAATGGGAAATGAGGCATTATCTTTAATAATACCTCCGATATAAGCGTATAATTCGTTTTCGTCTCCGGGACGAATCAGGACGCTTCCGGTTTTAACGTGGAAAATAATGTGAACGTAAAGTTTTGATAATGAGTGTGTCATAATACTGCTTTTATTTATTTATATATCGGGGATTCTGCTCTCCCAAAAAAATTTCGTATTCCCTATACAAAAAAATAAAACGCCCACCCTGAATGTTCTTTCGGCAAGCAGGGTGGACGTGTAGGGTATAAAAGTACAACATTATTTTTAACCGGCAGAATATTCTGATGAAAATATCCGGAAAAACATGGGAATTTCTGAAAACCAGTCATAACCCAGCCCGGCGGCATCGCCCGGGGTTAGGTGTAAAATTTATGCTGCCCCAAGGCGTTGCCATTGGGCTGGGATATATTGGGCCTTCAGCCCAAAACGTTGTCGCTGGGCTATGATATACCTGAAATTCAAAACGTTGTCGCCGGGCTGAATGCCCGGTATAACCCAACCCAGGGCACCGCCCTGGGTTGCCAAATGATGTCCGCAGATAATCTCGGCTGCCTATTCAGCCTCCGGAACCTATATTGTTTTTTTCTGTTTTCATCTCACTATTTTAAACTGCGCAAAGTATAAATGTACTGTGTTTTCTTCAGAATTTCCTGATCTTTCTTTTCCGGTACCGGATACTTTTATTTATCCGACCCAGGTCGGACAAATAAACCAACGCAAAAATATGACGCAGACAAGTAGTATCATGTTTTTATACTTCGTGCGGTTTAAAATAGTGAGATGAAAACAGAAATAAAGGGGGTGAATAAAAAGTCCGGACGGCGTCATTGCGAGGAGCGTAGCGACGAAGCAATCCAATGAGTGCCAGATGATTATGCTGGCAAAATATAAAGGAAAACATGGGAATTTCTGAAAACCAGTCATAGCCCAGCCCGGCGGCACCACCCAGGGTTAGGTGTAAAATTTATGCAGCCCCAAGGCGTTGCCATTGGGCTGGGATATATTGGGCCTTCAGCCCAAAACGTTGTCGCCTGGCTATGATATACCTGAAATTCAAAATATTACCGCCGGGCTGAATGCCCGATATAACCCAGCCCCGGGCACCGCCCTGGGTGCCCGGGTGTAATGTCGTCGGGCTGAAGGCCCGGTATAACCCAGCCCAGGGCATCGCCCTGGGTGCCCAGGTTGGGTTGTCCGGGTTGGGTTGTCCGGGTTGGGTTGTCCGGGCGGGTTGTCCGGGCATTTAAACATTAATCTGCATGAAATCAGATGAATACTTGTTTGGCGTGAATGTGAAAAAAAATGACGCTCCTCATGGGAGGGATGGCCTGGGACAAATGGGCGGATCGACGACATAAACGTCTCAACTATATAGTTGGTTCTTCATGAGAGAAAATATGCTCGCCCGGAAAAATTCCAATTACTTTTGAGTAAGGCGATTGAGTGATAATTAAGAAAAATAAACAACTGGAATGAAAAAAATATACAAAATTGTTTGATTTGACAAATATTTTATATCTTTGCCCTGTGCAATTTTATTTATCTGAAAGACTAAAGAAGAAGTTTGGTTGACAAGAATTTAGATGATAGCTGTTTACTCTGTCTTTTCATTTTCCGGCATTAAATAAAATTGTTTATCTCCCCCGGACTCGGAAGAGAGAGAAGATTGAAGAGGTAATTTAATAGGAGATTTGATTTATGGCAAATTTGTTTTATCTGGAAGAACATACTTCATGTCAAAGGTATAAGTCTGATTTTCAGACAGGCTTTACATACAGCGAGCTGAAAGCCGGTGATACCCTGGAGGCGATTGACGGCTCTTATAATCATCTCTTATTCCTCAAAGAAGGACTCCTCAGGCTGGACTGCAATGAGTTCTATAACCGGAAAATCAGAAAAAACGAATGTATCTTGATCCCCAAAGCGGCTAAGGCCTTTGGAAAAGCCTTGCACGACTCGGCTCTGCTGGTGATGAACTTTGATGTGTTGCAGAACATCTGCGACAAGGTCATGCTCAGCTCCTACCGCTCGATGCAGGGCGAGCTTACCTGGCATTTTACTCCTACGCCTGTCCGCTACCCCCTGACCTCCTTTGTCGAACTGCTGATTACCTACCTCAAGGGCGGGATCGACTGCGAACATCTGCACGAGATAAAGGAGAAAGAACTCTTTCTCGTGCTGCGCAGATGCTATTCGAGGGAGGAGATTATAAACCTGCTGTATCCTATCATCGGAATTTCTGATTTCAAAAGTTTTGTTTTACAAAATTATCTGGAAGTGGAAAGCGTTTCGGAATTGGCCGATCTGTCGCAGATGGGGCGGACGGCTTTCGATATCAAGTTTCGCGACGTCTTCGGCATGTCGGCCCGGCAGTGGATGCTGCAGCAAATCGCAAAGCATATACGCTATAAAGCCATGGACCCCGAAATCAGTATCCGGAGTATTATGAATGAGTTTAAATTTAATTCGGCTACTCATTTCTACCGCTTCTGTAAACAACAATTTAACTGTACTCCCGGCGAATTATTGAAAAAATCAAGGGAAGAACAGGAAAATGTATAAAAAAATGGCATAAAGTTTAATTTGTAAAAAAAAACGGCTTAAAAATATAGTATAATATAAAAAAATAATATATCTTTGCTACGTGTATATAAACAAAAGACATAAATGACTTAATGGATAAACTCTTTACTAAACATAGAGAGGATAAGTGTTAAAAACAACAATTAAAGCAAAGTTCTGAAAACGACATAATTACTAATTCTAAACTGAGCTTTGAATGTGAAGACTAAAAAAAATGAATGAACAGAAATAATGGGTAACCGGCGAAAAAAATGAAACAGATACATGTGTTAATTATTCTTATGGCATTAATCGCTCTCCCGAATGTAAAGGCGCAGACGGTGGCAGTAAAAAATAATCTGCTGTACGATCTGACCACTACAATCAATCTGGGACTCGAAATTGCCATGTCTCCCCAATGGACGCTGGAGCTGCCTGTAAATTATAATCCCTGGGACCTGGGCGAAAACCGGAAATTGAAACACTGGCTGATCCAGCCGGAAGTACGCTATTGGTTCTGCCAGAAATTTAACGGACATTTCATGGGGCTGCACGGACATATCGGAGGCTATAATATCGGAGGAATCGAGCAGATCGGCATGGAAGAGTTCCGCTACGAAGGAAATCTGTATGGAGGAGGAATTTCGTATGGCTACCACTGGATACTGAGCACGCACTGGAGCATCGAAGCAACCATCGGAGCCGGATATGCGTATATGGAGTATGCGAAATATAAATGCGAGAAATGCGCCGAAAAACTCAGCGACGACGTACGGCCTTATCTGGGGCCTACCAAGGTAGGTGTGAGCCTAATTTATATAATCAAATAAAAGCACGAAATCATGAAGAAGATTATATACATCTGTCTGGTATGCGGAGTAGGAATGAATATCCTGCCTGCAGAGGCGCAAACAACCGTCCACGGAGGCGAAATACCCGTGAAGATACAACGGCTGCGCCAGGTGAGAGACTCGGTGCAGGTGGCTATTGATTTCGATTTTACCAATCTGTCGGTAGCGACGGAGCGCACACTCATCCTTACCCCAATGCTCACCAATGAAAAGGGCAGGGAGATGAAACTGAAAGATATACAGATAAACGGACGACAGCAGCATAAAGCGTTTCTGCGCGAAACCGAACTCAGCGGCAGCCAGCGACAGGTGATGGCCGCACACTATGCCGTAATCGGCTTGGACAGAGAAAACAGAGGCCCCTTCCATTATGTGACGGAACTGGATTTTGAACCCTGGATGAACGAAGCGCGGATGTACGTGATAAGCGACCTATGCGCCTGCGGAGGCGAAGCGCAGCAGCTGGCTACCGAGAAAATAGCCGAACGCATCGTCATGGAGGACGTGAAGCCTTACCGCGTACTGCCGAATGTGGCTTACCTGCGGCCGGCGGTCGAAGAAATAAAAGCACGCACCGAGTCGAGCGATGTCTTCCTTGATTTCCCTGTCTCGCGGACGGAGATCAATCCGGGCTTTGGCAACAACCCGCGCGAACTCTCTAAGATTGAATCGATCACCAACGAGATACGTTCGGATGCCAATGTGGTGGTGACGGGTGTTTCCATCGCTGGCTATGCCTCGCCCGAAGGCGAGATAGGCTTCAACAACGAACTCTCGCGCGGACGGGCGGAGGCCCTGCGCAGCTACTTAGCCTCGCGGAGCGGCATACCCCCCCACCTCTACCGCCTCGGTAGCGGAGGAGAAGACTGGGAAGGACTCAGCCGAATCATACAGGGAATGAATAATTTCGCCCCGAAAGAAACCGTGCTCTCCATCATCCGCTACTACAACCCCGTCGAACGCAAAGACCGGCTGAAAGCCTTAGACGGCGGAAGGCTGTGGGAATGGATGCTGAACGAGATATACCCGCGCCTGCGACGCGTGGTGAGCCGGATTGAATACACCGTCAGAGGCTTCGATGTAGCAGAAGCCAAAGAGGTGATCAAAACGCGCCCCCAACAGCTCAGCCTGAATGAAATGTTTCTGGTGGCTAATACCTACGAAGAAGGGAGTAAGGAGTTCGAAGCCGTGTTCGAAACGGCCGTGCGCATCTTCCCCAACGACCCGGTAGCCAACCTGAATGCCGCCGCCGCCGCCCTGCTGAAAAAAGACTTGGTCAAGGCGGAAAACTACCTGCGCAAAGCCCAGCGCAATAACCCGGCTTACTACAACAACCTGGGAGTGCTCAATATGATGCAGGAAAACCTGCCACGCGCAAAAACACTGTTCCAGCGCGCAGCAGAAGCCAATCTGGAAGTCGCCCTCAAAAATCTGGAGGAGGTGAAAAAGAAAGAAGAAGCGGATAAACTGCTGACGAATTAACAAATTAACAAACAAATGTAATGTACTGACAGACAACTTTATTTGTGCACAACTACAACACTTTAAATATATAAACATGATTAAAAACAAAAAAACAAAAAAAACAAAAAAAGAAAACAACAATCAATTTTTTTTATTAAATGTATTATTAATTAAATCAAATGAAAATGAAAAAATTAGTTAGATTTTTTGCAGTGGCTGCTATTATAGCAGCAGGTTTCACCGGGTGT